>JANXEM010000031.1 GCA_025058435.1 Candidatus Caldarchaeum sp.
AATTCGATCAACACGTCGAGGCTTCCGTAGCCCAGCTGGTAAACTCCCGAAGCTACCTTAGTTACGGCGTCCGCCGAGCCATAGCCCCTGTCCATGGTGACGGCGAGCCCTTCCTGCGCGAAATATCCCTTTTCAAGGGCCACGATGAACGGTGCCTGAGGCCCTGAAATAGCCCAGTCCAAAACGAACTTCACAGAGACGAGCTGTGGTCTTGGAGCGGGGTTGATGAACGTGCCGGCGAAAATTCCAATCGCTAGCCCGACAACCAAAAATACCACGGCAGTTCTTACAACCGACATACGCAGATTCGAATGTTCTATCTATTTATAAACTTTCAAAGAAAAAATGGGGTGTTTAGATGGTGCGTTCTTCCCGTGGTGGAAGGAACCGGTCCGTGAAAACTTCGTCGACGCTGGGCGTCCGAGGCAGCTTGAAAGCTTCGACCACGGCTTTGATGGTTCTTTCGAGACGTGCTTTGTCAACCGCGCCGAGGCCGTTGCGTCGGACCTCTTCGGTGACGATGTTGTCGGCGAGGGCGAGTCGGAGTCTTTGAAGCTCGACTTCGCGGTCGACCAACGGGTCGCGGAGCTTCACAAAGTCGGCTGCTTTGTCCGGGTCGGCGATGACTTCTTTGAGGGCTTTGTTCACGGCTTTCACGAATTTGGCGACTGCTTCGGGGTTGTTCTGCATAAAGTCTTTCCTGACGACTATTGCGTTGCCGTAGAGTTCAACCCCAAAGTCTTTGTATTTGAAGGCCGTTATCTGGGCTGGGTCGACTTTCAGGGCCAGCAGGTTGAGGTATCCCGTGAAATAGAACCCGGTTATCGCGTCGACTTCGCCTTGGACGAGAGAGGGCTCGCGCAGAGGCGGAGACATGCTCACCCATGTAACCTTTGCGGGGTCGATTCCCGTGGCTTTGGCGAAGACGGGGAAGAGACGTCTGGGCGCGTCTCCTTCCGGTGCGCCGATTTTCTTTCCTTCGAGGTCTTTGGGCGAGTTGATTCCTTTAGCTTTCAGCGTCAGCACGGAATAGGGTGGGCTGTTCAAGACTACGTAGACCGCGACCAGCTCCTGTCCCGGGTTTTTGACGTTAAATTCGATGAGGGCGTCGATGCTTCCATAACCCATCTGATACACTCCAGAAGCCACTTTCGTTATGGCGTCCGCCGAGCCGTAGCCACGGTCCATCGTCACGGCAAGCCCTTCTTGCGCGAAATACCCTTTCTCCAAGGCGACGATGAAAGGTGCTTGAGGCCCTTGGATGGCCCAGTCGAGGACGAATTTTATCGACGTTATCCGCGGCGCCGGTGGTGGCAGGATGATGGGGCTGAGGAAAATGCCGGCAACGAGACCGACCACGAGGAAAACTACTCCTACTGCTAAGCTTTTCGCGGCGACCATCTGCGGTATACAATAGTGTTTTGAGGGTAAAAAAGTTTTAGAAGGTGATGATGACAAAGTTGTTTATCGCCGCTTCCGTTATGACCGCTGTGGAGTCATCCGCGATGAAGAGGGATTTGTCGAATTTTTCGTATAGGCCGTAGGCCCGTAGGTTGCCGGCGCAGACAGCCAAGTAGACGCCCGCCTCCTTCATCTCTGATGCGTATTTTTTCACGAGTTCGTAATGGGGGTTGTCGGGGTCGAGAAGGCCGGCGCCGGGGCCCAAGAACAGCATCCTAACCTCCCGAACGTGCCCTTCTTTAGCGGCGTTTCTCGCAACCCGGAGGCCCTGCCTCGCCTTTTCAATCTCGTTAGGGCCCGAAATTATGACAAACAGCAGACGGGTTCCGCTCATCATTCGGTCACGACATAGATGGCTGGCTTGAGCGGAATGGACTGTTTAGCCTTCGAAATTTCCTTCTCCCCCGCGGCCTCTTCTTCCCGAAGCAGCTTCGTCGCAACCTTGATTTCCTGAGCAATCATCGACAAACAATCTTCCAAAAGCCTGCTTTCCATGTCGAGGAGGTTTTTCAGAATCGACGCGACCGATGAACCACCGGCCTGCATGCTACAGGCCTTTTCATCCGTTTCCCGCAGCTTTTCAGCGATTTTCGCCACCACCGAAGGGCCTTTACCGAAAAGTTCGGCGTTCTCATTTTTGAAGACTTTCAAGTCGTAAGGAGGGCTTTGGTCAATCAACGCTCTGGCCGCGGCGTTCTTCCATCCCGAAGCCATGAACATCTTAATTTCGACCGGCTTCCCTTTCACGATTTTCAAAACTTCGCGGACATCAGCCACCAAGTCCTCGAGAATCCCCTCGTACACCAGAGCCTCCAACCCTTCAGGCCCAGTCGATTTACCCGGCCAGCTCTGTAGACAAACGTATCCATCCTTGCCCATGATGGCCCATGCTTCTTCAGCCGCAAAAGGAGCAAAAGGCGAAAGCAACAAAGCCCATCTTTCGACGAAGGCCTTCGCAGCCTTCGCCACCTTCCCACCGCTCCGCCTCAGATACCATCTCCAGTTGTTCAACATCCCGTAAACCGCTTCGCTGCATGCGGAACGGGTCTTCGCCTTCTCAAGATTCTGCGAAACAACTTCAAGACTCCTATCGGCGGCGGCCAGCAGCCATCTATCGGCGGGGCCTTCATCGTCGACAGCCTCATCGACAACCCTCTGCACAATTCCCAGAAAGTTCTGGACAAACTGCTCCGCCTCGGTCGCTGATTTTTCCCGCCAGTCGGGGTCGTCGAGTTCCTCCGCGCTGAGGAGAAGAGCGAGACGGGTGGCGTCGCTTCCATGTTTCGCCACCGCCTGTTTTAGGGTTATGAAGTTGCCGCGGCTTTTGGACATCTTCTCGCCTTCGATGGTGATCATCCCGTTCACACTTATCCCCCAAGGCCAGTGGTTTTCGTCGAAGATGCCGGTGTGATGGAAAAGGTAGAAGGTCAGATGGTTGGGAACGAGGTCTTTCGCTGAAACACGCATGTCAACCCCGTACCAATACAGGAATTCGTCCCTCATCGACTCGAGCAAAGCGGGTTCTATCCCGTTTTTCGCCGCGACATCGTCTCGGTCACCCACTCCGAGGAAGATAAAGTCGAACGCGTCGCTGTTTAGGTGTTTGGCGGCTTCGATGTTTTGGTTGAGGGTTCGGCTTATGGTGTAGAGCGCAGGATAGATGGTTGAGTCGCTTAATGTTTCGATTTTCCACGAAGAGTCCCATGGAAGGGTTGTACCAAGCCCCGTCTTCCTCGTGCAGGCCCAGTCCCGAAGCCAGTCCACGACGTTTAAGAACCAAGTTTTCGCCGCCTCCGGAAAAACATTCATCCGTGAAAGATGTTCTTTGACCTTGGCCTTCCATTCCGGGTTTGAGAAGTTGAGGAACCACTGGTCTTCCACGATTTTGACGACGCATTCGTCTCCAGACCTGCAAACAACTTTCCCCGAAAGGTCGTAGAAAACATCCCCGCTCTTCGTCTGCTTCAGCTTTTCGATGACAAGCTCCCGCGCCTCCGAAACAGGCCGGCCCTGAAATTCGCCGACAGCCATCAACCCCGAATAAAACTCCTTCGAATAAATGTCCCTAGTAACATCTTCGAGACGTTCGTCCATCTGACTCTCTATACCGAGCTTTTCCACAGCTTCGACCGCGGGAAAATCTCCCAACCCCGTCGTCGTAATGACTTTTTTCGGCGCTATCTTTTGGACAAGCTTTGGGTCGAGGCCTTTTTCGACAAGTTTGGAAGGGTTTTTCTGAAGCTCTTTGACGGCGGCGTAGTCGTAGGGGGCGTGGGCCGGAACGCTGTAAACCACCCCAGTCCCAAGGGAAACGTCGACAAAATCCGCCGGCAAAACCGGCACCAGTTCCTTCGTCAAAGGTGTTTGCACATTTTTTCCGAGAAGCTCTCTGACGTCGATTTCCCCGACAATCCGGAGTTCCGGCATCTGTTCCGAAAGCTTTTGAACCGCTTCATAGCTCATTACCAGCCGGACACCGTCCTTTTCGGCGACAACGTATCTTCCCCCGGGGTTAATCCAGACGTTTGTCGTACCGTATATTGTTTCGGGCCTCAGCGTCGCGGCTGCGAGCTTCATATCATCAATCGTGAAATACACCATCGTGTATTCTTCTGGGTAGATTCCTTCGCCCCGGAGCCTGTCGTGGTCTCCCGTCGCGCTCTGACATTTTGGACACCATACAACTGGGTGACGACCTTGGACAAGCAGGCCCTTCCTTCGAAGAACCTCATACTGCCAGACGATGAATTTGCTGTAGTATGGATGAAGGCTCGTGGTGTAAAATTCTCTACTCCAGTCAGCCGACCAGCCCATCGCGTTCACCACATGCCTGTTTTCGGCGGTGTAGTAGGCGCAGATGAATTCGGGATGGGTGAAGTAGCTGAGAAGGCTTTCGGGGACGCCGTCTATCTGTATAAGCATCCGTCTGACGGCTTCGTCGCCTCTCGCAAGCCGCTCGCTGGTTCCGGCCACGGCTTCGCCGGTCCAGTGCCAAGCCCACGGAAACAAAACGTTGAAACCTTTCATTCTTTTGTAGCGGGCGATTACGTCGCCGCGTGTGAAAGTGAAGCCGTGACCGAGATGAAGTGGGCCGTTCTGGTATGAATAGGGGACGCAGATGAAAAACTTAGGCTTGGAAGGGTCTGGAAAAGCTTCGAAGATACGTTCTTCCCGCCATCTTTGGGTCCACTTGTTTTCGTAGGCCTTCGGCGACGAAATTATGTTCGAGCCTCCGAGCTTAAAGCCCAGCTCCAGAAGCTGCCGCTCCTCTTCGGTCAACCTGTTGGAAAGCGTTTCAACCCGTTAATTTAGGTTATGAAATGCCCTCCTTCGATGTCGGGCATCTCCTTTTTCAGCCGCTGTGCCGCTATCTCCGACGCTTCCCGGAGAATGGCCTCGGCCTCTGGGTCTGACGTGCTGTAGCCGGTGAACGTGTCGGAAACGGTTCCGACGCTGACGGAAAGGTCTTCGAGCAGGTCCTGCACTCCCCGGAGGCCGTAGGAAATTTCCGGCATCACTCCGCCGACGTCCTTTTGAACAGCCATCACAACCGCCGCAACAGGCCCAATCACTTTACGGACTTCGTTGTAGTCCTTCACGGCCTCGAGCCGCAGCACCACACCTTCGAGGGAGGCCTGACTCCTAACGGTCGCATGCATCATTTTACGCAGCTGAGAAAGCTCGTTGGCGTAAACTGCGGCCCTCTCTTCATCTTTCTCCATCTTCGCACGAACCACTTGATTGAATAGGTCCCGACCCCTCATCTGCATCGCCCGGGCCTTCGAATCCATCCTATTCTGAATCGTCATCAACCGAGTCACGATCTCGGTAATCCTTTCGTCGAACGGGGGCTTTGGCGGCTCCTGCTTCTTTTTCCTGAAAAGGTTGAACATCTTCCGGCACCAGTTCGCGGCCGCTCAGTTAAAAAGACATCCGTCGACTAGAACGGAAAATGTTTTCAACGTATTAACTGGAGAATGCTTCTTGCTTTTTCTTCGCACTTGTCATCCAGAAAACACTGCCGACCAGTAAACCAGCTACGGTACCTAATGGTCTCACACATAGTAAACGCAGACCCCGTCACTGCGAAGGTTTTTAAAACAACCAACACGCTGTTGATGAGGGGCCCGTGGCCTAGAATGGATAGGGCGTCGGCCTGCGGAGCCGGAGGTCGTGGGTTCAAGTCCCACCGGGCCCGGTGGCTTTATCTGTTGATTGTTTGATGTTTGTTTGATGCATGAATACATGGTTGCGGATGGTGTGGTTGCCTCTGTTTTGCGGTATGTGCTGGAGTCTGGCCGGATCATGCGGCGGTTTAGGGTTGTTGTCGGCGAGTTGAGTATGCTGGACCGTGAAATCTTGGCTGAAGCGGTCAGAGGCCTTTTGGAGAAATCTAATTTGAAGGGCGTGGAGTTCTCCGTCGAAACGGAGCCCGCCAAAATCGTCTGCGGCATCTGCGGCAACATCATGACCTTCGAAGATGCCACGTCTAAACTGGACGAAAGCGAAAAGGAGGTTGTCCATTTCATACCAGACCTAATCAGCTCATATTCGACATGTAGCCGCTGCGGAAGCATGGATTTACGCGTCGTCGCCGGAAGATGGGTTGAGGTGAAAGATGTCGTCTCGTAAACCACTCGACTACCGCGAAGAAATAATCCGCCGCCGCCTAACGCTGGTCGACAAAGCGTTGGTCGTCACTGGTGGAAAAGGAGGCGTGGGCAAAAGCTTGGTCGCCTCCGTCGCAGCGGTTCTACTTTCAAAGTCACACGAAACAGGCTTGCTGGATTTGGATTTACACGGCCCTTCGTGCAGCTACATACTCGGCGTCGAAGAAACACCTATCGAAGGCCCTGACGGGCTGATTCCCCCCAAAGTAGACGGGCTTAAGGTGATGAGCCTCGACCTCCTTGTCAAAGGCCTGCCTGTTCCGCTATCCGGCGGTGCGAAAGAGGAGGTCGTCAAAGAGGTTCTGGCTTTGACGGATTTCGGAAAGCTGGATTATCTCGTGGTCGACCTTCCACCCGGCTCGGGAGACGAGCTCCTCGCCGTTTGCCGTTACTTGAGGGGAAAAGGGTCGGCGTTGGTGGTTACGACTCCGACGTCCTTGTCCATCAGGTTCGCCTTCCGAGTCATAAAGCTGCTTCAATCGGTTTCTTTTCCCGTTCTCGGGGTTGTGGAGAACATGTCATCGGGAACAGTTAGCGAGCTCTGCGAAGCAGCTTGCCGGGAGCTCGGCGTAAAAACGCTCGGTAGTTTACCGTTCGACCCCGTTTTCGCCACACCCGGAAGAAGCAGCTTAGAGGAAATTCTTGGTTCGGATTTAGCATCCAAGCTTGAGTCAATACTGGATAGAGAAATTGTGAAGCTCTAATGACTGTCATTATCTCCTATTTCTAACCTTTATAACCCATGAAGTATATTCTATTGATGAGACTGGATGACGGTCAGCTCAGGGAGTGCCTATTACCTCGACACGTCTTCGCTGGCTCTGGTTATAGAATTTCTCCGAAAAGAAGACTACGTGGTCGTCGGGCCCGTCGTTCGGGACGGTGCCGTGATGTTGGATGAAATTTCGTCGGTTTCGGAGCTTCCTCGGGGATGGAAGGACAGTCAGGGCCCGGGAATTTATCGACTTGAAAAACGGGGCGACAACGCTTTCTTCGGGTTTCTCGTCGGCCCTCAGTCAATCAAGAAATTTTTGATTCCGCCCCGGAGCAAGCTTTTGACCATATACAGGAACGGAAGAACCGTCTTCCACGACAACGGAAAGGATAAGCTGGCCTTCGTAGGAATGCGGAGCTGCGACCTAACGGCCCTCCAGATATTCGATAAGATATTCCTGCACGGGCCTTTCGTCGACCCCGTCTACGCATCGAACAGAAGAAACGTCTTCGTGGTTGCGGTCAATTGCACGGAGCCGGGTGAAAACTGTTTCTGTCTGTCGATGAACACGGGGCCGAAGGCCTTGAAGGGGTACGACATCAGCTTGACCGAAGTTATCCGCGACAGAGGACATTATTTCGTCGCCTACGTTGGAAGCGAAAAAGGCGAAAACCTGCTCAAAAAAGTCGGCGCGAGGCCCGCGTCTGAACAGGAGTTGAACGAGGCCGACGAGCTGGTCGAGAAAGGAAAATCCATGTTCCGGAAAAGCCTCGACACCAACAGGCTGAAGGAGCTGATTTACGACAACGTCGAAAGCCCGGTTTTCTCCGAAGTGGCGGAAAGATGTCTGGCATGCGCCAACTGCACCCTCGTCTGCCCGACCTGCTTCTGCAACATCGTCGAGGACGTTACTTTCTTGGACGGCGGATACGTGGAGAGGTGGCGGCGAATGGATTCGTGCTTTACCGCGGATTTTTCCTACATTCACGGCGGCTCGATAAGGGGGAGCAGGATGAGCAGGTACCGGCAGTGGTTTTTGCACAAGCTTGCGACGTGGGTTGACCAGTTTGGGATGATGGGATGTGTGGGATGTGGAAGATGCATCACTTGGTGTCCGGTCGGAATAGACATCACGGAAGAGGCCGCCAAGATACGTAGGGCGGAGGTGGTTATGAAATGAGTCGGGTCGAACTGGTCACCATGTTGAAAGACCATCCCTTCACGAAAGGCCTTCCCGAAGAGAAGGTGAACGCCCTCGCATCCATCGCCAGCCTTTCGAGGTTCACGGCCGGTCAGAAAATCTTCGAAGAAAACGACGTCCACCGCAAGCTCTACCTCATCGTCTATGGCATGGTGGCCCTGCATTTCTACGTGCCGGGCCGTGGTGAATTCCGTTTCGAGACCGTGGGCTCCGGCGAAGTTCTGGGATGGTCGTCGCTTGTGCCGCCTTACCGAAAGACCGCGGGCGCCACGGTTGTTGAAAACACTTTGGCAATATCTTTCGACAGCGAAAAGATACTGCGGATGATTGGAGAGGACAAAAGCTTCGGATGCGAAGTCTACAGGAAAATTGTTGAAACGGTGGGAGACAGGTTGAAGGCGGCACGGCTCAGGCTTCTGGACGTCTACGGAAAGGCCGAGGTGAAGCCCGAATGACGGTCGTGCAGAAGCTCGAAACAATCGATGGATTGAACACCTTCATGCTCAACTGGTTCAAAGTCGTTTCCAAGACGAAAGAAAACCCGGACACCTACACCATCGGAGTAAGGCCTCGAAACAACAACATGTTCAGCTTTATTCCCGGACAGTTCGTGATGTTATACATTTACGGTGTTGGTGAAGCACCCATCTCCATCAGCGGAAAAACGCCGGACGACAACACCGTGTTCTTCACCGTCCGGGCGGTCGGGCCCGTAACGAAGGCCATCGTCCGTAAAAACATACACGACACTATCGGCGTGCGAGGACCTTTTGGGGTCGGATGGCCGCTCGAGGAGGCGGTTGGCCATGACGTCATCGTCGTCGCCGGCGGAATCGGCTTGGCTCCTCTAAGGCAGGCGATAAGGCATGTTATCGAAAACCGGGAAAAATACGGGCAGTTCTTCATCCTCTACGGAGCCCGCAGCCCCGCCGAACTCCTATACAAGACAGAGCTGAAGCGTTGGAGGAGCCGGCTCGACACCCAGCTTCTCGTTACGGTCGACCGAGGCGACGAAAAATGGAGAGGCCACATCGGAGTCGTCACGACACTTTTCAGGAACATCCGGCTCGACCCCAAAAAAACCTACGCCTTGGTCTGCGGGCCCGAAATCATGATGAAATACACCGTCTTGGAGCTGAAGAACCAAGGAGTTCCCGACCACAGAATATTCCTTTCGATGGAAAGGAACATGAAATGCGGCGTGGGGCTTTGCGGCCACTGTCAGTTCGGGCCTCATTTTGTCTGCAAAGACGGCGCGGTTTTTAGGTTCAGCGAGATCTCTCGTTTCTTCGACCGGAGGGAGTTGTGAGCCATGGCGAAAAGACCTAAGATAGCTGTTTTCAAGTTTGCTTCGTGCGACGGCTGCCAGCTGACCATTCTCGACCTCGAAGAAGAGCTCCTCACGATAGGCCAGAAATTCGAGATAGCCTACTTCCCCGAAGCAACAAAAGCCGTCGTTAAAGGCCCCTACGACATAGCCCTCGTCGAGGGAAGCATCACCACACCTCACGACGCCGACCTGATTAAACAGGTGAGAAGAAAGAGCCGATTTCTCATAACCATCGGAGCATGTGCGACCGCTGGAGGCATACAGGCCCTCCGAAACTGGAAAGGCTCCGACGAATTCATGAAATACGTTTACGCAAAACCCGAATACATCGAAACACTCGACAAATCAACGCCAGTTTCATACCACGTCGAGGTCGATTACGAGCTACGGGGCTGTCCCATCAGCAAGCAACGGCTGTATGAAGTTCTGTCGGCCTACACGTATGGGAGAGCACCTAAAGTGATGAACCACAGCGTCTGCATGGAATGCAAACTCAACGGAACAGTATGCGTGATGGTCGCGCATGGAATACCATGCCTCGGGCCCGTAACACACGCGGGATGTGGAGCAATCTGCCCCGCTTACGGAAGGGGATGCTACGGATGTTTTGGCCCGAAAGAATCACTCAACACCGTGTCGCTTTCGAAAAAGTTCCACGAGATGGGGGTGAACAAGGAGGAGGTTGTGAAATTTTTCCGGCTTTTCAACGCATGGGCCCCCGGTTTCAGGGAGGTAGAGGCTGAGTCGTGACGGAGAAAACCTACAAGGTCGATTACTTGGCCCGCGTGGAAGGTGAAGGCTCTCTCTACATCAAGACAAAGAAAGGCGAGGTCGTCGACGTTAAGCTGAAGATTTTCGAGCCGCCGCGTCTGTTCGAGGCATTCCTGCTGGGCAGGATGTACTACGACGTCCCCGACATAACAGCCCGCATCTGCGGCATCTGCCCCGTCGCCTACCAGATGAGCTCCATCCACGCGTTGGAAAAAATTTTCGAAGTCCGAATCGACCCACAAATCCGAGCCTTGAGAAGACTTCTCTACTGTGGCGAATGGATTGAGAGCCATCTCCTGCACGCGTTCCTGCTTCACGCACCCGATTTCCTCGGCTACGACGACGCCCTCCATATGGCGAAAAAACATCCCGAAATCGTGAAAAAAGCCCTCAAAGCCAAGAAAATCGGGAACGAAATCGTCGCACTACTCGGCGGAAGGGAAATTCATCCCGTCTCAGCCTGTGTGGGAGGTTTCTACCGTCTATTCAAGAAA
>JANXEM010000063.1 GCA_025058435.1 Candidatus Caldarchaeum sp.
TAGCTCAGCCAGGTTAGAGCGCCAGGCTCATAACCTGGTGGCCGTGGGTTCGAATCCCACCGGGCCCAGCTAAAGCCCGAGATAATGTTTCTTCAGATGTTCGTTTTCCTGCACTTCTTCCCTTTTTCCCGATATGGCTATTCGGCCGTTTTCCATGACGTAGGCGTGGTCGCATATGGCGAGGGCCCTTTCGACGAACTGGTCGACGACGAGGAATGTGAAGCCTTTCTGCTTGAGTTCGACGAGTTTGTCGAAGATGAGTTCGACGAGTTTGGGGGCTAGGCCGCTGCTCGGTTCGTCGACGACGAGGAGGTCGGAGCTGGTTATGAGCGCCCTCGCTATGGCGAGCATCTGGGCTTCGCCGCCGCTCAGCTGTCTCGCCGGCTGCTTTCTTCTTTCCCTCAAAATGGGGAAAAGGTCTTCGACCCAAGCAATCCTCTCTTCAAGTTCTTGATTGTTTTTGATGGCGTACGCTCCCATCAGAAGGTTTTCGCGGACCGTTAGGTTGGGGAAAAGCCGTCTTCCTTCGGGGACGACCGAAAGGCCCATCTGCCGGATGCGGTGCGGAGGCAGGCCCGTGATGTCAGCGTTTTTAAAGAAGACTTTGCCCGAATAGGGTTTAATCAGGCCCGACAACACCTTTATCAAAGTGGTTTTGCCTGCTCCGTTGGAGCCTATCAAGGCGGTTACGGATTTTTCATGTACCGTGATGTTGACGTTCCAGAGTATTTGGAGTTTTGAGTAGCCGGCGTTCAGCTGCGATGTTTGGAGAAGCGTCATCTTTCGTGTTCACCTCGATTTTCCGGTGTTGCGTACGCCCAGATAAGCCTCGATGACTTTGACGTCGTTGCTGACTTCCTCGGGCTTTCCTTCGCTGATGACTTCACCGTAGTTGAGAACGTAGACACGGTCGGAGATGTTCATCACAAACCTCATCACGTGTTCGACGAGTAAAACCGTCAGCTTACGCTCTTTGCTCAAGCGTTTAACCAAAGCAACCATCTGGTCAACTTCGGCCGGCGTGAGGCCTGAAACAGCTTCGTCGAGCAGGAGCAGTTTTGGCTCGGTTGCGAGCCCGCGCGCAAGCTCAACAAGCTTCAGCTGAGGAGTGTTCAGCTCTTTGGCGTATTTGTCCCTTAGCTCGGTTATGCCGACGGTTTTCATGGCGTCCTCGGCTTTTTTAGCCGCCTGCTTTGAGTCGCTCGTCCTGAGGTAGGCTCCGACGAGGACGGATTCTTCGACCGTCATGCCGAGAAACGGTTTGACTATTTGGAAGCATCGCGCGGCTCCCCGGGCCGCCACTTGATGGGGCTGCAACCCGGTGATGTCTTCTCCAAAAAGTCTGACAACGCCGCTGTCTGGCTTGAGGAACCCGGTGACGACGTTGAAGAGGGTTGTTTTGCCGGCGCCGTTCGGGCCTATCAGGCCGACGATTTCGTTCTCCTTGACCACCATGGTTACGTTCTGAAGGGCCGCCAAAGCTCCGAAACGTTTCGAAACATTTTCAATTTCCAGAGCGTTCATCACGCATCACCTCTTGGTCAACGGCTGACGCGCTGCGGTTTCGCAAGGCCCATCTTTTTTGAAACTGAGTCTATGAGCGGGCCGATTCCGTCTGGTTTGAAAAGAATTATCATAACGAGGATGATTCCGAAGATGACTTGATGGAGGCCGATGACGACGGCGCCCACGCTGATCCTCAGGTATTCCTGCACGGATAGTAGGATGACGGATAGTATCGGCGGGCCCCAGAAATGGCCCAGGCCGCCTGCGATGGCGAGGGTTACTGTCTGGATGCTTATCCAGCTGTCGAAAAGAGTTGGGTGATAGAATCCGACCATGCTGGTGTAGATTCCGCCGGTCATGGCTGTTATGAAGCTGTATATCATCAAAGCTCTGAGTTTGTATTTGCGGATGTCGACTCCCAGCATTTCAGCGGCTTCTTCATTCTCCCTGATGCTCAAAAGATACAATCCTGTCTTTCCTCTTCTCACCCTGTAGACAATCACGAAGGTCGCTGCCAGCAAAGCGAGAGATACGTAGTAGTAGAAGATTTTGTACCCCGACCTCATGAAGAAGGGGTCGAACTCGGCGTAGGGGATGTACCTTTCTAAGGGGCCGGCGACGTCTGTCCAGAGGAGGAATATTTTCTGGAGAATTAGGACGAGGGCGAGTGATGATAGGGCGTACCAGACTTCTCTTATGCCGAACCGGAAGCTGGGGTAACCTATTACGAAGGCCACGGCCGCCGCCGCGAAGCCGCTGACTATCAAGCCCAGCCAGCCGGATATTCCGTGGTAGACCATCAGGTAACCGGTGACGATTGCCCCGAGGCCGTGGTAGGCTCCGGCTCCGAGGTCGAGCTGGCCGCCGTATCCGCCGATAAGCTGCCAGGCGACGACGATGGATGTGTAAAGGAGTATCAACGTGGTGAGGAAGAGATAGTATTCGTTGAGTCCGAGAATGAAGGGTAAGACCATGGCCAAAGCGGCGAGCAAAAGCGGGAAAAGTTTTCGGTTCATCTTCACCGCCTTCCGAACAAGCCTTTCGGCCTCAGCCAAAGAATCAGGATGAACAATCCGTAAAGAACGATTTCACGGCCTCGGGCGTCCCAAAGGCCCGAAGCAAGGCTGTCGGCGAGTCCGAAGATTATCGATGCGGCGAAGATGCCTTTGACCGTTCCGAGGCCTGCGAGGGCTACGATGGCCCACGTCAAAAGCCCGAACAGAAGGCCCGAAGTCGGGGTGACGGCTTGATAAGTCATGATAAGAGAGCCCGACAACCCTACCAAGGCCATGCTGATGCCCGTCGTCAGCAGAAACAGACGGCTCGTGTCAACCCCCATAAGCGAAACGGCTTCGACGTCGTCGGCGGCGGCCTTCATGGCGATGCCCAGCTTCGACTTTTCGAGAAACTGGTTCAATATCACCAACGTGAAGACGCTGACGACCGTTGCGAGAAGTTTGTCGAGAGGGATGATAATGGGGCCGACGTTGACCGATGTAGCGAAAACCGTGTAGGGCGGGGCTTTCGGTTCGGCGGCCCATACGGTGAGGGCCAGGTTTCGGAGAAGCACCACGATGCCGACGGTCGCGGCTATCTGGGATAACGGCGGTGCTTTAACGAGTCGTTTGAATATTCCGAGGTATGTGAGGACGCCGATTCCGAAGAAGATTGGGATGGTCAGGACAGGTGAAAGAACTGGGTCGCCGAACAAACTGATGGACAGAAAATAGGTTAGGTACATGGCGAGCATGATGTATTCGCCGTGGGCGAAGTTGATGAGGTTGGCGACACCGAACAGAAGCGACAACCCCATCGCGGCGAGGGCGTAAACGCCTCCGAGCATAAGCCCGAAAACAACCACCTGAATGAGCTGAACACCGAAATCTGCCCCAACCAAATTAACACACCGTACGCAGAAAAAATTGAAATGGAATTTAAGGCCTTGGGAACAGAGGCTTGGTCTGTGCTTTTTCGAACGGGTAGACGAGAACCGGTTTACCGCCCTGAACCTGAAGGACAACGGCCTGTGCGTAGATGTTGTCGCCGGACGGCCCGAGTTTGATTCTTCCCGACGGATAGGTTTCAGCGGCTGGGCCGCTACGGAGGTCGAGCTCGAACATAGCCTTCATCAAGTTGTCTCCGTCAAGCGGTTTGTCGGGAAACATTTTCCCACTCAGCTCGAGAGCTTCCTTCAAAGTCCACAGCGTGTAGAAAATTATGCCTGCGGCTTCCGTCGGAAGTTTTCCGTACTTGCTTTGGAAACGTTGGACGAGCTGTTTGTTGTATTCGGTGGGCAGGAACGGGTCGTAGCTGTAGGTGTTGGTCATCAGCTCAGTCGCGTCGCCCGCCGCCTTAATCGAATCGGGGTCGGAAAGGCCCGTTCCACCGGCACCGGCTATGAACTGGACCTTCAAACCCAGAGACTTGACGGCTTTGGCGAAGAGAACCGAATCTGCGTAGTATGGGACGATGAAGACGATGTCGGGGTTGGCCTGCCTAATTCTTTCGATGATGGGCGACATGTCCGTGATGTCGGTAGGATATTTGATTCTGTCAACAGGCCTTATTCCGAGGTCTCTCAACCGTGTGTAGACGCCGTCAGCGGTAACTTCGCCGAACAACCCATCGAAGTGGACGATCACGGGCCTCTGTATCTTAGCGCCAGCCTGCCGGAAAACACCGACGGCGAAATCGACGCTCGTCGCCCCGTGGACAGAGGCCTTCGGCGGAAGCCGGACGATATACTTGAATCCCCTTGCGGTCAAATAGTCGACCAAAGCATCAGCCATCACCACAACCTTTTTCGGCTCCGTTACATCCAACATCGTCAGCGTGTGGGCGCTGATGAAAGCGCCTATCAAGACGTTCACCCCGTCCACATTAACCAGCTTTTCAGCTGCAAGCCTCGCCCCATCAGCCGTGCTCTTGCTGTCCTCGACGAAAAGCCGGAGCTTCGCACCGCCGAGACTCGATATTCCGCCTTTGCTGTTTATCTCTTCAACGATCAGCTCAGCGGCCATCTTAGCCTCATTCCCGAAAACAGCGTAAGCGCCGCTCAACGGCTCCACCAAACCCACCCGAACTTCGCTGACCCTTGCCGTCGAAGGGGTAGACGGCAGGAAAATCGTGAACACGCCGACGCCGACCACGGCAACGATAACCAACGCAGCCACAAGGACCAAAGCCTGTGTTCTGGTCAACGCTTTCGAAACGTTTTTCACGCCATGTTTTTGTGCTTCCGTTGTATTTAAATGATTGGAAAATATCGCGGCGGAACCTGCGGACTGTCCGCATCCTACGCGACATATGTGCGTATTGTTTGGCGTTCTCGAGTTTGTAATCTTTATATAAAAAACCGCGGAAAACCGAGTTGAGTTGGCTTCCGACACGATCACATCTGAAATGATGGGTGTTGTCGATGAAAATTCCGAGTTTATGGGTGTTAAAAGGATTGTTTTGATGGAAAACGCGGGGGCGGCCGTTGCGAGGGCGGTTGTTTCTTTTCTCGGCCAACCGGAAAAAAGGAAGGTGTTGGTTTTGTGCGGGCCCGGCAACAACGGCGGCGACGGGATGGCGGCCGCCCGTCATCTGGCGTGCATGGGGGCCAACGTGTCGGTTCTGTTACTCGCCGACCCTGCGAAGATTAGAACCGAAGAAGCCCGAGCCAACTACGAATCGGTCAAAAACATGACGGCGTCCGTCCGGCTCATCGTTGTTCAAGAGCCGCGGCAAATTTTTGAACTATCGGCTCTTTTCGAAGAAGCCGAAGCGATAGTTGATGCGATACTGGGAACCGGTGCGAAAGGAGAGTTGCCCGAACTCTATAGGACAGCGGTCAACCTCGCAAACAACTCATCCGCCCTACGTTTAGCCGTCGACATCCCCACGGGCCTCGACCCCGACACAGCAGCCGGTGAAATTTTTTTCCAACCCAGCATGGTCGTGGCCCTACACAAACTCAAGCCAGTTCACGAAAAATTCAGGGACAAAACCATCGTCGAGAAGATAGGCATTCCACCTGAAACAGAGTTTCTCGCGGGCCCTGGCCAGCTTAAGCTTCTGCTGAGGAGAACAGGTGGTTCAAAGCTTTCATCGTCTCGACTGGCCTACGTCTTCGGCGAATCTGGGCCCGAACCGAAAACACGAGAGCTACTAACGTCTTTGAAAGGCTTCACCGCCTTCTGCGACCTGAACACGCTCGTCGAAAACACGGAGCTACGATACGCCGTCGCCTCATCACGGGCCGTCCTCGTCTCGTCGGAAGTCAACCCGTTATCCATCAGACCTTTCCTACCCAGAAGCCAACCAGTCGTCCTGACTACTCCGACAGGATATATGGTAAACCCTATATACGTGATGTGGAGCGACAAACCTCTACTGGAAGATTTCGGGCAGAAACATGCTTCATACATCAAAGACGTCGACGAACTTTGCAGGAAACTGGCCGCACCCGTCTACGTCGTCGGCGAAGTCGACATCATGTCCAACGGCGTCAAAGCTTGGGCCAACTGGCTGGGCAAACCTCTCAAACAAGGATATTTCGGATACGCCGCGGCCCTCGTGACTTGGTTCGTTTCAGCCGGAGCCGATGTTCTTCTTTCCATGGCGTCGACAAGTTATCTGCTGAGAACCGCTGAAACCAGCCAGCTGGAAAACCCGTCGGCCCTGGCGGAACATGTATTAGGAGCTATCGAGCGGCTGGCTTGAGAACAGATATTCCGTGAAGATACGGCTGAAGCACCGCGGGAACTTCGACGAAGCCGTCTCTTGTCTGGTAGTTTTCGAGGATTGCCACGATGGTTCTTTCGGTCGCGATGGCCGTGCTGTTTAAGGTGTGGACAAATTCGGTTTCTTCGACGTGCGGTGCTTCACGGTACCGGACTTCGAGCCCGACGGCTTGGTAATCTGTGCAGTTGCTGCATGAAACGAGTTCACGGTATTTCCGCTGGGCGGGCATCCAGACTTCGAGGTCGTATTTTTTGGCCGCGACGGGGCCGAGCTCGCCTACGCAGATGTTCACAACCCTGTGGGGCAGTCCGAGGTTTCTGTAAATTTCCTCCGCGTTGGAGATGAGGAATTCGTGCTCTTCCCATGACTGGGAGGGCTTGGTGAAGCTGAACTGCTCGACCTTTTCGAACTGATGAACACGGAAAATTCCTTTGGTGTCTTTCCCATGGGCTCCCGCTTCTTTGCGGAAGCAGGGGCTTACGCCGGCGTAGCGTAGCGGCAGAATTCTTCCGTCGAGAATTTCTCCGGCATGCAGGCCCGCGAGCGGATGTTCAGCCGTTCCGATGAGGTAGAGGTCTTCTCCTTCGACTTTGTAGAGCATGTCTTCGAAATCTTGGAAGCTGACGACTCCTTCCATGATTTTGCGGGTAAGCATGTAGGGCGGTTGGACGAGTTTGAACCCCTTGTTTCGGAGAAATTCAAGGCCGTAGAGGGCGAGGGCCCAGTTGAGGAGGACGAGGTCGTCGAAAAGGTAGTAGAACCTGGCGCCGGCGACGGATGCCGCCGTTTCGAGGTCGGCCAACCCAAGGTATTCGAGGATGTCAACGTGGTCTTTCATCCAATCTTCCTTCCGCGGCTCACCCCATTCACGTACCACCGCGTTGTCCTCCTCCGATTCACCGTCCGGCACGGATTCGTGTGGAGGGTTGGGCAGCTTCACAAGAAGCCCCAACAGCCTATCGTCGATTTCCCCGAGCTTTCGCTCGTTTTCCTCTATCTTCCGGTTGACTTCCGCCATCTGAGCCAAAAGTTCATCGGCTTTTTCACCCCGTTTTTTGGCTGCCGCGACTTTTTCGGCGACCGTGTTACGGACATGCCGGAGGTCTTGAATTTCCTTCATCGTCGACCTTTTTCGGGCGTCGAGTTCAAGGATTTCGTCGATTACTCGGGATGACAGCCGTCTTTTTTCCATGCCGCGTCTGTAGAAGTCTGGGTTAGCCCTGACGGCTTTGATGTTCAGCATCGGTTATTCGTCTCCACGGGCTATAATAAAAAGACCAACTTTCAATCTTTGCGGAGAGCTTCAACTGGCTCAAACTTTGAAGCCCTGTAGGCGGGCAATATCCCGGCCAGCATGGAAACCAGCACCGCTACGAAGATGCCTGTGAAGACCAGCTCCGTCGATATGATGGGGTTTATCCGCGTCGCTTCGGGCGGCGGGCCCGTCGCAAAAGTGCCGGGCCTTGTTTCCGACGGAGGCCCTGAGAAAATGTTGGACAGTCCATATGCCGCTCCGATTCCGGCGGCGGTTCCGATTATTCCACCTATCAACCCGATGATGAGCGCCTCCGTTAAGAAGCTCAGCATAACGTCGCGAGTTTTGAAGCCAAGCGCTTTTATCAGCCCTATTTCCCTGACCCGTTCAGTCACCGAAGTAAACATCGTGGTCATGATGCCGAGGAAAGCGACGAGAAGACTCATCGAAGCGACAGAGGAGAAGAACACGTTCAAAGTACCGATGATTTGCTGGACGGTTGCGGCGATTGCCGTGATGGAAAATACTCGGATGTTTTCGCCGTATTTTTCTTCGAGGCTGATGACGATTCGGTCGCTGGCGGCGGGTTCGGTGAGCCTGATGAAAGCGCCGCTGAAGCTTTTCCGGTTTGTTATCAGCCTGCCTGCTTCGAGGGACACGAAGATTTGGTTGTCGGGGTTGAGGAAAAGGGCTTGGCCGTAGCGGTCGAGTCTCGCGGATACTGTGAAGGAGCGGGTGTTGCCCGTTCCGGGAAGCGTCGCTACGGTGAAAAGGGAGCCGATGTCTATGGGTGGAATGTCGGGGTCGCGTGGGTTCCATACCGTGAACCCGGCTACGGCGAAGGATGGGTTGTCGATGATTTCTCCTCCGTTTATCTTGATGTTGGGGAAGAGCTTGGGAAGGTTCTTCAATTCGATCGCAAGCATCGTGTAGCTTCTCGTCGGGTCCATGTTAAATGATTTGCCCCTTGTCCTGATTTCGCCCGATGCGATCAGGTAGTAGGGATAAACCTCCCTAACTCCTTTGAGGCCGCTGATGTGTTTGACGACGGATTCGTCGAAGTTGAAGTCGCCGACTCTCTGGACGAGGACCATGTCTGTCCCGAAGACTTCAAGGTTCGAGATGATGGTTTGAGTTAGTCCCGCTGTCGTGGCGTTTAGGGCGGTTATCAACGCAGGCCCTACAACTATTCCGAGGATGGTTAAAGTGGTTCTTAGCCTTCGGTCTTTAAGGGCTGACCAAGCATACCTGACGTATTCAGACGGCTTCACGCCGGCCACGTCTCCTCAGCAAAACAACAACCGAAGCAACGACCGCGACCGCCGCAACCACGACCAACGGAACAACATTCATCATGCTTGCCTGCTGGTTCGACGGCTGTGTGACGGTCGTTGTCATCCTCTGTGTGACGACTTCGTAGCGGAGCTGTCTTTCGGTTTCGAATGATTCGCCGAACCCGTTTTTGTAAAGCACTTTGACTTTGACGGAGTAGGTGCCGGGCCTCGCGTTTTCGTCAACCCGGAAGTTTAAGGTGAAGGCGGAAACCTGGGATGGGTTGATGTTTCCGAGAAAAGTCGCTGATTCTCCCACAGGTCTGAAGGGGTAGTCGCCCACGACCTCGACCGTAACGGCGCGGGCCAACCCCGTTCCTTCGTTAACGACGTCTCCGGCGAGGTCGACCGTCTCGCCAGCTCTCGCCTGAATGGGCGACAAAACAAGCCCGCCCAACCTGATGTCGATGTTGGCGTTGACAGCGACCGCGAGGTCAAAGGTTTCGGTAACGGTCAAGCCAATCAGGTCTTTGTATTCGATGGTCGCCCGCAGCGTTGCCACGGAATCGCCTGCCTGCGGTGTCGCCAGAACCTTCATTTCGACGGAATGTTTGCCGAATGTGGGAAGCGTTTGCAGGACTGTGTCTGTCACACCTTCGACTATGACGAGCTGATTGCTTGTGGAGCGGATGGAGATTTTCACGTCTCTGACCTGATAGGAGTTGAGGTTTGTGAAAACTATTGAAAGCAGGGTGGTTTGTGCGGCGTTGACGGAGCTTCTCGATGTTTGTGCCGAGAACCCGGGGCTGAATTTTTCTTCGACGACGAAGGGCATGTTGAATTCTTTGGACTTTGTGTTGCCGTAGCCGTCGCGGTATGTTATTCGGGAGAAGAGGCCGTAGAGGGATGAGTCGGCGGTTTTGTCGATGAATATGGGGACAGCCACCGATACTGATTGGGCTGGGTTGAGTGTGCCGATGTTGAATATGGGTTGGAGGACTCTGATGAATGGGATGTCGCTTCTGACGGATAGTTCGACGTTGTAAGCCGGAGCTGTTCCGTTGTTGTAGATGCGGTAGTTCAAGGCCGTTATAGTGTTGGGTCTGAACGACGGAATCTGGATGTCGAAGCCGATGTCGGCGCGGCCTCTCACCTCAACCGGTATCGTCAACGTAGCCGTTATCAACGTCCCGTACCTGTTTCTGTAGGTCAGTTCGAGGGGAAGGTAGTGAACACCCAGCTCGGCTTTATCGGATAAGACGAGCGGGAAACGGAGACGGAAAACATTTCCCGCCGGAACCGTCTGTAGGCTCGTTGCGTAGGCCTTCCCATCCCTTCCAGCTGATTCAAACCCTCTAGTCAAAGATAGCCTTCCCTCGATGTTGCTGACCGATGTGTCGGCTGGGGCTTCGAGAAAAACGTCGAGAGTCGCCTGACCCGTGGAAGGCCCTACAGATGTTTCAGCGTTGTCGACCAACCATTTGGCCTCTATGAAACGTGGAGTTGATGGTTTGTATACGATGAGGTTTATCGGAATCGTTTGAATCGATTGGGGAAGTAGGTCTGTCGTCGACGTGCAGTCGCGGTAGTAGACAACCAAATCCACCGGATATGAAGCTGGTCTGGCGTCTTTGACGATGTTGATTTTGAAAACCAACGAAGCCGAAGTGCCCGGCTGCAGCACACCTTGGAAGCTCGCTGAAATGCTGGTCGAGCCGTCCCAGCTCGTGAACGGGAAGACGGCGCCGAGCTTCGGCCTAACTTCGGCGGAAAGCGAGCAGACCTGCTTGTTTCCGATGTTGGCCAACACCACCGTCAAATCGATTTTTTCGTCGCCGGGAACCCCTTTCTCCGGATTAGCCAAAGAACCCCACAACACATCCGTAACCTGAATACGTGAAGCGGAGGCGTCGACAAAGACGGCGGGTAGCAGAAACAGAGAAACGAGAACAAATACCATGGTTCGTTTCATCTATGTCACCTCGCGACGGCGAGCACCTCCTCCTTCTCGATTTTACCGTCTCGGATGTAGATGATTCGGTCGGCTTCTCGGGCGACTTCCATGTTGTGAGTGACGACGATGACGGTATTTCCTTTCCGGGATAGGTCCTTCAAAATTTTCACAACGACGGATCCCGACTTTGAATCGAGGTTGCCGGTCGGCTCGTCGGCGAGAATTATGCTCGGCTCCGTTACCAAGGCCCTCGCTATGGCGACTCTCTGCTGCTCTCCACCGCTGAGCTGCGTCGGCTTCTTGAACGCTTTTGAGTCGAGGCCTACTTCGGCCAGCATGCTCAAAGCCAGCCTACGCCTCTGCTGTTCCGGGACATCCCGCAAACTAAGCGGAAGTTCGACGTTCCTCAAAGCCGTCAGCCTGTTGATGAGGTTGTAGGACTGGAAGACAAAGCCGATCTTCAAATTGCGGACTTGGGCTCTTTTGTTGTCGTCGAGCCTGCTGATGTCGACGCCGTCGATGATCACCTTGCCATCCGTGGGCCTGTCCAAAGCCCCCAGCATGTTTAGGAGCGTGGATTTGCCGCTTCCACTCGGCCCTACGATGGCCACCATCTCACCCCTCCGTATTCTCATCGAAACACCATCCAAGGCCACCGTCGTGATGCCGTTGTTCCTGTAAACCTTCCGCAAATTTTCCACAACGACGACGTAGTCTTCAGCCAACCACATCACCTTATCCGGATATAATCATAGGCTCCGGTCGCGTTTTCGAAACAGTAGTGGACCCGCCGATAATTCTTCCTAAACTCTTCAACCTGTTCAGCCACCTTCGCCGGCTCTTTCCCCCGAACGATAACGTCGGCGATGAATTCGGCAATCTGCTTCATCTCCGACTCCTCCATGCCGAGACGCGTAACTTCCTGAGTTCCCAACCTGATACCGCTCGGCCTCCTGTGGTCGGTTTTGAGGCGATAGTCTTTGGGGATGAGGTTTCT
>JANXEM010000070.1 GCA_025058435.1 Candidatus Caldarchaeum sp.
GGAAGATGATGCGTGAAATGGTGATGCTGAGGACGTTCGACACGTGGATGATGAAAATCCATCCGCTGGGAAAAGCTTCCCGCTACGCCCCCGTCGAGGGCCAGGAGGCGGCCGTCGTGGGCAGCGTCAACAGCCTTTCCAAAAACGACTGGGTCTTTCCCACTTACAGGGAGCTCACGATAGGGCTGCTCCGAGGAGCTTCGATGACCACGTTGCTGCATCGCCTTTTCGCCACCGGCCTCGACCCCCTAAAAGGCCACGAAATAACCCTCTACGGCGACAGAAGCCTTCGGATGGTCGTGGGCCCGGGAGCGGTTTCCCTGATGAGCCCGATAGCTGTCGGTATGGCGATGGCGGCTGTGCGGCGTCGGGAAAAAGATGTGTTCGTCGTCTATCTCGGCGACGGCGCGACGTCGAAAGCGGATTTTCATGAAGCCATCAACTGGGCCGGAGTTTTCAAACCACCCGTGATATTTTTTGTCCAAAACAACCAGTGGGCCATCTCCGTCCCCGTCGGCAGGCAGACCGCGTCGAAGACGATAGCGGTGAAGGGCAGGGCATACGGCGTCCCCGGGTACCGCGTCGACGGCAACGACGTGATGGCGGTTTACGAAATGTGTCGGAAAACCGTAGAGAAGGCGAGGAACGGCGGAGGGCCCGCGTTGATAGAAGCCGTTACATACAGGATGGGGCCTCACACCACCGCCGACGACCCGTCGAAATATCGTTCCGAAGAAGAGGTCGAAAAAATGAAGTTGCTCGACCCTTTGGAAAGGCTGCGTAAATATCTCTTGAAGAGAGGCCTTTGGTCGTATGATGAGGAAAGCAGGTTTGTTGAGGAGTTTAAGGGGTCGTTGAAGGCGGCGACCGAGGAGGCCGAAAAGGCGCCGCCGCTTCCCGTCAAGGCGGTTTTCGAAGACGTTTACGCCGAGCCGCCTTGGCATCTACAAGAACAGATGGATGAAGCGGTTTGAAACTGAAACCGCGGTCGTTGGCACTGGCTGAAGTGCCGTGGCTAAAGCCCCATGAACAATCCATTCCGGATTTCGTCGCCAAACTCGCCGAAGAAATAAGAAAAGACGGCCGGATTATTCATCCGGTTGTGGTCGACGCAGTTTCCGGCCTCGTCGTGGACGGAACACATCGGGTAGAGGCCGCGGCTAAGCTGGGCCTTCCACGAATCCCGGTCTACGCTGTAGACTATTTTTCACCCGAAGTCGAGCTTGGCGGCTGGGGCAGAGCCGCCTCAAAAAGCACGTCCCTCCAATCACTCATGGAGAACTTCAAGCCGCTGGGTTTTCATTTGACGGACAACCAGCGACATGAATATGCCGCCAAATTCTTCTGGCGTGACGGAACCACAAAAACCATCACCGTCGGAGACCAGTCAATCACCACAATCTACGACAAAATCAGCCAGATGGAGAGAAAGCTTACGCCGCTCGGCATCACCTACGTGCGTGAAAAAGATTTGGAGCGGCTCGTCTTCTCCGACGTGCATCCCTTCGGGTATTTGATAAGGCCTTTGACCAAGCGGGAAGTTTTTGAAACCGTTTTAGAGGGATACCGTCTTCCGCCCAAATCCACGAGACATCTGGTCGACAGAAGGCCGATGTTCGTTTTCTGCCCGGTCGAAATTCTGTACGGCTCCGACGCCGGCGAAAAATTTGAGAAATGGCTGCAAGGTGGTGTATGGGTTGAGATGTCTCCCGGCGTGGAGCTTGACAGGAAATATGACGAAAAGACCCTTGTCTTCTTCCGGGAGGAGCTGAAGCCGCTTTACCCAGCCAAGCTCTATGAACTGGTCAAGGCCTCGACGTCGTGAAAACTTCGACGATTTTGTTCGCCAGCATGGTAGCGGCGGCCTCCTGTGCCGCGGCCGTCTGTGCGCCAATATGCGGCGTGAGAACGACGTTGTCAAGCTCAAGGAGTTTGCTTCCCGTCGGCGGCTCCTTCTCGTAGACGTCGAGACCCGCTCCGGCAAGACGGCCGGACGACAACGCCTCGACCAAGGCCTTTTCATCCACCACTTCTCCCCTCGAAGCGTTGACCAATATGGCCGACGGCTTCATCATGGCGATTTTTTCCACGTTGATTAGGTGACGTGTTTCAGGAGTCAGGGGAACATGCAGTGTGATGACGTCTGCGTTGCGTAAAACATCTTCGAAAGTTGTCAGTTTTGTCTGTGTTTTGGCCAGCACTTCTTCGGGAATCGGAATAACGTCGTAAGCGATGATTTTCATCCCCATCGCATGGGCTATTTCAGCGACTTTCCTACCGATTCTTCCATACCCGACCACGCCCAAAGTCTTCCCCGAAAGCTCGACACCCATCGCCTCCCCTTTCGGCCATCTACCGGCCCGCATGACCCTGTCAGACCAAGCAATTTTACGGGCAACGGCCAGCATCAAGCCGACCACAAGCTCCGCCACGCTGTTCGTCGAAGATTCGGGCGTGTTAAGCACCTTAACCCCATGCTTCGCAGCCGCGTCAAGGTCGACGTTGTCAAGACCAACGCCGGCCCTCCCCACCACTTTCAACCTCGGCAGACCCTTCTCAATCACCTTAGAAGTCACCTTCGTACGGCCCCTCACCACCAAAACATCATATTCGCCCACAACCGACTCCAGCTCACCCGCCGCAATCCCCGGCCGAAGGTCGACATCAAACCCGGCCTTCCTCAAAATTTCAACAGCCGAAACATCAATCGGGTCGGCGACCAAAACTTTGGGGTTCATCAACTCTATTAATCCGGCGACCTATTTAAGCGCGACAACATTTAATAAAGCCGCAAAGCCTGTTGGAGAGGTATGCCGTTTAAACGAAAGAGCCGTGGAAGAACGAAGGGCGCCAAAGGG
Organism: Candidatus Caldarchaeum sp.; assembly: GCA_025058435.1. The sequence continues at coordinate 2,859 of JANXEM010000070.1, forward strand.
AAGGAGCCGACGGTTCAGTGCGACAACTGCGGTGCCTATGTCCCGCGGAGCAAAGTTCAGCGGGTTACGCGGCGTGTTTCGCTCGTCAGGGGAGACCTCGCCCGTGAACTCAAACAGGCCGGTGCTTATCTCGCCGAAAACGTGGTGGTCAAAAATCTCTGCATAAGCTGCGCCATCCACTACGGAGTGCTCAAGGTAAGGGCCCGCGACGAAAGAAAACCGGAACAATTCATCTGAAAAATTGGGCATGGTTTATTAGTAACTTCCCGAATCGGTCAACAGGTGATGTAGTTGACGGTATCGCCTGAAAAGGCTCGGCTGTCCCTGTTCAAGCTACGGGTCGCCATGCTCGGCACATGGGCTTTGATCACGGCGGTCGCTTCGCTGCTTTTCGTGGCGGTGCTGACGTTCCTTAACATCCCCTTGCTAAACTTCTACACCATCATCGGCTTCGTCGTCTTCTTCCACGTCTTCCAGTGGCTCATCGGGCCCTACCTCATCGGAGCCGTTTACAGGACAAGGCCCGCGGCGGAGGCCGGGCTTGGATGGGTTGAAGAAGCGGTCAGCCGCTTAAGCGTGGCCGCCGGCATGGAAAAGCCGCCGAAAACATACGTCGCCGAAATCGACATACCCAACGCCTTTGCCTACGGCAGTCCGTTGACGGGGCCGATGGTGGCGGTGACGAGGCGTCTGGCTGAAGGAATGCCCCGGGAAGAAGTCGAGGCAGTAATCGGACACGAGCTCGGACACATCAAACACCGCGATGTCGCCTTCATGATGGCCATCAGCATCATCCCCGCCATCGTCTACTACCTTGGATACACGTTATTCGTCTCCAGCGCCTACGGAGGCAGGCGCGAAGGAGGAGCATACGCCTTCCTCATCGGGATAGCTTTGATGGCCTTCAGCTTCGTCTTCAACCTTTTCGTCTTCTACATGAGCCGATTGCGCGAATACTACGCCGACTACTTCGCGGCTCGAACCGTAAGAAATGGCGCACGCAACCTTCAGAGAGCACTTGTCCGCATCATGATGATGGCCGGAAGGATGAGACGCGAAGAAGTCGCACACGTCGACCAGTTCAAAGCCTTCTTCATCGCCGACCCAGACGTCAGAATACAGGCTTTCGGAGACGTCGACTCCCTAGTCGAACGAGTCAAAAACCAGAAGCCCAACACCGTCGCAGAAATATTCAGCACACATCCAGACCCGGCCAAAAGGCTCAAAGCACTCGACAACTACCTCTTCTCCACCGCCTAAAACGACCGACTCGGGCGCAACGCAAGAAACGGCTTGTCGCCAAAATTTCAGAAAATAGCCTCTTCCGCCTTGATGTTGCGTAGTGTATCAGTAGGCCCGGGCGAAATACGCTACTTCTGAAGCAGGCCGGCTACAGACGATGCATGGCCCATGCGGAACCTCGATTTCGTCAAATTTAGTCCCACGCAGTTCGCCGCCAGCCTCTTCCTTAAGCTTGGCCGCGCATTCTTCCGAACCACACCAAGCAATCCTCGCAATCAGCCGTTCCGAAATCGCCTTCTTCACGTCGTCAACTGTAGACGCGTCGACGATCATCTGACGCAAAACCCGCCAACTCTTTTCACCGAGGTTTCTGTCGACGGCCTCGAGCATGTTCGCAACCGTAGTTTCAAGTTCGTCAACCGAGACAAGGATTTTCTCCAAAGTATCCCTCCGGAATACCGTCGCCTTATTTTCAACCATTTCCCTCGGCCCGACCTCAACCCGAACCGGCGCACCCATCTTCTCCCAAAAGTAAAACTTCTCGCCCGGCGTAACGTCCTCACGGTCATCCAGCTTGACTGAAAAACTCCTCAGCCTTTCGACCAGCTGACGACAGTAGTTGATGATGCTCTCCTCCTGCCCCTTGAAAACTATCGGAACAACCACAACCTGCACAGGCGAAACCATCGAAGGCAAAACAAGTCCACGGTCGTCGCCGTGCTGGCTAATTAAAGCCGCCAAAACACGGCTGTACCCAAACCCATAGCAAAGCTGAAACGGGTTCTCCCGCCTACCATCCCTCGTCTCAAACTCAATCTCGAAAACTTTGGAAAAATTCTTCCCGAGGTTGTGAACCGTCGCGACCTGATTCACACGGCCGTCGGGGTTCCACGCGTCAAAGGCAACTGAATACTTCGCTCCCGCAAATTTGTCGAAATCAGGCCTCTTCAGAACGAGATAGGCCAAGCCCAGCCTGTCCAAGACTTTCCGGTATATTTCGACGGCTTTACGCACCTGCTGTTCAGCCTCCGCAGCCGTCGCGTGAACCGTGTGAGCCTCATTCCAAGGAATTTCCCGCACACGGAGAAGAGGCCTCGTCGCCTTGGTTTCATGCCTATAGACCATGTTGCTTTGATGAACTAAAAGCGGCAGGTCAGCGTGACTACGTATCCAAAGCCTGAACATCGGATACATGATTGTTTCGCTCGTCGGCCTCACTATCAGCTTCGATTCAATCGGTTTTCCACCCGCGGATTCGATGACGAAAACCTCCGTGCTGAAACCTTTGATATGAGCAGCCTCCTTCGCGAACAACTCATCCGTGGTAACCAAGGGAAAAACCATCTCCCTATGCCCCGAATCATTCAACTCTTTCTCGAGCATCTGCCTGACCCGGCGGAGAATGAACGCACCGTTCTCCAAATAAACGGAAAACCCCTTGACGGGAAAACGGTCGTCAACAATCTTCGCTTCAAGCAACAAGCTGTCAAACCACTCGCTGAAATTCCTGTATTTGCTGAGAGCCGTGGCCGTCGTCATCGAAACAACCTAAACACCGAATCATATATAAATCTCTCCGTAAACCAGACCGGGCCAAAACCCGACCATTCACAGTAACACATAAAGAGATATGTATTTAGATGGGAGAATTACCCGTTTGTCGGGTGTTCTGTTCTGTCCGTCAGCTTCGGCGGAAAATTTCTCCCCACAAAGCTTGAGCTGATAAGAGCTCGAAGGTCTTTGCAGGTCGCAAAAAGCATTTACAGGATTTTGGAAGACAAACGCGACGTTCTCGTCAGACGGCTCAACGACTTGGTCGACGTCGCCGAAGAAGAAAGGCAAAAAATGGAACAGCCGCTCCGTCAAGCCTACATGTCCCTTTTCAAATCCTACGCCGACATGGGCTCGATGAAGGTCGAGTCGATCGCAGCGACAACACCGCCTTCAATCGAAGTGAAGGTGAGCGAAAAGACCATGCTCGGAATCCGCATACCGACACTCGAAATAGCGAGCACCAAAATTCCGCTCAACTATGGATTCCTCGACACCACGTCATCTTTCGACGAAGCCGTAAAAAACTTCAGAGAAATACTCGACACCATGTGCAGGGTCGCCGAAGTCGAAAACACCATATTCAGGCTCGCCGAAGAACTTAAGAAAACACAGCGACTACTGAACGCCCTCGAACACCTCATCATACCAAGGTATCAGGAAGCCATCAAATTCATCAGCTCAAGCCTCGAAGAACGTGAAAGAGAAGATTTCGTCAAGCTCAAACATGTCAAACGAATTTTAGAAAGGCGAAAGGAGGCCGAGGTCTATGGAAGAGCAAGTTAGAAAAGAATTCGAAGAACTAAGGCAGCTGCTAAAGAAGCAGAAACAGGCGATGGTCGAAGAACTGCGGAAAAAAGCTGAGCAAGCGATGGCCTAACTTCTTTGGACGTTTGAGTTGACTTAAATAAACCTGCGAACAGCCAACTTTAGGTTGAGGGCCACCGACGCGGCCGCCGTATCGCTGCTTTCTGCCTTTGCCTACATAACGTTGTTCCACTACTCCATAGTACGCGGCCTCGAGCTGACGAACCTCTTCTTCTACATGGACGTCTGGCCGACGTTCATCGCGGCGGCAGGGTACGCGGTAGCCTACCTCACAACATCGTATTTGAAAATCAGTTACAGGAGTAAAGCCATCACCTACATCGGACTCACAGTTTCAGCCATGCTGATAACCTACTGGCATCTGCCCGTAAACTCGTTCTTCGGCTTCGGCGTATGCCCGGCCGACCTCAACAACCCCACACTCTACCAGCTCAAACGAATATCCTACTTCGCAGTCGGAGTGCTTCTATTCCTTGGCGTCAACCACATGTCAAAGCCATGGCGCGAAGCCCTCGCCATCGCCTTCGGCAAAGTCATGGGATGGTACGGCTTCTACCTCACCCTCGTTCAGACACCACTATACGTTGCACCTCCTGTCATCTACACTGTGCAGCTCCACCACGAAGCAGGATTCGCCATGCTTCTCAGCATGATAGCCCTCGACTTCATCGCAGTCACATCCCTCGTCAACCACTACTTCAAAGACAGAACAACACAACCCTACCCGATCATAACGGAAAAAACATAAAACACCATACGTTTTTACACCCACACAACACGAACCAAACAGATTGACAACGTATTCCAGAGAGTCGAAACCACCGTAGACGGCGTCGTCCAAGGCGTTGGCTTCCGATACTACGTTAGAAGAACAGCGAAACGCTTCGGCGTCCTCGGCTACGTCCAAAACCTCGACGACGGATCAGTAAAGATAACATGCGAGGGCATCTTTCATCCATCGAAAAATTCGCCGAAGCACTGCGAAACGCCCAACCCCATTCAAGTAGATACAGTCGGATTGTAGCACGCCACCGGCTAGTTCAAGACATTCAAAATCGTGGACGGCTTCGCAACTAACGCCGCCTATTTCGAAGTCATGTTGCACAAACAAGACCGAGCCCTCTCAAAGATGGATTTGACGCTGGAAAAACAAGATAAGATGCTCGAAAAAATAGATGTCATAGTTGAGAGGCAGGATGAAATGACCGCAGAGGTTAAGGGCTTGGGAAGGGATTTGAGCATTTTCCTCCGGGGACAGGCTGGTGAAGATCGAAAGGGATATAGAGGCCATCAAGGCCAAGACCGGCCCATCGTCGTGATGACAAGGTTATCTACTGGCTCGCGGGTTTTTGGCCGATGGTCGAAAAGGTTGTCATAACTGCGGCCGGGTTGGGAACGAGGCTCCTGCCCACCACCAAGGAGCTTCCGAAGGAAATGCTGCCGATATATGTGCGGGGAATTAACGGCATGCCCGTGCTCAAGCCCCTGCTCCAAGCACTTTACGAACAGCTTTACGAATACGGGTTCCGGGAATTCTGCTTCGTGGTCGGCAGGGGCAAACGGGCCATCGAAGACCATTTCACACCCGATTGGGATTTTGTCGAAAAACTCCAGAAAAAAGGCAAGTCGTCGACGGTGTCCGACTTGGAGAAGTTCTACGAGATGCTCGAGAACTCTGTCATCGTATGGGTAAGCCAGCCGTCACCCAAAGGGTTCGGCGACGCCGTCAGAGCCGCACGCCATTTCGTCGGAGAAGACAACTTCCTCCTATGCGCCGGCGACACCTACATTATCTCCGAGGACAACGGCTTTCTCCGGAGGCTTTTGTCAGCGGGGCCGGCTGACGGCCTTGGCGCAGCCCTTCTCGTTCAACAGGTGGAAGACCCCCGGCAGTACGGAGTAGTGGTAGCGGAGCCGATAAACCAAAACCTACTGACGGTCTCGAAAGTTGTAGAAAAACCAAAGCAACCACCTTCGAGCCTCGCTATCATGCCATTTTACGTGTTTACGTCGGGTATTATGGGGATGTTGGACGATGTTACGATAGGCGTCGGCGGAGAGCTTCAGCTGACAGATGGAATACAGAAGTTGTTGGACGCGGGAGGCGCGGTTACCGCCGTTAAGCTTCTGGACAGGGAGCTTAGACTCGACATCGGAACCCCTGAAACCTACCTTCATGCGTTAACAGCATCCTACAGATATGCGGCCGGTGTTGATGTTTGAGGATTTGTTTCATAGGACTTGGATATGTCGGTCTTTCGACGGCTGTTTGCATGGCCGTAAAAGGGTTCAAAGTTTACGGCATCGACGTCGACGGCGAAAAGGTCAAAAAATTAGAGAGGGGCGTTTCACCGATAACGGAGCCGAAAATTGATAAGCTTTTGAAGATTTCACTTCGGAAAAAGAAGTTAGAATTCGGTGTTGATTTCTCACGTGCAATTCATGCCGATGTTGTTTTCATCACGGTCGGCACTCCTTCAAAGGAGGACGGTTCCATAGATTTAGGGTATGTACGTGATGCCGCTGAGGCCGTCGGTAAAGTCATGGCGAGAGGAGATAGGCCGCGCACCGTGGTTGTCAAAAGTACTGTGGTCCCGGGAACCACACGCAACGTCGTCAAACCTGTTCTCGAACAGGCGTCCGGCAAACGGGTCGGCGAATCCATAAACCTTTGCGTCAACCCCGAATTTCTGCGAGAAGGTTCGGCCGTCGAGGATACGATGAACCCCGACAGAGTGGTGATAGGCGATGACTGGGGTGGAGGAGCCAAAGTTCTCAAAACCGTATACCGTAGGTTCTACGGGCGGAAAAATCCTCCGATTGTCTTGACAAATACTGTCAACGCGGAAATGATAAAATACGCGTCCAACGTCTTCCTCGCCGCCCGCATCAGCCTCATCAACGAAGTGGCCAACATCTGTCAACTTACACCCGGAGCAGACGTATCCGTTGTCGCAAAAGGCGTGGGATTGGACAAGAGAATCGGACCACATTTTCTCAACGCGGGCCTTGGTTACGGAGGTAGTTGCTTCCCCAAAGACGTCAAGGCATTAACCGCATACGCGAAGAGCGTAGGCTACATCCCCCAAATGCTTGAAAGCGTCCAAAAAGTCAACGACAGCCAACCCATCGCAGCCGTAAAGCTTGCGGAGCAGTTGGCAGGACCGATTACCGGTAAAAAAGCGGCTATCTTAGGTTTGTCGTTCAAGCCCAACACCGACGACATTAGAGAGGCGGTCGCACTCAAGATAATTGACCAACTGCTAAAAGCAGGATGTCATGTATCCGTTTACGACCCCGCAGCCACATCTCACGTCCAGCGCATCTACGGCGAGAAAATAACCTACGCATCCACCGCATTAGAATGCTTACGGGACGCTGATTTCTGCATCATAGCCACCGAATGGGACGAATTTAGGAACCTGAAGCCCAGCGACTTTGTAAAGCAGATGAAGAACCCCGTGGTCGTCGACGGCAGAAGAATCTACGACCCGCAAATTTATTCAAAAACCGTACGCTACGCGGCAGTTGGTCTCGGGCCATCAAACCAGCATTCGTCCAGATAGATGACTTAACCTTTAAAACCGGTCAGTTGTTTCTGCCTCCGTGAACATCGTCATCACCGGAGGCGCTGGCTTCATTGGCTCCCACGTAGCAGAATATTTTCTGAAAACCGGAGAAGAAGTGGTCGTGGTTGACAACTTATCTCGGGCGGCTTTGCTCAAGAAGGGCTTCGAATGGATAGACTACAACTACAGATATCTCAAAGATAACTACCCAAAGATGCGTTTTCTCAAAGCAGACGTGCAGGAAATAAACAAAAACGCAGAAGCAATCGGCCACGTGGATATGGTGATCCATGCGGCTGCGCAGGTTGCTGTCACGACATCGGTGGAGGAACCATTAACAGATTTCATGGTCAACGTGTATGGAACCCTTTCGGTCTTGGAATTCGCGAGGAAAAATGACTCTTCCCTCATCTTCTTTTCGACGAACAAGGTTTACGGGGAAAACGTCAACAGAATACCTGTAAAAGATGTTGGAACACGATACGTCTTCGCCGACAGGGCCTTTGAGAAAGGGATCCCTGAATCTTTTCCTGTCGACGGCTGCTCCCACACACCTTATGGCTGCTCTAAGCTGGCGGCAGACATTTACGTCCAAGACTACGCTGAGACCTACGGGCTTTCCACCGCTGTTTTACGGCTTAGCTGCATCTACGGGGAGAGACAGTTTGGAGTTGAAGACCAAGGCTGGCTGGCGCATTTCGTGATGAAGCACCTGAGAAACTCGACGATAACAATTTACGGAGACGGCAAACAGGTCAGGGACGTGCTCCATGTTGACGACTTGGTGCGTGCCGTTGATTTGACGGTCCGAAACCTAAAACGAATCAGAGGACAAGTATTCAACATAGGCGGTGGCATAGAGAACGCAGTATCGCTGCTTGAAGCGTTAGATTACTTGGGGCAGCTTTCAGGCAGGCAGCCCAGCCTTCAGTTTACAGATTGGCGTCCCGCAGACCAAAAAGTCTACGTAAGCGATTACCGGAAGGCGGAGCAAACCTTGGGCTGGAGGCCTCAAGTCGGCTGGCGTTCAGGGGTTAAGAGGCTCTATGACTGGATACGGGAAAACACCGCCTACCAAACTTGAGGTCGACCTATTCCCCTCCCGTCATCCAATATGGTCAACTCTGGTCGAAAAGCCTCCTCAAGGAGTCAGGTTCATAGAAAGAACAGGATACGCTGGAAAAGTTTACCTGCTTGCGAGCGGGCTTTTGAGGGTTAAGCGGCTCGTACATTTTTGCAAAGGAGTTAAGCTGGCCTACGGCAGACGCTGGGTGGCTGACATGGAGTCTGTGAAAGTGTTTTTCAAAGATTACGGCGAGTTGCTTAACAGTGACTGTGTTGCGAGGGCAGAGCGTAGGCTGGAGACTGGCGATTGCAGAATGTTGATGCCTCTGACCGGGGCTGCTGAGAGAACCTTGCGGCGGTATCTCCGGCTGAAAAACTATAGCGTGGAAGTTGTCTATCCAAGCTTTTACACCGAGAAAGCACCTGACTTGCGGAATGGCCGTAACCTCGTCGTTTTCGTAGGCGGCTCGTGGAGGAACAGGTCGTTTGATTCGAAGGGCGGTAGGGAGGTTGCTGAGGCATGGATCAAAGTCGCTGGCAGGTACCCCGTTAAAATGATGATGTTTTCATCACCTCCACCGGAGCTGGCTAAGAAGCTGGCGGAGAAGGGGGTGTTCGTAGGTTATGTGGAGCGGGCGAAGCTCTTGAACGAGGTCTATCCGCACACTAAGTTGATAGTTCTTCCATCGATGATGGACACAGTTGGCTACAGCGTGATTGAGGCGATGAACTTTGGAGCCGTTCCAATAGTGAGCGACCACTTTGCCATGCCTGAAATAGTCGGGGATGCCGGAGTTGTGGTCAAGGTGCCCAACAAGCTTTGGAACGACGACGGCTCGCATAATTTCGAGTTTCGTAAGAATCTGGATTTAGGGCCCTATGAGGAGCTTGTTGAAAGGTTAGTCGACAGAATGCATGTGCTATTGGAAGATGATGACCACTGGAATACGATTTCTGAAAGAGCCTTTCAACGTATGAGGTTTGGACCTTTCAGCATCGATGAAAGGAACCGAAAACTTAAACGCGTTTACGAGAGGGCCCTAGAATAAGAATTCGACCACAGCCTTCACCAGCGCGCGGAATTCTCTGTTTATGGCCGCTAACACGGAAAAGTAGGTGGCCATGCTGACGACTATAGCTGGGAGCAGCTGTGTGATGGCGGGGACGACTTCAACTGGTAGTTTTTCTGGTTTTGTGAGGAACGTGGCCACGGTCATCACCGATGCGGCGGCTGTGTAAGTAGCGAGCGCTGCCGTTGGTATTTTGAACGGAACGCTCCTACGTGCTATCTTCGTTTTGTAGATCACGAAGGGAATGTAGGTTGCTAGGTTTACCGTGAGCCATACGGCCAGTACTTGCGTAGGGTCTGTTGGGCTGATTATGCTGATGGCTGCGAAGAGCATGGGCAGGTAGAGGAATGCTTGGAGGTAGCTCAACGTCGGTAGAAGAAACAGACGGCTTTTCACCAACTCTTGGAACGAGACATTTTCAGAGTAGTCGACGCGTTCTCCGCCGGCTATCACGGAATCCATCATGCTCGCAAACATGAATAAAACAGCGTGAACGACTACAACTGGAAGGACTGT
>JANXEM010000043.1 GCA_025058435.1 Candidatus Caldarchaeum sp.
GCGGGATAGTCCGCGTGCCCGGGCCTCGGCTTGTTCCGAAGTAATTCGTACGGTCTCGAATCAACGTCTTTGTTCCATACAAGCATCAGAATAGGTGCTCCGGTGGTGTATCCGTTAAAGACTCCTGAAAGAATTTCTACGCGGTCTTCTTCGGACCTCATAGTCGTGACAAGCGACTGGCCCGGCCTTCGACGGTCGAGCTCGACTTGGACGTCCTCCTCCGTCAAAGGTATGCCCGGCGGGCATCCGTCGACCAACGCTCCCACGCATCGGCCGTGGCTTTCGCCGAAGCTGACCACCACGAATCGTTCACCGATGATGTTGCCGGTCAACGGGAGATGATGCTTCAGCCCTTCTCTTTACGTTTTACCGCCAGAACGACAGCCGCCGAAAAAACCAGAACAATCAAGAGAAAAGACGGAGCCGACAGACCAGCCCTGACTTCGACGAAGCCTGATTCGGGCCGAACCATGAATTTTTGGCTATGTAAGAAGGTTTTGGCGAGGCCTTCTACGGCGTCGTGGCTGACTTGGTGGAAAACGATGTATCCGTCGCCGTCTGTTTTGCCGCTTGCTTCTACGTGTCCAAGCCCGTTCCGCAACTCGACTTCGGCGCCGGTCTGCGGCACCCCAAAAAAGTCCACGACCTTCACCGTCACCGGATAAACCCTTAAACCAACCGTGTAAACCCCGGGAGCAGAAACGACCAGCTCGTCCGACGCCTTGACGTCGACTCCGTTGAAAAGGATGCGGAAAATCTGGTTCCGCCCGACCGGAAGCCAAACAGGCTCGAAAGGCCCTACAACCAGCTCTTCTCCGTCGAAACCTACGGCTATGGTCGACGGGACGGGTCGGTTTTGGCTGTCGACGGTCGCCAGCCGGATGAGCGCTTCTTGGCGGTAGGTTTGTTTGATAGTTTTCGGGCCGTCGACGGAGACCGTAACCCTGTTGTTTCGATGCTCGGCGACGTCGCCAACCATGCCGGTGAAGACAAGCCTCCTGCCTTCGTCGATGTAAACCACGGGCTCCGCCTCAACCTGGATGACTTCTCCAACTCTGACCCACGATTCGTCGACGCCGCCGGGTCTTTCTACCAATATCCGTGCTTCTTCAACCCAGTCGGCGACGAGAGTCAAAGGCCCAGTCATGGAAAAATTGCCGCCTTCCAAGTTTCGCCATCCGACGAACCGTACGCGCCTCCCCTCTCCGACTTCTTCCACGGCTTCCAAGTCGAGTGATACGACCGACCCCTTTTCCATCCATCCCGACTTCAAAGGCAGTCGATGGTCCGACACGACATCGAGGTAGTAGTATACCCGGTAGCGGGCTGTTATCAAGAGCGGTCCATACACCTTCAAATAAAGGGTCGTCGAGTTGCCCGCATCCGCTGTCCATCTTTCGAAAACTGCTTTTGTGCCGTTGTTCCAGTAGATTTCCTTTTGGACTTCGACCGATAGTTCCGAGTCGTAGGGGATCCATGAATCCAAAAGAATTTCTCGGCCATGGCTGGCTTTCACCACGACACGAAATTCAACATCCCATTCCGCCTTCAACCATACAGGGCCTTTTACCGAAACCCGCAAGGTTTTAGAAACATCGTGGATGCCCTCCGACGAATTAACGGCTTTCAGCCGGTAGCGCATGTTGCCTCCAGTTTCAACCAAACTGGTACGCACGAACAGCTCCGCGATAGAGCCTTCGTCAAACCAGCCGTCTCCTTCGAAAACATCAAACAACGACTCGACCCAGACACGGTGTTGGCGAACATAGGATGCTTCTACGGCCAAAGGCGTGTCGACGACTATTTTCCGGAAATTTTCCTCGTATCCGTCGCTCCACCCCCTGAAGACGAGCCTTGTGTTGTTGCCGAAATCCACGGTTTTGTCCGTCCGGACAAACAATTCAGACCCTTTGCGGAACCAGCCTACTATGCCGCCTTCAATCGTCTTTACCGAAACAAAGTAAAACACGTTGTAGCGAGCCACCAGCTCAACGTCCCCCGACACCACGAACTCCACGCTTCTCGCGTAAACAGTCCTCGACCCAGACAACATCCAATAGCCGAACACCTCCTTCGTCGCGTTGCCGAAGTCGGTTTCTCCGTCAGCGACGTACCTGAATAAAGTTCCTCGGGGCAGCTTGTATTCTTTCACGAGACGTTTGCCCAGCTCAGACTCTGCGTAAACTTTTATGATGAATGACTGGATGCGGCCAGCAACGTGGATGTATGGGATGTTCGGCGGAAGCGAGACTGATTCCGTCGTCGGTCTTCGGAACACGCCGTCCGAAAGCCAAGCGTAGGCGACTGCGAGAGCGTAGATGTTCAGGGTTGATGGGTATTCCGCGTTGTTCAGCCTTTCGTACATGAGGTCGCCGCCGTAGTTTGAATGACCCAGCCCGAGGGCGTGTCCGTATTCATGGGCCACGACCTTGTAGGCCGTGGCTGCGTTGCCGCCGACGCATGTCCTCGAGATGCGAATCCAGACCCGGGCTATTTCCAGGGTTAGCGGATTGTGTCTAATCGACGCGAGGCCGCAGGTTCTTTCGCCCAAAGTCGACACGTATTCGACCGATACGTCGGCTTCGTCGGGCTCAGTCACAAACACCACGTTCAAAGACAGCAAATACTCATAACCGTAGGCCTCCACGAACACCCTGAAGCTTTCATACCAGACAAGCACTCCACGACGCGCGGACTCATCAAAAACTTCAGACCCCGAGGGGAAAAAGTAAACCCGTAACGTGGGCTTCGCCCACGCTCCCAGCAACTCTATCCTACTGTCTGCCGGAGGACCGCTGGCTTGCTGTTGGACTTGGTAGGAGCTCGCGATGGTAAATTCAAGGTAATGCTGCGTTGGAAACGGAGTAGCTGCCGATATGGTCAGCAGCACAAACAGCAGCGTTAGCAGCCTAAACAACTATCGAGCTAACGAACGCGGCCATATTAAACCTTATTTGAGCGGCTCAGCCAAATGCCTTCCGTTCACAGCTCAGTATAACTCTGAAACATCACCGCCGCGTCACATAAATACCGAGAACCATCTCTTAACCTTTGCAGAAATGCAGACACACAGCCAAACCATATCCGACGGCGACAGAGTACTCATCATCACCGAGAAGAAAAAACGCTATCTCGTCCAAGTCCGTGACGGCAAAAAATTTCACACCAGCGAAGGATTCGTCGACCTGTCGAACATCATCGGTAAGCTTAGCGGTTGCTCCGTCGCCTCAAACACCGGCGCCCGAATGCTCGTCTTCAAACCGACCATAACAGACGTGTTGATGTTTCTCCCGAGAACAACCCAAATCGTTTACCCCAAAGACCTCGGCTACATCGTCGCCGCCTCCGGCGTAGGCCCCGGCTCCGTGGTTTTGGAGGCGGGCACTGGGACGGGGGTTCTCGCGGCGTTTCTCGCAAACATGGTACGGCCTTTGGGAAAGGTCTACAGCTACGACATCAAGTTGGAAAACATCCAGTCGGCCGCCGTCAAGCTCCGAGCCCTCGGTTTAGATGAATTCATCGAATTGAAGCACGGCGACATATCCGCTGGAGTTGAAGAAAGAAACGTAGACGCCGCGGTGATAGACGTCCCAGAGCCTTGGACCGCCGTCAAGCCCTGCCGCGAAGCCCTCAAGCCCGGAGGTGTCTGGGTTTCGCTCAGCCCAACCATCGAACAGGTTGTTCAGACGTTTGAGGCCATGGAAGGAACCGGTTTCGCTGACCTATCCTGCGTCGAGCTTTTATTGAGAAACATCCGCGTAAAAAGGGGGATGACGAGGCCCGAATTCCTCATGAGAGGCCACACAGCCTACATCGTTACAGCCCGCAAAACAGTCGACTAAAGGCCCATGATACTCTTCATCGTTTGGGCGATCTGTTCCGCGGCCGCATCCGCGTGCTCGAAAGGACGTGATTCGGGATAATTCAAGCTCACTATTTTCAGGTAGCAGGCCGCCGCGTTCGCCGCCGCGACGACAAACTGTTTCCCAACCGACTGGTCGAAGCTGATTTCCTCAAGCGAAGCAGTCTCTCTCATCCTGTCGACGCCTCCCGTCAAATCCCTAAGACGCCTGTTCAAGATGTCTTCGGGCCTGCATTCGATGAAAACGATCAAATCCGGCGAAATGATGCGAACCGCCTCGGAGGGAAGCCCCGGATAATATCCCGAAGGTGTTTTGATCACTGAATGTGTGTCGACGACGACGTCATGCATGGAGGCAATCCTTTCCGCTGCCTTGAGTTGTAGCTTTTGATAGTCCCTGAGCTTGAGGCGTTTCCTCATTTCATCACGATGGGTTATTCCGTAGCCTTTCGAAGCCTCTTCAAACATCAAGTCACCGTAGTTAACTATTTTGACCGATGGGAGAAGATCGACCAACTTTTTCAAAGTGGTTGTTTTGCCCGAACCGGGCAGAGCAGTAACAACAGCCTTCACAGGGGGCCAAAACGTTTCCGAAGTTAAAAAGCTACCCTCCCCGAAGCTCCAGCTGCCTCTCCAGCTTCTGCTTCAACGAAAGATATTCGCTCTGCTTCAGCTCCCCAATCTTGTACCGAAGCTCTAATTTGTTCAACTCCTTCTTGATTTTCTGATGCTGCTCCATCAACACCTCCAGAACCTTCAGACTCGCCTGCACGTCCTGCTCAAAGACGTTGATAACCTCCTGCTTCATACCGAGTTCCCTGCCGCTCGTCTTGACCTTGTTCAGCCGTTCCTCCAGCTGAGACTTGAAAGTCGGCAAATCACCCAACCTGATGTTGAAAGGGTTACGGAGATACATGAGCTTCGGCCTCAGCTTGCCGATTTCCTTCTCTATCTCCAATTTCTGGGTGATGTACTGCCTGTCTGGTATTTCGCCGACTTCATGCTTGACTTTGAGCTTTTCAAGCGTGGCATTCAAAGAATTAATCCGTTCTTCAACCTTCTTAATCTCCGCCTCCCTTCTTTCGTCCAGCGTACGCAGACGCGAACGATATTCGTGGAAAAGCTCCTCGAATACATCCTGCTCGGCTTCCTTCTCCAAAAACAAGTCGATGAGACGGAAATACCAGAGATAGACCGTCGACATCTGGTCGACCAACCTCTTTTCCTCGACAGCTACCTCTTCGGGAGAAGGAAGCGATGTTACCTGTTGTTCAACCGATTCGGCGGGAACCTCCTGAGGCTGAACCTGCGCTGGTTCGGCTTCTTCGACTACGGGCTTCGGCGGCTCCGTCGGCTGCTCCAAAGTGTATCCACAGTATATGCAGAATTTTCCCTTTATAGTCAGCCGGTGACAATTCGGACATTCGATCCTAGTGGTCGCCAACCCGCTTTTAACGAGAATGTCGCCTTAATAAAACTTGCTAATCGCCTTCAGCGCCATAATTACGCATGAATACCGTGATAAATCGCTCGGTAAATGGCCAAAAGCCTCCACATAGCTTTTCAGCACATCTTGAGCTCTTTTATGCCTTTAACAGTTTTAAGCAACCGTAAAGCTGTAGATTCGATGTCGGAAAAGCAAGCTGACATTCCATCAGCTCCCATCCACCGCATAATGAAGAAAGCAGGAGCGGCCCGTGTTAGCGAGGACGCGGCCGAAGAGTTGCGGAAAATCCTTGAAAACGTTGGAACGATGATTGCAAAAGAGGCGTTTGAGCTGGCTCAGTACGCGGGCCGTCGTACGGTCAAGAAAGAAGATGTTGAAAGAGCTGCAAAAACTGTTTTGAGGAACATTCCGGCTGCATAGATTTAAATTATTCCTGATGCGTCAACCGTTTAGAGGTTGATGAAACATGTCTTTGGCGCCAGGTCAGCCAGTAATAATTTTGAAGGAAGGGACGACGAGGACACAGGGTAGGTCTGCCCAGAGGAACAACATCGCCGCCGCGAAAATCATCGCCGAAATCGTGCGGACGACTTTGGGCCCGAAAGGAATGGATAAGCTATTAGTGGATAATATCGGAGACGTCATAGTGACCAACGACGGGGCGACCATCCTCGAAAAGATAGACGTTGAACATCCCGCGGCAAAGATGATCATAGAAGTCGCCAAGTCGCAGGACCATGTTGTCGGCGATGGGACGACAACGGCCGTCATCCTCGCGGGCGAGCTGCTTAAGAAGGCGGAAGAATTGATTGAACAGAAGATCCACGCCAGCACAATCATCTCCGGCTACAAAAAAGGCTTGGAAAAGGCCTTGGAAGTCATAAACGAAAACGCCGTAAAAATCGACTTGAAAGACCGCGAAACGCTCCGGAAAGTCATAACCACAGCCCTTGGAAGCAAATCGCTCGGATTCGCCCTCGACAAGCTGGTCGACATCGCCATCGATTCGGTTCTTAGCGTCGTAAAGGAGAGCGACGGAAAACTCAAGGCCGACAAAGACGACATCCAGATTGTCAAAAAGATCGGCAAAAGCCTTGGCGAAACGGAGTTGATTCGAGGTGTTGTCGTCGATAAGGAAGTCGTTCACGCCGCCATGCCGAAGCGGGTAGAAAATGCTCGGATAGCTTTGGTCGACAGCCCATTCGAAATTGAGAAGACGGAGTTCAGCGCCGAAATCAGAATACGCGACCCGTTGAAGATTAAGGAGTTTCTCGACGAAGAGACCAACATTTTGAAGGGCATGGTCGACAAGGTGAAGGCCATCGGCGCCAACGTCGTGTTCTGTCAGAAGGGTATCGACGACGCGGCCCAGTTCTTCCTCGCCAAGGAAGGTATTCTCGCTGTTCGCCGAGTCAAGAAAAGCGACATGGAGAAACTCGCCAAAGCAACTGGCGGAAGGGTGGTGACGAATTTTGAAGACCTTTCCGCGAAGGACTTAGGCCGGGCGGGCCTTGTGGAGGAAAGGAAAATCGGCGAGGACAGGATGGTGTTCGTGGAGAAGTGCGAGAACCCGAAGTCGGTCGCCATCCTTTTGAGGGCCGGTCTCGAAAGACAGCTTGACGAAGCGGAAAGGGCGTTGAACGACGCCATCATGAACATGATCGACCTCGTCGACGACCCGAGAATCGTCGCCGGCGGAGGAGCCATCGAAGAGGAAATTAGCCGACAGGTTCGACTGGCTTCTGGACGCCTGTCCGGCAAAGAGCAGCTGGCCTACCTTGCTTTCGCAGACGCCGTCGAATCCATTCCCAGAACGCTTGCAGAGAACGCGGGCCTCGAGCCTGTCGAAATAATGGCCCAGATCCGCCACGCCCACGAAAACAACGGAAGAACTGTCGGTGTAAACATCTTCGGAGGAGGTGTCGCGGACATGCTCAAATCCGGCGTGATAGAGCCGGCGAAAGTGAAGATTCACGCGCTGAGGTCAAGCTTCGAAGCCGCTTCGATGGTTCTCCGGATCGACGACGTAGTGGCGGCCACGAGGAAGAAGGAAGAAAAGAAGAAAGAAGGCGAAATGGAAACGCCGGAATTCTAACATCTTTTTAAAAATTGCTCGAGTTTTTTAGATAATTTTTTTAACGACCTTTTCCAGCCGAGCTGATATGAGAATTAGGACCGTATTGGGCGCTCTCGTCGGTGTGGGCGTTCTTCTTCAGATATTCCTCGGAGAATCTGGTCTGGCTGCGGGTGCTTTCCGAGACATTCACGCCGCAATAGGCCTACTGGGCATCGTCGTGACGGCCGGCTATCTATTCATGAACAACCGTAACAGAGCTATGGCGGCGATCGCGGCGGTTGTCTTGCTGATAACGGTCGTCCAAGCCGTGATGGGGCTTTCCCTGTATGGCTGGCTCCGTCTCGAAATTCCCTACAGAGCGTTGATAGAAAGCCATCGTGGAACTGCATACATCCTGTTTGCTTTGGGAATCGCGGCGAGCGTCGTGGCCGTGATTATTCGGCG
This sequence comes from Candidatus Caldarchaeum sp., assembly GCA_025058435.1. The sequence continues at coordinate 7,831 of JANXEM010000043.1, forward strand.
GCGGTCGAAGGCAACTTCTTAAATTTTGGTATCTTCTTTCCTTTACATGGTTTTTCCCTTTCCTACTGGGTTGGATTTTTCCGTTGAGATGAAGGAAGAATACGAAATTTTCCGGAAATCTGTGCGGGCCTTTGCCGAAAAGGAAATCGAGCCTCTGGTCAAGGACATCGAAAAAAGCAACACCATTCCTCTGTCGCTACTGAAAAAAGCGGCTGAACAGGGATACTTGGGTCTGGGAATTCCCGAAAAATACGCAGGCCAAGGAACCGACATGATGTACATCACGCTTTTCGTCGAAGAAGTTTCCCGGATATGTCCAGCGTTCACCGTGGCCACCCTCATCCACTCTCTATTCAGCTTCCCCATCTTCGCCTACGGAACTGAAGAGCAGCGGATGAAGTATCTGCCGCAGATTGCAAAGGGTGAAAAACACGCCGCCCACGCGACGACGGAGCCGGGTGCAGGAACGGATGTTGCGGGAATCGAGACGACGGCGAAAAAGGTCGACGGCGGCTGGGTCATCAACGGAAGAAAATATTTCATTTCCGGCGCCGACAAGGCCGACTATTTCATCGTTTTGGCGAGAACGTCTCCTCCGCCCAGCCGGAGGGAACGTCATCTGGGATTGACTTTTTTCATCGTCGAGAGAGAAACGCCGGGGCTGAGGGTCGGCGAGAAGATTGAAGTGATTGGAATACGGGGCAGCCATCCGAACGAGGTGATTCTGGACAACGTTCACGTGCCGGATGAAAACGTCGTCGGCGGTGAAGGAAAAGGCTTCAAAATAGCCATGGAAACTTACGACCACGGCCGGATAGGAGTCGCGGCCCAAGCCGTCGGGGTGGCGCAGGCCTGTTTCGAAAAAACCCTCCAGTATTCGTTGCAGAGAAGAGTGTTCGAAAAGCCTTTGATCTACTTTCAAGCAGTTCAGTTTCATGTGAGCGAGATGCTGACGATGCTGGAGGCGGCGAGGCTGATGCTATATTGGTCGGCGACCTTGGCCAACAAAAACAAGCCCGAAGCCGCCATGGCGGCCTCCATGGCCAAACTTTATGCGACGGAGGTGGCTGAAAAAGCCGCTCTGAAAGCGATAACAGTTCACGGAGGAATTGGCGTCGCGTCGGACGGCCTCGTCGAAAGATTTCTACGCGATTCGCAGGTTTTCAAAATCTACGAAGGGGCGAACGACATCCAGAAACTCGTAATCCTCCGACAGATGATGAGAACGACGTTCGGAATGGACGTCGACTAAACTCCACAAAAATAAAACAAGATATGCTTTTAATAGGCCAAGACTAACCCATATATCGGTTAGGATGCGGACTCTCGTCAAATTAGCTCTGAGCATGGCCATAGCATTCGCCGTAACTTTGTTACATCATTATCTTGAACAGGTTTGGGAAAATCCCCTTCAGCCGGTCATTTTATCCATCACGGTTACGGCCCTTGTCGTAGGGTTTGTCGCGAATTCGGCATCTGTCGCTGCTTTGGCCACCGTTGTCGGAGGAGCCGCTTCCTTCGTCACGGCCTATTTGCTGGGGTTTAACCTGTGGACGCCTTCGCCGATTCCATCAGACCTACCCATAATCAGGAGCTTCATCATCGGTGTGACGGCGATTTTGTCGTCGGGGATTGGATACGTGTCGGCCAACCTCTTCGTCAAAAAGCCGAAGGAAATCGAGAAAGCTGAGCCAGTTGTTCCGGAACCTGCTAAGCACGAATCGACTGAGCCCGAGCCGGTCGTTGAGCGACCCGTGGTTCCGACACCAGAGCCGGGCATGAAAATCTGTAAATTCTGTCAAAGCATCATCCCCGCCGAATCGGTTTTTTGCCCGATGTGCGGCGTCAAACTGGTCGAATCTAATGAATAACGCGGTCGAAAATGGAGCCGATGTTTTGAACCGTCTGGTCAAACCTCTCAAAGACGCCGTACTTGAAAGGTTCGGCAAACTGACCGAGCCGCAGATTAAAGCCATTCCCAAACTTCTCGACGGCTCCAACCTTCTGCTGATGGCGCCCACAGGGACGGGCAAAACTGAGGCGGCTTTGCTGCCGCTAATCAACAATTTGCTGATTTCCGGGGATTTTGAAGGAGTCAAGATTCTCTACATCACGCCGCTCCGGGCTTTGAACCGAGACTTGCTCGACCGTGTGGAATGGTGGGCCAGCCGTTTCGACATGACTGTTGCAGTTAGGCACGGCGACACCGGAACCCGCGAAAGAAGAACACAATCTCTTTCGCCGCCCACCATCCTCATCACAACACCCGAAACACTTCAAATCCTGTTGACGGCCCGGCTGTTCCGGGAGCACCTCAAACGGGTTCAAGCGGTGGTCGTTGACGAGGTGCATGAACTGGCCGGTGACAAACGTGGAAGCCAGCTTTCGCTGGCCCTTGAAAGGCTTGTCGAGCTGGCGGGCCGTGATTTTCAGAGGGTCGGGCTTTCGGCGACTGTCGGCAGTCCTGAAAAAATTGCCTCTTTTTTGGCTGGCGTGGGCAGGGAATGGGTGGTCGTCAGAGTTCCGGTGGTCAAGTCTCTTCAGCTTTCGGTGGAATTTCCCTCTCCCGTTGGAGATGATTTTGAATTAGCGGAAAAGCTTTCGGTCCATCCCGAAGTCGCGGCCCGGATGAATTTGATTAGAAAGTTGGTTGAAAGCCACGAATCCACGCTCGTCTTCACCAACACCCGTCCTCTCGCGGAAATTCTGACCAACCGGTTCCGGGCATGGGATGAATCAGCCCCCATCGGAATCCATCACGGAAGCCTTTCGAAAACAACCCGAATCGGCGCGGAGCAGGCCCTCAAATCCGGAGGCCTCGCCGGCGTCGTCTGCACTTCTTCGCTGGAGATGGGAATCGACGTGGGGAGAATAGAGCTCTGCATTCAGTACAATTCGCCTCGCGAGGTAACGCGTATCGTCCAACGGGTTGGAAGAAGCGGGCACACGGTATCCGGCACCGCGAAAGGCGTCGTGATTGTCACGGATTCCGACGACGCTTTGGAAAGCATCGTCATCAACAGACGGGCCTACAACGACATGATAGAGGAGGTGGAACTGTTTGAAAATAGCTACGACGTGCTGGCTCATCAGCTTGCAGGCCTTCTCATCGAACGAAAACAACTAAGCATCGACCATGTGCAGAAGGTTTTCCGCCGTTCATACTGCTTCCGAAACCTGTCGAAGGAGCAGTTGGTGAAAACTGCTCAACATCTCGAAAAGCTCGGGGCCGCGATACTGACTTCCGACGGAATCTTAGAGACGTCTCCAAAAACGGCCAACCTCTACGACTACTACTTCAACAACCTCACCATGATACCCGAGGAAAAACAGTACCTCGTCGTCAGCGAATCGACGGGCGAAGCCGTCGGGATACTCGATGAAGAATTCGTGGCGGAATACGGAGAGCCCGGCACCCGGTTTATCCTGATGGGGAAGGCCTGGGAAATAATTCAGACGGGAGGGGAAAGAATCTACGTCGCGGCCTTGGACAGCCTCGAAGGAGCTGTTCCTTCGTGGGTCGGTGAAGAAATTCCCGTCCCCTATGAAGTGGCTCAAGAGGTTGGAGCGGTACGAAGGCGGTATGCAGAAGCTCTGCAAAAAAATAGGGGAGATGAGGAGTTGGAAGCTCTCGCCAAAGAATACCGCGCCGACAAAAACCTGCTGGAAAAATCTCTTCGAGAGGTTGAAGAACATGTACGTAGGGGGTTGCCGATCCCTTCGGATACGACGGTTTTGCTTGAGGAAACTCCGGAATACATCGTGCTGCATGTTTGCGGCGGGTTGAAGCCCAACCGGACTCTCGCTCGGGCCATAGCGTATCATGTTTCCGAAACCCTTGGCGCCGCCGTCACAGTCCAGCAGGACGCCTACCGGATCGTGTTCAAATCACGTGAAATCACCGCCGAAGCCGTGGCCGAAAGCATCAAAAACCTCGCCGACGAAACGACGTGGCGCTCCGTCTTCACGAAGGCCGTCGAATCTTCGAGCCTTTTCAGGAGAAGGCTGGTTCACGTGGCGAGGAAGATGGGCATGATCGCGAAGGACGCCAGCATCCTCGACATAAGCGCGTCGAAGCTCGCGGAAATGCTCAAGGACACCGTGGTCTACGAAGAAGCGCTCAACCATTCTGTTTTCGCCGACTTTGACTCGGCCAGAGCTCATCGACTGCTGAAGGACATGGCTTCGGGAAATCTCCGCCTTTCGATGATTCGGGATGTCGAACTTTCGCCGCTCGCACGTCTAACGGTCAACCGATATGCAAGCGACATCGACGTCATAGCCTCCGAACGTCTGCAAAGGCTTGTCGTCAACGCCGTCCGGGGGAGGTTGAACAACGAACCCTTGACCCTCGTCTGCACCGACTGCTGGAGCTGGCACCGAAAAATCATCGTCAAAGAAATCGAGCTGAGGCCGGTCTGTCAAGCATGCGGGTCTTCGAAGGTCGGCGTCCTCCGTGAAGAACCCGAAAAAATCCTGAATCTCCTGGCCCGCAAAGGCAGACCAGCCAACAGAGCTGAAAAATTCCTCAAAAAACAGGCGTCAAAAACCGCTGAACTCGTCGCAAAATACGGAAAAGCGGCGGTCTTCACTTTGGCCAGCAAATTCGTCGACTTGGATGAAGCCGCTCAAATCCTCGAACGAGAACAATCGATAGGAGTCCGGCTTGTCGAACTCATCATCGAAACCGAAAAAAAGAAAATCCAGTCTATGTTTGCTGCGTAGCCGTTTCGCGGCCGTTCTGCATTTCGGTCAACGATTTGAAAAGCTGTTTCTGGTCAACTTCGGCAACGGCTCTCCAGCCCACCGAAAGCGTGCCGTCGCCAGAATCAACCAGATAACCCCTTCTCACGAACTTTTCCAAAGCGGCGTCGACCCGCCACTTTGGCAACTTCGACTCCAAAAGCTCGCTAACCTCCCTCTTTGGTGCTTTACCTCCCCTCGAAAAGAGGATTGCGAGGGCCCCGGAAAGGACTGCGAGCTCGTCGACACGCCATCCAGCGGCCACCACGTCCGACAAGCTAATGGGGTCGGCTAAAGTGATGAAAAACCTCGCCCGGTCGTAATCTTCGTCCGTTGGCTCTCGGTCGAACGACGTTTCGAAGAGGATTTTGACGCGGAGGCCGAGGTTTTCGAGGCGGTGGTTGAGGCTTTCGACGACTTTGAGATAGTTTTTTCCCAGCTTCCGGCGGAGTTCGTAGCCACGCACTCCCGGTAGACGATGGCTGGTGAACAAAAGCATGGCCATGGCCGTCGAGAGCTTCTTTCGTGCCGCCGACTGCTCCGGCTTACTGTCAGACAATTCGACCACCTTCTTGAACGGCCACAGCCAGCGATGAAACGGTTTTCCTCGTTCTTTTCCGCTCGTAGGGAATTAGTAGTATTTCACCCGACAACGGGTTTTTGTTCAGCTCCGCCAAACCTTCGCTGACGACGAAAGCGGTGTAGTAGGCTCTTTCGAAAACTTTTTCCGGCCCCTGCCTGTTCACGAATGCGACGTAATCCACCGTTCCCGATTGATTCCGCATCTCAACCATTTCTTCATGGATTTTCTTCAGCTCTTCTTGGATTTGCTCCCGGAGCTGGAAAATCTCCGGAAGGCCTTTCAACCCGATTTCATCCATCGCCGAAACCTGGGATTCCTTGACGAATGATTTGCTCGGCAGAGAATGGAAATGTTCCATACCTTTTGCGAACATATAGGGCGTGAGCTGCTCTGACGTAACGATGGGCCTCCAGCTGCTGACGAAAGCCGTTGCGAGGGATTTTTTGTCGGCGGCGAGGACTTTCAGAGCGATAACTTGGCTGTCGACGAAAAGCGAGGACGCCCTATCTTTCAGCCATTTGTGCTGCAGGGCAACGATTAAAGCGACCCGGTAAAGGGTTTCTGCGTCGAGGACGAGAATCTCCGAGTTACGGGCCTTTTCCAGTATGTTGCGGAGTTTCGCGAGCATAGATTTTACGTCGACGTTGTAGGGGTCTGTCCCCGTTTTCGCCACGGTTTCGCAGAGGGCGATGAGCCGTTCCAGCTCTTCCTTAGCCACTTTGACGTTGGTCACTCGCCAAAACCTCCGCCTCCTCTGTGGCGAAAACCGCTGAACGGCCTTTGACGCTCTGCACGACGATGACGTTCATGTCCTCGGAATACGGGATTTTCCCCGGCGTTATGATTATGTACTGGGTGTCCGAATCTGTCTTCGCCGCCGAAGTTAGGATGTTGATGATTCTTTCCCTGTTGAGCGGGTCGAGATGAACGTCGAATTCATCGACTGCTCTGAAGGGTGATTTGATGTATTTCTGGAGGGCCAGCAGGAATGCCATGGTGGCGACAATCCTTTCTCCGCCGCTTTGTGTATGGGTGTCGAGGAGAGTCGGCTCCACTCCCCTGAACCCGACGTAAATCTCTATCGACGCCTTTTCGATGTCGTTGAGGTTTCGGAGCTCGATTCTGCCAGCGCCTCCGACAACCGAAAGAATCCTCTGGTACTCTGGCTCGACCGCCGCAGCCAGCCCTCTTACGAATTGCCTCCATTTTTCCTTCCTGTATTCGGCTTCCGCATAGGTTTCCCGGGCGTTTTCCCGGAGTTGCTGGGCTTTAAGCTCCGCTTCCCGGAACTTCGATTCAGCTATCAGATACATTTCTTCGGCCTGCGGTGTCGGTGCCCCGAGAGCCGCAATCTGCAGCCCCACCGCCTTAAGCTCTTCGGCGATTTCAGCGGGTTTCCGGCTGGTTTCAACCCTCGAGCCTTTCGACTGGGCCTCCGACATCCTTCTCAAAACCTCCTTCTCCACAGCCGACAGCTCGTAACGCAAATCCCGCAGCTCCGATTCACGGATTTCCTTCCGCTCCAACGCCCTTCCAAGGGCTTCAGCCGCCTTGACGATGCCGTCAAGCCTTTCAATCAAGATTTTTTCCGACGCGCGTTCCCTGAAACCGGTCAACAAACCCTGATAGAACGACGAAACGCTGTTGGTTGCTTCGTTGATTTTTGCGTCGATCGTTTCCACCTCATTCCTTATCGCCGTCATCTTCTCCGTTATACGGTCTCGCGATTTTTCAGCTTCCTTTACCAAGGCCCAGAGATGTTCCAGCTCGAGGCTGTTTCTCTGTTGCTCCAGCTTCTTCAACACCGTCAGTTTTTCGTATTCTTCCTTCCAGTAGTCGACCGCCGCCCGCGCGTCCTCCAAAGTCTTCCTGATTATCGCCTCTTCGGCCAGCAAAGCCGACAACTTCGCTTCGGTATCTCGTATCTTCTCCCGCAGCCCGCCGGCTCCAACCGCCTCCTCAACCATCGACAGCTTTTCCCTGCTGTCTCTGCTGACGAATTGTTCTATCATGTTTTGATGCATGATGATGAGGATGTTGTCGGCGTTGATTCCGATTTTGGAAAGCATGTTTTCGACTTCTGCCTTTGTTTTGAAACGGTTGTTTACGTAATGCCAGTATTCGCCGGTCTTTTTTAGAAACCGGACGATGGAGACCGTGTCTGATGAAACGGATGGAATTGGGCGGACTCCGTTGACGGGCCTGTTGTCGAAGATTACGGCCACTCTTGCCGCTTCGGCGCCTCGTCGGATGAGGTCGCTGAGCCTTTGGCCGCGTTCGGTGTATGTTTGTCCGAGGGCTACCGATATAGCTAAGAGGATGGATGATTTGCCCGCTCCGTTGGGCCCGACGATGACGTTGAGGCCTCGGCGGAAGGGGATTCGGTTGTATTCGTGCGACATGAAATTCTCGAGGATAACTTCTCTGATGAAGGCCTTGGGCCGAGGCTCTGAACCGGCTGACAATTCTTTTTCCAGCCGGCCTTGCCCACGCTATAATATAAATTCCGTTGCGAAACAAGCCGCGAATCATGCTGCAAATACTCCGGCACATCGTCGTGTATGCCGTTGACCATTATTGTCGTGGGGACGTCGGCGAAGATATAAAGAGATGATTTGATTGCCGATGACGGAATATGTCTCAGGAGCTGGAACGGATAGCGGCTTCGAGGGCCCGTGAAGCGGTTAACTTCGACAAACTTGGTCAAAGACACAAAGCGATAAAGTCCTACCGGGAAGCAATCGACGTTCTCTGGAAGCTCTACCGTCTATCGCCCGACGGAAGCGTCAAAAAAATTTACGCAGACAAAATCAAGGAATACCAGAACCGCATCGAAGAGCTTCAAAGCGATTCAGCGCCAGCGGTAACCATTTCGCCGGAAATATCGCCGGAACCATCCCCCGCAACCAAACCGTCCAGCCTTTCAAGGGAAAAACCCAACGTCCACTGGGACGACATCGTAAACATCGAAGAAGCCAAAAAAGCGATACGAGAAAGCATCGTCTTCCCCACCAAACGGCCAGACCTGTTTCCTCTGGGATGGCCACGCGGCATCCTGTTGTTCGGGCCGCCGGGATGCGGGAAAACTCTTCTGGCCGCGGCCGTCGCCTCCGAGCTTGACGCCAGCTTCTACGTCCTCGACGCGGCAACTGTGATGTCGAAATGGCTCGGCGAATCGGAGCGGAACATTTCCAAAGTTTTCAACCAGTGCCGTCAGGAGGCGAGAACGGGGAAGCCATGCATCATTTTCATCGACGAAATCGATTCGCTTACCACTGAAAGGTTCATGGAAGTTGGCGGAGAAGCCCGTGTCAGGAACCAGCTCATCAAGGAGATGGACGGTATTTTGGACAAGGGTCGTAAAGATTTTCTCTACGTGTTGGCGGCGACCAACAAGCCGTGGCATCTTGACGAGCCTTTTATCAGGAGGTTTCAGAAGAGGATTTTTGTTCCTCTACCAGACCTCGAAGCCCGTAATCTACTGTTCCAGAAATACACGAAAGGGTTGCGTATGGACAGCAACGTGGAGCTTTCCCAACTGGCGAAGATAACCGACGGCTATTCGGCCGCCGACATCCACGACATCTGCATGGAGGCCCAGCTCAAAGTAGTCAGCGAATTCTTCGCATCCAACTCAGGCGAAAAAGGAGAACCAAGAATGCTGACGATGGACGACTTTATGGAAATCATCAAGAAAAGAAAACATTCGGTCGTTCTCGAAAACCTCAAAAAACTCCTCGACTGGAACGCAAAACACGGCACCTAAGTCGCTTCAGCTGTCTCCAGCTGGATCAGGCCTTTTTCGTGAAGGCTTTTCAACGCCTCGGATACAGCCTCCGCGTCGAGTTTGAGCTGTGAGGCGCATGCTTCGAGGTCAAGTTCGTCGAGGTTGTTTTCAGATACATACCTATAGACGGCCTTCTCCACATCCGTTAGCTTAGGCGCTTCGGGGAATGATTGAAGGATTTTCTCCGCGGCGATTCTCCTTGCCTGCTCCAGAACGAAAGATGCTTCTTCCGATGTCTCCGCAACCCTGTCGGAAACAGGCTCAACGTAGACTCCGGCCGAAGACATAAAATCATCTATCATGCCCATCAAGCTTCTGAGGTTTTCCGAAGCTTCGGGAGCGACGTCCTTGATTTCGTCGACGACGTTTTCGAGCATCGCCGCTAAAGGCCTTATCAGACTTAGAGCCTCACCCAGTTCGAGAATGCTTTCAAGCCGTATCTTGACCTGCAGCAGAACCAACTGGCTGTGCAAAACTATTCCGGCCAGCTTCTTAATTTCCGCGATTTCCGACGCGTAGATCTTGGCTTTTTCATCGTCTTTCGCCTGAAGTGCTTCGACCGTTCTTTCGAAATATTCCCGGCTCCGTGCGAGCATTTCGCGGTATTTGTTGTTGAGCCTCTCGATGTGGGCGTTCAAAGTTGTCACCGCTTTTTCGACTCGGCCCTTAAACTCGTCGGTTAGCTCAACCGGCTGGAAAAATTGCTGTTCCTCCTGTCCCACCCATTCATTTTTCTTCTTCAGAAATCCCAGCATCCAGCACAGCTTTCAAGAACGTGTTAATAATCTTCATCGTAGACGAAACTGTGGGTATTCTGCGGTGAATACTATGTTACTACGGCGCAATTAGGTCATGAACAGCGGGAGAGGTAAATGTCTTCTCTTTCGTATTCGGCTGTCCAAGTCTGTTTGGAGCTATGTTTAAGCCGTAGCCCGACGAGGACATATCCTTCAGGCGTGTTGCTCATCGACATTTTAACAGCGTCGTCTATCGACTCGGCCACGAGCTCTTTCATCAGTCTTTTGTCGCCTTTCTCTCTTTCAGTTCTGTAACAGACGAGACAGAGGGTTTTTCCCCTCAGTACGGTTACGGTCATCCGCCTGACCTGCGAGCCGCATGAATCGCAGACGACCTGCTGGATGCCACAGTCGCGGCAGACGTAGCCAAACCCAGTTATGTAGTGAAAAGCCTCGGGTTTTTCCGATTCTTTACCGCAGACTCTGCAACGGGCTTTTTCCGATTTCTTGTGCTGATGTCCGAGCATCTGAATTTCGGATATGATTGCGTTGAATAAAGGTTTACCAAAGATACAGCTAATAACGGGAAAGGCTGGCGGTTTGTTGGTGCGTTTTGAGTTCGTCAGAGGCCGTCGCCAAGAAATTTTCGCAAGGCCCTGAATGGCTACGCAGCCTGAGGGTCAAATGTTTTGAAATGTATTCTTCTCTTCCGCCGGAGGTTTCGGAGCTTTACGTCCGGCACTACGAAGCACCCACTATCGACGACCAGAAGGTCCTCGAAAACATCGACGCCGAAGACAGCCGCTCCGTTCCACAGGACTTCATCCATTTGACGGAGGATTCAGCGCATCCGACCGCGATATTCGTCGGCAAACATCTCGTTCACATACATCTAACAGAAGAAGTCGAAAAGACAGGCGCATTATTTCTGAGCTGGGACAAGGCCGTGGAACGTCAAGAATTCATCGTCAAAGACGCCTACAACAGAATTCTCAACTCGCCCTACGTCGACAAATACTCCTACCTCATCCACGCACTCACCAACGCCGGCGTCTTCATCCGAATCCCCGAAAAAACCCAGTTGTCAAAGCCCTTCAGAATCGTCTACATCCTCGACAAACCATATGAAGCCGTTTTCAGCAAAGTCGTCGTAATCGGCGGAAAACAATCGGCCGCGTCGGTCATCGAAGAGATACACGGGCTCCCCGAAGCTGATGGAAGCATCCTCGGCCATCACACGCATGTTATAGGACTTCAAGACAGCAACTTGAAGCACAGCACCCTCCAAAACATGTCCCACAGCCAAATATATCTCGCCAACCGCGTCGCCGATACGGGAGCGAATTCATCGGCCATGGTGGTGGGCTCGGTCATCGGAGGAGCGGTCTCCAAAATCCGCGTCGACAGCTCCATGCATGGGGACGGCGCCAGCGTCAACGACTTGGAAATCGCTTTCGGAGACGACGAGCAAAGAATAGACGTGACGGCCAACCTCCATCACATCGGTTTCGGAACGCAGGGGCGAGTGATAGCGAAAGGGGTGGTCAAGGACAAGGCCAAGTCGATATTCAAAGGCGTCATCACCATCGAGAAGCCCGCCAAAGGAACGAGCGCCTACCTCGCCGAACACGCCATGATAATGAGCCCCGAAGCAAGGGCCTACGCTATACCATCGCTTGAAATCATGACCGACGAAGTCAAGGCAACTCATTCGGCCAGCGTCAGCCAAATCGACCCCGAGCAGATCTACTACCTGATGGCCCGTGGAATCCCCGAACAGGAGGCCCGTAAAATGCTGGCCCTCGGCTTTTTTGAACCCGTCGTTTCGATGGTCGATTTGGACGAAGTCCGCTGGGGCCTCCGGAGCCTGCTCGAAGGAAAATGGGGAGGAACCGTAACCGAACTTTTCGAAGAGCCGGAAGTAACGGTGACAAGCCTTTTCGGAACCCACTACAAATACCGGTATGGAAAATAGGCTGAAAACATTAACCACGCCGACGGCGGAAGTCGAGCCCGGGCCCGGAACGGCCGCTGTGGCAGTTGTTGCGGCGGAGGGGTTCCGGGTTCTGGTTGTGAAAAGGGTTGTGAGAAGCGATGACCCCTGGTCGGGTCAAATCGCTTTCCCCGGCGGTAGATGGAAGCCCAGCGACACAAGCCTTTTTGAAACAGCGTTGCGCGAGCTTGAAGAAGAAACGGGCGTTCACAGGGATTTCGTCAAGGCCATCGGCCCGATGCAGTCAATCAGCCCCGCCAACATGCCGACGCTCAAAGTCCAGCCCTTTCTTTTCACCCTCCAAAAGAAAGCAGACCCAAGGCCCGGCCCGGAAGTGCAGAAGGTTTTCTGGTTGCCGTTGAAAGGTTTAGAGAAAAAAACTTTCACCGTCTATTCCAGTTATTTACGGCGCGAAGTTACCACGTCGGGCTACGATTACGGAGGAGAGGTCGTGTGGGGGATGACCGCGAGGGTTATCGAGCGGTTTGAGGAGATGGTTAGAGACGGGGTTTGACGAACAGTTCGGCACCGTAAATCAGGGTTTCGACGTCTTCCTCGGTGTGGGCCGCGGATATAAAGAGATGCGGGTTATGAAGCGGGACGAAGAGGATTCCGTTTTTGATGAGGTGTTTACTGAATTCGATTGTTAGTTTGACGTCTTTCGTCCTGTTGGCTGTGTGGATGTCTCTGGGTTGTTCTTTGGTGAAATGTATGCAGACGAGTGAGCCGATGCCGGTTATGTGGACGCCGAGCGGCTGGAGAACCTCCTCCAACCCTTTACGGGCCTTTTCACCCAACTTTTCCAAACGACCGTAGACCTCCCCCTTCTCCAACTCCTTCAGCAATTCGTAGCCAGCCCTCATGGTCAAAGGATTTCCGCTGTAGGTTCCGCCATGGAAAACTCTTTCATAGAAGTTGACGTGCTTCCGCTGGTCAAGAACACCCATAATCTCCTCTTTTCCACCGAAGGCCCCCGCGGGGAAAGGCCCTCCGCCCACCGATTTGCCCAAAACAGTCATGTCCGGAATTACTCCAAACCGTTGTTGAGCACCGCCGGGGGCAAGCCGGAACCCGGTTATGACTTCGTCGAAAATCAAAACAATTCCTTCACGGTCGCAGATTTCTCTCAACCCCTTCAAATAATCCAGCTCGGCGGGGATGAAGCCGCCGGCTCCCAACACAGGCTCAACGATCATAGCTGCAAGCTCTTTCCCTTTGATTCTTTTCTCAACCCCTTCGAGGTCGTTGTATGGAAGCAACAAAGTGTTCACCGTCGTCTCCTCGGGAATGCCCAAGCTCGAAGGCTTGTCAATCGGGTAGGTAACGCCGACTTGGAGACCGTCGTATCCGCCGTGCCATCCACCTTCGATTTTCCCGACAAGCTTACGACGCGTGTATCCCCGTGCCGTCCTAACGGCATACATGTTGGCTTCGGTCCCGCTGTTCGTCGGCCTCACTTTTTCTATCGACGGAACCATCCGGCAAACCTGCTTCGCCCACTGAATTTCCCAAACATGTGAATATCCGAAATGTGCGCCACGTTGAAGCTGCTCCATCGCCGCCTCAACCACAGGCCGGAATCCATGACCCATCAAAAGAGCACCATGTCCCATCCAATAATCGACAAACTTTTGTCCAAAAACATCCCATACGTAGGCTCCTTCAGCCCTGTCAACGTAGACCGGCACCGGGTCCATGAAACGGACGCCGTAGGTAACACCTCCGGGAAGATATCTTACGGCTTCGTCGAATAACTTTGGGTCCACGCCTTCAACAGCTATTTACAGAAATAAAAATCTGCTGATAATATCGCTGTATCTTTCGAGTATTTCCTAAAGAATGTTCCATGTTTTCCGAATCGGAAAAACTTAATCCAAGGCCGATTGTCAAACAACCGAAATGAGTCGGTTGTTTATTTCGGCGCTCATCGCCGCCGACATCGTCTTCTTATCTGTCATCATCTACTTCGCTTCGCTTTAACAAGTTATACCTTGAAATAGGGGGACGGTCGTCTCGGGGTAGGCATGGGTACATCAAAGCTGTTGGAACCCGAGCAGGAATACAGGCGAGTTTTGGAACTGTTGGAGAGACACCACGCCATGATGAGAAAGTCCATCCCGTTGATAGCCAGCGAAAACGTGGTCAGCCCAGCCGTAAGGGAGGCGTTGGTAAGCGATTTTATGCACCGGTACGCCGAAGGCTGGCCCGGAGAACGGCTCTACGCCGGATGCAAATACATCGACGAAGTCGAGTTGACGGCCATCGAGCTGGGTAAAGCAGTTTTCAGGGCTGAATTCGTCGACGTCAGACCGATATCGGGAGTTGTGGCCAACCTCGTCGCTTATTCCGCTTTCGCGAGGCCGGGTGACATGATGGTTGCTCTGACGATTCCTCACGGAGGCCACATCAGCCACGGCAAGGAAAAATGGGGTGGGACGGCCGGCGTCGTCAGAGGCCTCGACGTCGAAAGATACGAATTCGACGAAGAAAATTTTGAGATTGATGTCGACGCCACTGCGAGAAGGCTGAGGAAAATCGGTTCGGAGACGGGGAAGAAGCCGCGTCTCTTCATGCTGGGCGCCAGCGTCTTCTTGTTTCCGCATCCCGTCAAACAGGTGAAACAGCTGGCGGATGAATACGGTGCGAACGTCGTCTACGACGCGGCTCACGTGGCTGGGTTGATTGCGGGAGGCCGTTTTCAAGACCCGCTCCGCGAAGGAGCCGACGTCATGACGATGAGCACGCACAAGACGCTTGCAGGCCCACAACATGGCATGGTCGTTTCATGGAACAGATACGCCGAAAGGCTTAAGCAGGTGGCCTTCCCAGGCCTTCTGTCCAACCATCACCTTCACGCCGTCGCGGGTCTCGCCATAGCTTTAGCCGAGGCCATCGCCTTCTACAGAGACTACGCCACAAAGATAATCCGCAACGCGAAAGTACTCGCAGAAGCCCTCTACGAGAAGGGCGTCGAAGTCCTGTACGAGAAAAGAGGGTTCACCGAATCGCACACAATAGTAGCCGACGTGTCCAAATACATGGACGGAAGAGCCGCCGAAGAAAAACTCGAAAAGGCTGGAATAATTCTCAACAGAAACCTCATCCCCAAAGACTATCGCCTCAAAACCGACCACAGGAGGCCGAGCGGTATCAGGTTGGGAACTCAGGAAGTTACGCGTCTCGGCATGGAGGAGTCGGAGATGAAGCAGATTGCCGAATTCATCGCCGACGTT
>JANXEM010000005.1 GCA_025058435.1 Candidatus Caldarchaeum sp.
CGGTTACGAGCCTCCGATAACCATCCCCGGCGAAAGAGTTCTTCCCGACTTCACCCTCACCGACCAAAACGGTAGGCCATTCAGCCTTTCGAGCGTGAAAGGAAAAGCGGTTCTCATGTATTTCGGTTACACAAACTGCCCTGATGTGTGTCCCTTGGTTTTAAGCAAAGTGGGAAAAGTGATTAGAGAACTGGGTGACAGAGGCGACGGTTTAGCGGTCATTTTCGTCACAGTCGACCCAGAAAGAGACACGCCAGAAGCCTTGAAACGCTACGTTTCATACTATTCGCCCAAAATCATCGCCTTGACGGGCACTCCCGCGGAAATCGAAAAAGTCATGACTTTCTACAACGTCTACGCCAAAAAACATCCACCCGACGAAAAAGGAAACTACATCGTCGACCATTACGCTTTGGTTTTGGGCGCCGACAAAAACCACGTACTAAGAACTGCTTTGACGCCCGACGCGTCTCCCGAAGACTACCGTAAAACAGTTGATTGGCTTCTGAAAAAATGAAAGACAGAACACTAATTCTGTCGACAGCCGCGTCATCGACGGCCTACTACCTCTTCTACCTCTTCTTCACGGGAGCCGCCCAGATATTCCAGACTCCAAGGCTCGGAATACAGAACATATCCATCATCTTCTCGACGGTGGAAACACAGCTCTACACAGGGCCTCTGATCCAAATCGTAGGCGAAGGATTCGTCCTCAACATGAGAATCTATCCGGCGCTGCTCGGCGTGTTGATTTCGCTACTCGTCGGATACAACGCCGGCATTCTTTTCACCCTCTGGCGGAAGGGGCTGCTACGTGTTTGTCTCGTCGGCTCGGCTTGGAGCGGCGTCGGCGGACTTCTCGCCAGCGTCGTAAGCTTCGGATACGTCTGCTGCGGATGGCCCGCATCACTCGCCCTCTTCGGCGTCGGTATCGTCACAGCCCTTAGCCCCTACCTCACAGCCGCCGCAGTCGCCTTGCTCGCCCTAAACGGATACGTCCTCAACAGAAGGCTCCAAACACTCGAAAAACTAAAAAACATCCAGAAAAGCTGAAAAACCGCAGCACACCCCGCGGTAGCTCAGCCTGGTAGAGCGCCCGGCTGTAGCGGTCAGCCCAAGGCTGTGCCGAACATTCAGCCCGCCAGGCTACATGGAAACCGGGTGGTCGCAGGTTCAAATCCTGCCCGCGGGATTTTCTACAGTAGGTGAGTTGGTGAAGGATGGCGTAGAACGTCTGGAGAAGAGGCTGAGGCAGCGGGAATTCCGGAAAGAGAGGCAGCAAAGGTATTTGGAGAAACGTTCGGAGCTCGACGAAAGCCTCGAAGAAGTTTTCGACCAGAGAACACTTCTCACGCTCTACGACCTGCTCAACGCGGGTCATTTGCGGGAGGTGATGGGCGTCATCAGCGCCGGTAAAGAATCACGCGTTTACCACGGAATCACGGACGACGGAGCCGAAGTCGCGGTCAAAATATACCTCATTTCGTCGGCCGAATTCAGGCGGAACCGGCTCCAGTACGTGGCCGAAGACCCCCGTTTCAAGACAATACCGACCGATTTCAGGAAATTCATCTATCTGTGGGCGAGAAGAGAATATGCGAACATCGTCGAAGCATTTCAGGCGAACGTCGCCGTCCCCAAACCACACGTCCAGAAGGAAAACGTGTTGGTGATGCAGTTTCTCGGAGAAAACGGCGTCCGCTATCCGCTCCTCGTCGAAGAAACGTTCGAACCCGACGAGCTGGAAAATATCAGAGAACAGCTGGTCGAAAACATCAGAAAACTTTACCACGGGGCGGATATGGTTCACGGCGATTTGAGCGAATACAACGTCGTCGTCGCCAAAAACCTACACGTCTACTTGATTGACATGGCCCAAGCCGTCAAACGAGGCCATCCCCTCGCCGAAACACTTTTGACCAAAGGAGTGGAAACCCTCTGCAACTTTTTTAATAAACGAGGACTACATTCAGACAGCGAAGACATGGTTCGCGAAATACTGGCGGAGAGGTGAAAATGTTTGTTTGAAGGCCCCCGTTTCCAAAACATAACCCAGTCATCGTTCGTCGTAAACATCCCGAAGGAGCGGGTCGGCGTGCTAATCGGGGAAGGCGGGTCCGTCAAATCCGAAATAGAGAAGATTCTCGGGGTCGTTCTGCAGGTCGACAGCCGTGAAGGAACCGTTGTGATAAACCTCGCCAAGCCCGTTGAAGAAGGCGGAGACCCATCGGCGCTTTTCAAAGCACGCGACATCGTGACGGCCATCGGACGTGGATTTCCACCCGAAAAGGCCCTCAAGCTTGCCCGCGATGGCTACGCGTTGTCGGTCATCGACCTCACCGACGTCGTGGGAAATAACATCAACCATTTGACGAGGGTGAAGGCCCGTGTCATCGGTTCTCAGGGAAAGACGAGGAAAATCATCGAGGAAACGTGCCATGTGGATGTTTCTGTTTACGGGGACACCGTCGCGATAATCGGGGAATTCGAAGATGTTCGGGCGGCTGAAGAGGCTGTGACGACCCTCGTCGAAGGCGCTCCACACGGAGCCGTCTACCGGATGGTCAACGAATACGCCCGCCGCCGCAAAACCGGAGGCCTCTATCCACCGAGAACACCCTACTGAAGGCCCATCAAAACACCGAGCAGGAAAATCGCTGAACCAAAGGGGACCATCAGCGTCCGGTGGCTGATTTTCGCGCTGGCGGTCAACAGCAGCTTCATCGTCAGAAGCCCCACGGCAAAGGCCGCGAGGGCCCCGGCAAGCATTTCGGGCGTCAAAGACCAAATTCCAAAGAAAAGCGGCAGCAGTATTTGCCCCCCCGCCACGACGGGGATGCTCATCAAATAGCTGAGCCGGAAGGCTTTGTGAACGTTCGCGCCGAGGAGCAGAAGCATGGAAACGGTCACGCCCGACCGGCTGATTCCGGGAATGATGGAAAACCCTTGAACCAAACCCACCAACAACCCTGTTTTCACATCCTCTTCGACGCCGGAACGCCGTGGCCTACGTGGAATCAGCCCCGTCAAAATGAGGAAAGCTCCGACCGAAGCCGTGAACAACGAATCAGAAACAGCCAACCCCCTCAACATCACCAAAGCCGGCACCGCCGAAACGACAGAGCCCAAAGCCGTGCATGCAATAAAAAGCAGGAGCTTTCTTTCGGGCCCTTCTTTGACGAACCCCCGTAGGACCAAGGACACGTCTTTCCGCAGGTAGACAACGGCGGAGAAGAGCGTTCCGACGTGAAGCCAGATCGCCGACGCCAAAGCAACGTCAAAGACACGGCTAAAGAAAAGCTTCGACGCGAGCGAAACAAGGCCTTCGCTGCTGACCGGAAGCCATTCCGCGAGCCCCTGCAGAACACCAAGCAAGACGGCTTCGGAAAAATCCACAGCCACGTAACGCACAGCCATTATATACCTTTTACAAAAACAACCGATAAATCAAAGAGTTTCTGCGTCATGTTTGATGCGGGTCGTTTCCCTCGTTCCGAGTGCGACAGACGTGTTGGTGGAGTTAGGAGCCGTCGACGAGCTGGTTGGAGTAACCTACGCCTGCAAAATCCCCTCTAAACCCGTCGTGGTCAAACCTCTTCTCAACACGGAAGGCCTCGCGCCCGAAGAAATCGACCGAGCCGTATCCAACGCAAGCAGGACGAACCAGCAGCTCTATCAAATAGACATCGAACGCATCCGCAGCCTCAACCCAGACATAATCTTCGCCCAAAGCCTATGCGACGTATGCGCCGTCAACGCCGACGAAGTCAACAGAATTTTGAGGAGGTTCGCAACCGTCGTAACGCTTCATCCCAAAACAGTCGACGAAATCCTCAACGACATCCTCATCATCGGCAGATACGTCGGCCGAAACCAAGAGGCCAACGACTTAGTCGAGAAGAACATGGAGAAAATCCAGCTTGTCCTGGAATTTTCTGCCGGGCTCGAAAGAATAAGAACGGTTTTCTTTGAATGGCTGCATCCGCCCTTCTGCAGCGGACACTGGGTGCCTGAGCTTGTGGAGGTCGCTGGCGGTGTTGATTTGGGTGTAAAGGGGGAGCATTCCCGCCGTGTGAGGCCTGAGCAGGTTGAGGTCTTTGGTCCCGCGAAGGCGGTTGCGGGCCCGTGTGGCTACGGGTTGGATAAATCTTTCGATGAGCTGGTTGATTTTATGTCCGAGCCGTGGGTGATGCGGCTTCCGGCCTACCGGCTTCGCGAGTTTTACGCCGTGGACGCCGACACATATTTCAGCCGACATGGACCCCGTATTGGCGACGCCGCCTTAATCCTCGCCGAAATCATCCATCCAGAGACCTTCCGAAATCTTGCACCGGAAAAATCCTATAAAAAAATTGAAGAAGGTTAATCGGCTTTTTCAGCCGCTGTTTCAAGATGTTGGTATGTTTCGGGTAGTTCTGGGAAGTTGCTCTTCATCCTCTGTGCAGCCACTTCCGCGGCTTCTTCCATGATTTTCTGGGCTTCTGGGTCGCTGACCGATACGTAGACGCTTCCGCCTGTGACGTTGCCTGCTTCGATGATGATGCTTTCGAGCATTTCGTCGACTCTTCTCAAGCTGTGAGCCACTTCTGGAACGATTCCGGAAATCTCGTGCTGAACTTGCTTGATTATCTGCGTGGCTGGGCCGAGAACATGCATCACGTCGCCGAATTCCTTCACCGTTTCGAGCCTCAAAACCACCTTGTCGAGCGACATGTGGCTTGCAAGCAACGTCCTCGTCATCTTCCGAAGCTGTGCTATTTCGTTCGCGTAGATGGTTGCTCTCGCCGTGTCCTTCTCCTGCTCAGCCCTGACACACTGTTCAAAAAGCTCTTTGCCACGGTGTTTCAGCCTTTCGATCGTCCGGTTGAGCTTTTCGTTCTGTATTTTCAGCTGCGTCAGTATTTCGAGCATCCGGTCTTGGTAGTTGACTGGCTGGACGTAGGCTGGTCTTTCGATGGGTTCTTTCCTCCAAGGCATCCGCATTTTTCCTACCTCGAATCTGAGGCCTCGCGTCGGCGTATTTATCGCTTGACCATTTTGAACGGTGAGAAGACTATTTCCGTTATACCCCAGTAGTTTGGTCAGCCGATGTAGGCCATCGATTTCTTGAAGTTGCTCACGATGCGGTCGTATTCCGCTTTCTCCTCCGCACCAACGCTTGGCTTAATCTTCGCCAACGCCCTTTCAAAATGCTTCATCGAAACCACCTGAGCGTTGATGTTTTCACGCGCGGCAACGATCGCGGCCTCCCTCACAACCGCCTCGATGTCGGCGCCGGTGTATCCTTCGGTGATTGCGGCGAGCTGGTCGAGGTCGACGTCTCTGTCGAGCGGCATCTCGCGGGTGTGTATTTTGAAGATGGCGAGCCTCGCTGATTTGTCGGGCGGTGGGACGTAGAGAACTCGGTCGAACCTGCCGGGCCTGAGAAGTGCTGGGTCTAAGATGTCGGGCCTGTTTGTTGCGCCCATCACGACGACGCCTTTCAACGACTGCATGCCGTCCATTTCGGTTAAAAGCTGGTTGACGATTCTGTCGGTTACGCCCGCGTCCGTGTGAATTCCTCTCCTCGGCGCTATGGAGTCGAGCTCGTCGAAGAAGATGATGCAAGGGGCTGTTTCCCGTGCTTTGCGGAATATTTCTCGAACAGCTTTCTCCGATTCGCCGACCCATTTCGACAAAATTTCAGGGCCTTTGACGCTGATGAAGTTGGCCTGACTTTCGGTCGCAACAGCTTTCGCGAGAAGAGTTTTACCTGTTCCGGGCGGGCCGTAAAGCAGAATTCCGCGCGGAGGCCTTATCCCAAGCCGTTTGAAGACTTCGGGATATTTGAGCGGCCATTCAACGGCTTCGCGAAGCTCCTGCTTGACGGGTTCGAGGCCGCCGATGTCCTCCCATTTCACGTTCGGAATTTCGAGCACGACTTCCCTCAAAGCAGACGGCTGTATAGTCTTCAAGGAGTTGGCAAAATCTTCCCTCGTAACTTTGATTTTCTCCAGCACCTCGGCCGGAATCACTTCCTTCTCAAGGTCTATCTGCGGCAGGAAACGGCGTAAAGCATTCATGGCGGCCTCCCTCGTCAACGCCGCTATGTCGGCCCCGACAAACCCATGGGTTATGTCGGCGAGTTCTTCGACGTTGACGTCTTCGGATAACGGCATCCGCCGCGTGTGAATAAGTAGAATTTCTTTTCGGCCGTTCCTGTCGGGAACACCTATCCTTATTTCGCGGTCGAACCTACCCGGCCTCCTCAAAGCTGGGTCGATGGCCTCAATCCGGTTGGTGGCCCCAATCACGACAACCTGTCCTCGGCTCTTCAAACCATCCATCAAAGTCAAAAGCTGAGAAACCACACGCCTTTCCACCTCTCCAGTAACTTCACCCCTTTTCGGCGCTATGGCGTCGAGCTCATCGATGAAAATAATCGACGGCGCATTCTGTTCCGCCTCTTGGAAAACTTCCCTAAGCCTCGCCTCGGATTCTCCGTAGAATTTGCTCATAATTTCGGGCCCGTTGATGGACACGAAATGCGCCCCCGTTTCGTTGGCGATGGCCTTCGCGATGAGCGTTTTACCCGTCCCGGGCGGGCCGTATAAAATCACTCCTTTGGGTGGCTCGATGCCGAGATGGCGGAAAAGCTCTGGATGTTTGAGGGGAAGCTCTATCATTTCTCGGATTCGCTGAAGCTCGTCGTGAAGCCCGCCGATGTCTTCGTAGGAGATGCCCGAAACTTCTTCGATTCTCTTCGCGGTGGTCGTGCTGATTTCCACGACGGTGCTTTCAGTAACCATTACGATCGGCGAAGGACTTGTCGAGCTAACCTTCAGCTCCACTCCCATACCCAACACAGGGACGACTATTATGTCGCCTTTTGCGACGGGCATGTTGAGAAGCTGGCTACGGACGATTCTCCCAAAATCCCCGACGAACGGCAACGGCTCAAACGGCGCCAAAACGATTTTCGTCGCCGGCTTCGCCGTCGTTTTGCTAACCCTCACGAATTCGCCGACGCTGACCCCGGAATTCCGCCTGATTTCGCCGTCGATCCTGATTATTCCCTGTCCGTCGTCCTCCTTGTACGGTGGCCACACAATCGCAACGGTCGTTCTCCTGCCCGATATCTCTATCAGGTCGCCGGGGCTCAGCTCAAGCTCCCGCATTCCAAGGCTGTCGACACGGGCTATTTTCCTCCCGATGTCCCGCTGCCGAGCTTCGGCTACCCTCAGGCTGAGTTCCCTTCTTTTTGCTGCGGACGAAGACGATGACATAACCTAACCAAGCACCTTTATGGTAGGTATAAAACTTTGCCCGACAATCCGTCTCAGGCCGAAAGATAGTAATATTCTCCCGACTGTTTCTGGAGTCTGTGAAGCTGTGAATCTCGTTTGTTAATTCTCGGCCTTTTGGTCGAATGGTCTCGTCTGAAGGTTACGTCCATTTTCGCCAAAAACATGTTGAAGCCCGTCCGGAGGTCGGTCGGCGGATGGCCGTATCCCCGCACACCGGGCTGCCCTTCAAAAACCATCAAAGCCGACGAAGCGAAGTCGAGAACGGTAAAGTCATGCTCGACCAATAAAACGTAGACCTTACTGTCCAGAGCCAGCCTTTTCAGTACCTTCGCCATGTGATACCTTTCTTCGACGTCGAGGAACGCACTCGGCTCGTCGAGGACGTAGATGTCGGCTTTCTTCGACAAACACCCCGCCACAACAGTTTTCTGAAGCTCTCCACCGCTCAACTCCCTCATGTCCTTGTCGAGCAGTTTTTCGAGCCCGAAAGGCCTGACGACCGTCGACTGGTACAGAGATGTATCAAATTCTTGTCCGGCGGCCTTTCGAAGGTATTCTTCGACGGTTGATGGTTCCGGTACTGGGTACTGCGGCTTGTAGCTGACCGCTTTGGGGTCGAAGGAAAATCCTTGGTCGGTTTGGATAACTCCCGCGATGACCGATGCGAAAGTGGTTTTGCCGATTCCGTTCGGACCTACGATGCCAAGCACTTCGCCGCGGACGACCCATCCTTCAGCGACTTCGAGACGAAACCCTTCGAAGGTTTTGGAAAAGGCGGGCCAGCGGAGCTGCTCAGCGGAGCCTTCAGCCTCCCTCGACGGCGGCTTCACCTGAAAATCAATCTTTTCACTCCTGAAACGCATGTTTTCATCGGGAATGTATCCTTCGATGAAGATGTTGATTCCTTCGCGGACTCCGTAGGGGCCCGCCACCACCCCGTAAACCGACGGCTCACCGTAGAAAAGAAAAATTACGTCGGAAAAATAGTCGAGAACCGCGAGGTCGTGGTCGGCCACAACGACCTTAACCGATTCACCGACCACGTCCCTGACGGCTTCAACCATCTTCAGCCTTTGCCGTATGTCGAGATGGCTTGACGGCTCGTCGAGGACGTAGACGTTTGCTTTCCGGAGCAAGGAAGCCGCCACGGCGAGACGCTGCAGCTCCCCACCGCTCAAAACATGGATGTCTCTTTCAGCCAAATCAGTGAGATCGAGCTTTTCCATCACCTTCTCCACCGATGCTTCGTCGCCGAGCCGAGCCAACACATCCTTGACTTTGCCCGAAACCACTTTGGGGATGTCGGCGATGTTCTGGGGCTTGTAGGAAATCCGTGTTTCGCCTTTCGCGATGCTTCGGAGATGTTCTTGGACGAGCGAGCCTCGGAAAAACCGCGAAGCCTCTTCCCAAGTGGTCTGCTGTTCGATGTTTCCGAAGTTGGGGACGAGCTGTCCCGCTAATATTTTGATGGCGGTTGATTTGCCGATTCCGTTCTTCCCCAGCAGCCCCACGACCTTGCCGGCTTCGGGGTATGGAAGGCGGAAAAGCTTGAATTTGTTGACGCCGTAGTGATGGACGACGCTGTCCTTCAGCTCTGTCGGAAGGTTGATGATCGTGATGGCTTCGAAAGGACATTTCTTGACGCAGATGCCGCAGCTGATGCAGAGAGTTTCGCTTATAATCGGAAACCCGTCGTCTCCCATCTTAATGGCTTCGATGTTGTTCCTCACCGGCGGACAGTAGGTGATGCAGGGCCAGTTTCCGCATTTCTTCGAGTCGCAGGCGTCTCGGTCGAGGACGGCAACCCGATGGTCAGACACCATCACAAACACCTAAATCCATCAGAGAGAACAGCTACCGCAAGTAAGTTAACTGCGGTTAAAAAACATATCACACAAAAACCCGTCTGCGGCGGGCCAAAAACAAAAGAAGCCGGTCGAGCTCCTTCTTCTCCAAATTCCGGAACCAGTCAACGTCATCGCCCTCGCTTTCTCCTCGGACTATTCTCAGACAAGTTGCCGATGTTTGGAAACTCTTCCTGCCAGTAGTGTCCACTTGATAAACCCGTCTGCGGCCGAAGGTCTTGACCGCGTCGTCGTAAACAACTCCCAAAAACTCGGCTTCGACGTTTTCAACAATTTTTCCCGTCGCGTAACCTCTTCTCCTTAGGCTTTCTGCGAGTTTGAGGGGGTTGCGTCGGAGCACTATGCATTTCTGTTGTTTGCGAGGCAGCCGTACGAGAAGATGACCGCTGACGACTGTGTTGTCTTCAACGTGTTGGCTGAGTTTTTGTTTGAGGATGCGCATGTCGACGGCGAAAGAATCGGCGGCTCCTAAGCGTTTTCCTATTCTGGTTTGTTTGACGAAGGCGGGGATGTCTACGAATTCATAGCCCAGATTTTTTGCGAGCCGTTTTCCTACCGTGGTTTTTCCAACTCCGGGAGTTCCCGACACCCATATTATCACGGAATTCCGTGGTTGAATGGTTGATGCGGTGCGTTTAAAAGTTTTGAACGAGCTGGAAAATGAATTTCTCGCGACCGCGGCGGCGCGGAAAATTGCAGAAGTATTCGGCCTCGAAACCAACGTCGAAGCCGCGAAGCTCAAGAAACCAGAACAAGCCTACGACAGTCAAAGAAGACAATACAACGCCGCCACACTCCTCATCCAACTCGAGCCAAGTCCAGACCTCATCCTACTTATTACAGACCGGGACATCTACGTCCCCGGCCTCAATTTCGTGTTCGGATACGCCCCCGGAAAAGCTGGAGTTGTGTCGACTTGCCGACTCGACCCGGTGAGGACCGAAGGACGTGCTGACCCAAATCTTCTGCTCCGGAGGACGGTGAAAGAAGCTGTTCACGAGACGGGACATTTGCTCGGGCTGCTTCACTGCACGACGCCGGGCTGTGTGATGAATTTCAGCAACTCGGTGCCGGAGGTTGACCTAAAACAGGACACACCGTGCAGAAGATGTTTGAGCAGAATCACTTTTTTGCGACCGCGATGACATATTCTACTATTTTCGCCGGTATGTCGATGCCCGTGGCCTTCATCAGTCCTTTGAATTCCGGCACGCCGTTGACTTCGTTGACGAGGTAGCTTCCATCGGTTGTTTCGAAGACGTCGATGCTCACGACTTCACCTCCCACCGACTTCGCAGCCTTCAGACTAATTTCAACCAGCTCATCGTTAAGAAAGGCCTGAACAGGTTCTCCGCCGAGCGCGACGTTCGTCCGCCAGTCACCCGAACTTCTGTACCGATACATGGCCCCGACCACTTCGTCGCCGACCACGAACGTCCGGATGTCGCGGTTAGGCAGGTCGATGTATTCTTGGATGAGATGGGTTTTCATGTAGCTGCTGGTTAGCATTTCCCTATGTTCCGCGACCAGTTTAAAGTCGTCTTCGTCCTTCAACAGAGCTATCAGCCGGCCCCAGCTACCGATGGGCGGTTTGTCGACCGCGGGGAATCCTACTTTCTCCAACGCTTTCTGCGCGGCCTTTCCGTTGAGGGCTACCGCTGTCCGCGGCATGGGAAGGCCCGCGGCCCTCAACTTTGTCACGGTCAACACCTTATCACCAGAGAGAAGTATGGCCTGCGAAGAGTTAATCGCCTTCGCGGAAGATGCTTCCCTCAAAGCGGCGGTGTGGATGGCGCTGTAAAGCGACATGCACCTAACCAAGCTCACGTCCACATTCGTCTTCTGAAGCGTGAAAACGTGCTGCCGGACGTTGGTCAGACGAATTTCAAGCCCTTTCGCCGTCACGGCTTTGGCGAGAAGCTTCTCCTCAAGCCTCGGAGTGTCGAAAGCGATTTCGACGACGATTTTTCCAGCCATTCCTAACTTAATCGACAGATTCGTGGCCCGGCATCATATAAACGTGTAAAATGGGGCCGCTGGGATTTGAACCCAGGATTGCCAGCGCCCCAGGCTGGAGTCTTAGACCAAGCTAGACCACGGCCCCTCGGGTTAGTGTGTTTTGTTTGATGTTTTTAAGTGTTGGTTGTTTGTGTTGCGCGGAAGTCTACTGCTTTTGCTTTTTTGTGGCTGGTGGTCAGTGGGTTGATTTCGATTGTGGTGATGTTGGGGTTTTGGGTGATGATGTTGGAGAGGTTTGCGACTGCTTTGGCTATGGTGTCGATGTCTGCTGGCGGGATGTTTCTGAACCCGTGCAGAAGTTGTTTGTGTTTGAGATGCTGTAGCATCGCTTTGACTTCTTGAGGTTCTGCGGGGGCGACCAAGGACACGGTGTCGCGTAGGGCTTCGGTGAAGAACCCGCCCAGCCCGACCGATACCACGGGCCCGAAAACACGGTCGTGCTTTCCGCCGACGATCAGCTCAAGCCCTTTGACGGTTTCCTGAACGGCCAAACCATCGCCGTCGACGCCCAGCTCAACCGCCAAATTCATCAACTTCCTAAAAGCATCCACCACCTGCGACTCCCCCGAAAGGTTAACAGCCACTCCTCCGACGTCGCTTTTGTGCGCGACCTTTTCAGACGCCAGCTTCATTACAACGGGAAACCCAATTTCATACGCAGCCTTCAGCGCCTCCGACTCCCGAAAAACAATCCTTTCGTCGACAGGCTCCAAACCATTTTCCCGCAGCAAAGAAATCAAAGCAGGCCTATGCATCGGCTCCGCCGAGCCGGCCGCGGCAGGCCTCACATGGGGAAAACTACCTCTCGAAGGAGTGTGGGTTTTCGCAATCAGCCCCGCGGCCCGTAACGCATCTTCCAAATCACGAAAAACTGGAACACCGTTTTCGGAGAACAAACGCCTGAACAGAGCCGCATATTCCGATGAGCCGGGGCAGCAGGCCAAAACAGTTTTGTCTACGGTTCGGGCTTTTTTTACGAGTTTTTCGACAACGGATTCGTTCATCGCCGGCGGTGTGTGAAGCGGCATCAAAAGATGGATGTCGCCCAACCCGGACAGAAGAGCGTATGATGCTTCGAAAGCTTCGGGCGTGGCGCTGCCGCTCAAGTCCAAGGGATTGTTTGGAACAACAATCGGCGGAATCTTCCCCATATTCCGCAAAGACTGAAGGCCTTCAACGACTTCATCTGGAAACTGCTGTAGCTCCAAGCCGTTGAGTTCCGCGAGGTCGGAGGACGAGACGGAAAAACCGCCGGCGTTGGTCAGCACAAGCAACCTACGGCCTCGCGGAAAGTTTGTCAAACTCGCCGCATAAGCTACGTCGACCAATTCCCTAACGGATTCGACGACGACGGCGCCGGCTTGGCGGAAAGCGCCGACAAACACATCCCATTCACCGACCATGCTGGCGGTGTGGGTGTAGGCGGCTTTCTCGGTCGTCTTCGACCGCCCGGCCTTAAGCACCACAACCTGTTTCCCACGCCTCCGAGCTCTCAAAACATGGTTCAGAAAACTCCGCCCATCCGCCACGCCTTCCACGTAAACAGCCAAAACCTTGGTCAACTCGTCTTCGACGAAGAAAGACACCAGCTCCTCGACTTTGACGTCGACTTGGTTGCCGACGCAGGTAACGGCCCTCAGCCCGCCGTTTTTCTCGGCGAATGCGTCGATGAAATAGGTGGCCAGAGCTCCGCTCTGTGAAACAAGCGCCACGGCTCCGGGTTTTGGGTACGCCATGTTTTTGAGGAGGCCGCCGCTCAACGAGGTTTTGGATTCTCTGATGAAGAAGGTGTCGACGCCGGTGTAAAAGTCCATGATTCCGACGGTGTTGGGGCCCAGAACCCGCAAATTCGATTTTTGAACTATCTGACGTAGAGCTTTTTCCAGCTGGTCGTTTCCCGTCTCGGAAAACCCTCCGCTGACAACGACGGCGGCTTTTGCCCCATTTTCAGCGGCATCTTTTACAACCTCGGGCACGAAGGAGGCTGGAACAGCTACGACGACGAGGTCTACGGGCTTTCCTATTTCGCCGAAGCCTTTGAAAACTTTGTCCCCATCTATTTGATTCACATATGGGTTGACTGGGTAGATATCTGCCGCCAAAAGGCCTTTCTCCTTGTTTTGTTTCAGCTGTTTGTATATCACGTGGCCGATT
>JANXEM010000044.1 GCA_025058435.1 Candidatus Caldarchaeum sp.
GACTGTTTAGCGTTTTTCTCCGGCCATGACGTACGTAAGTTCCGAGGTATTGACGGTCAAGTCGCAGGGGCTGTGGGAGCTCGTGGGGAACACGCCCCTCGTGAGGCTCAAGTCTTTCGAAAAACCCGGGGTCAAGCTCTACGCCAAATGCGAAATGTTCAACCCCGGCGGCTCCGTCAAAGATAGGCCAGCCCTCTACATCCTCCTCGATGCCATCAAGTCGGGGAAGCTGACGAAGGAGAAGAAACTGCTTGACGCAACTTCGGGCAACACTGGCGTGGCCTACAGCATGCTCGCCGCGTCGCTTGGATACAGAGTTGTGATGGTCTCCCCCGCCAACATATCGCCCACCAAGCTGGCCAAAATGAAGGCCTTCGGCGCCGAAGTCATTTTGACAGACTCGCTCGAAGGAATGGACGGGGCCATCGATAAGGCCCGGGAAATCTATGAGACGTCGCCGGAGAAATATTTCTACGCCGACCAGTACAGCAACTCAGCCAACCCAAAGGCCCACTACGAAACCACGGGGCCTGAAATCTGGAAACAAACCAAAGGCCTCATAACGCATCTCGTCGCCGGAGTAGGAACGTCGGGCACTTTGCAGGGAACCGCCGCATTCCTGCGGGAGAAAAACCCGCGCCTCTTCGTCGTCGAAGTCCAGCCCGAAGGAGAATTCCACGGAATCGAAGGCCTCAAACACATGGCTTCAGCCTACCGGCCTCAGCTTTACCGGGAAGAGGTGGCGGACGTGCGTGTATTCGTCCAGACCGAAGACGCCGTCGCGGTGGCTGAAAAACTCATGCTCGTCGAAGGAGTGGCGGCTGGCTATTCGGGTGGGGCTGCTTTGAAGGCGGCTCTGGAGCTGGTGGAGCAAATCGATGAAGGAGTGGTTGTAACAGTCTTGCCCGACAGCCTTTCAAATCACATCAGCGGCGGAGGCCATCGTCGATGAAGCTCGTCGTCAAGAGGAAAGTTTTCGAAGAGATACTCCAAAGATGCGTAGACGGATATCCCTACGAAACAGCCGGTTTGATGCTGGGGTTCATGGCGCCGGCTGGAATAGTCGAGATAATTCCCGTCAAAAACGTTCACCAGCAAGACAGACGAGTCCGCTACTTGGTCGACCCCATCGAATACTACAACGCCGAAAAAACCGCCGAGGCCAAAGGGCTGGAAGTCGTGGGCGTCTACCATTCCCACCCCGACCATCCGCCGAGGCCTTCAGCCTACGACCTCGAATACGCTCTACCACCATGGTATTACCTGATAATATCCGTAACGGCGGGAAAACCCCTCGGATACGGCCTCTGGCGGGCGGTCGAGAAAAAAGGGGTGAAAAGCTTCGAAGAACAAAAGTTTGAAGTGGTTGAATGATGGCCAAAGAAAATATTGCATTTAAATACAGCACGTCCAACAAATGTTAGGTAAGCGCATGCCCGTCAAAGTTTATCTTCCAACGCCTTTGAGACAGTACGCTGAAGGCCGTGACATGATTGAGCTGGATGGTTCGACGGTCGGCGACGTGTTGAACAAGCTCGTCAGCCGCTACGCCAACCTCCAGAAACATCTTTTCACCGAAACCGGCTCCGTCAGAAGCTTCGTCAACGTCTTCCTCAACAACGAAGACATCCGGTTCCTCGACGGCGTAAACACCAAAATCAAAGACGGCGACACAATCTACATCATCCCATCCATCGCCGGCGGAATGAGCATGGCCCAACCAGCCGTAGCCCGCAAAATAGGAAGAACGGTCAAGCAGCACGGAAGAATCACCGTCCCAGCCAAACTGCTCAAAAGGGCCAAAAAACGCGAAGTCGCCATAATCATCGAAGACGTCAAATACCTCTTCGAACCCGACAAATACAGGAGAATCTACCTTCCACCGCCTTTACGGGAAAAAATCACCAACATGAACTCCTTCGAATTTTACTTGGCCGAGGGCGAGCTGACGCTCCGGTTCCGAAGGTTTTAAAAACAAGAGCTAACTTTCGTCTTTTATGCGGAAGTTCATCGTCTCGATTGAGGAGGGGAAGGAGGTCGAAGTTTCTCTTGAAGCTTCGTCGAAGGAGGAGGTGTTGCAGGGTTTGGATGAGTTGATTGAGCTTTCGAAGGCTGTTTCGGAACGTTTGAAATCGGTTCCGACGGTAAAAAAAGCTGTGAGACGCGGCAAATCCGAGGCCGTTGAAGTTTTGAAAATTCTCGAGGAAAAGCTGGTTCCGTCTTCGTTTTTTGGCACACCACGTAGCACCGCGGATGTCCGCAACAAAATCGCCGAAGAAACCGGAATCAAATTCCAGAGCAGGAAGGTAAGCCAGGCCCTCGGCATCCTCTACCAGAAAAAAACTCTTTCACGTCTCGGGCCGAAAGGAAATTACCGATGGGTTCTGCCCCGAACTCCGTGATGCAAGCACACAATTAAATATAGTCACCCTGTTTAAAATTTTGATGACAGTCGTCCAGACGGTGAAGAACTATTTTCTGCTGACTAAGCCGCGTGTCTGGTGGCTTCTGGCTTTTTCGGGGATGACGGGAATTTTCGCGGCGTCCAACGGTTTTCCAGAGCCGGTGCTCTTCGCCGTCGCCATGGCATCCATCGTTTCCGGAGTAGCCGGAACCGAAGCCACTTCAAACTACATCGAACGCGAGCTCGACGCCCAGATGAAAAGAACTTCGAGACGGGTTCTTCCCAAAGGATTGATACAACCGGCTTGGAAAGCTCTGGCTTTTGGCCTGATTTTGATGGCTTTGTCGCTGGTTCTCGCCTTTTCAGTAAACTATGTGATGCTCTTTTTCATGGCCTCCGGGATGTTCAACTATCTGGTTGTTTACGTGATGTGGGCGAAGAAACGGACGCCACTGAACATCGTCCTCGGAAGCTACGCCGGAGGCGCGCCACTCATGGCCGGATACACCGCCGTCAGCTTCTGGCCAACGGCCGAAGCATTCATCCTTGCCGCGTTAATCGTTCTCTGGATACCGCCACATATCTGGAGCCTCGCCCTCCTCCACAAAGAAGACTACAAGAAAGCAAACATCCCCATGCTCCCCGTCGTAACATCCGAAGCAACCGCGATCAGATGCATTTCATCGACCACCATCATCTCCGTCCTCTTCACCTTCCTCCTCTACGTCCTC
Source organism: Candidatus Caldarchaeum sp. (assembly GCA_025058435.1). The sequence continues at coordinate 3,136 of JANXEM010000044.1, forward strand.
TACCCGATGAAGTATGGGTTGATTTATTTGACAGCGGCCGTGATAAGCGGTTTGATGATATTGGTTCCTTCGACAGCTTTGATGGTTAACCCCACCCGGAAGACCGCCTACGTGCTCTTCAAGACTACGAGCCCGCAACTTCTGATAATATTGCTCGCGGTCATCTTTGACAGCATCTACTGACGTTTCAGCATTTCTCCGGATGATTTCTTCTCCAGTTCTCCATCGTGAAACACTATTTTGCCTCGTAGAATCGTGTAACGGAGCGAAGCCGCCAAAACCGTCCCGTCGAAAGGTGTGAACTTGTGTTTGCTGTGTAGCTTTGAGGCTTCTATTTTGGTTTGTTGCCGTGGGTCGAAGACCGCGAAATCAGCGTCAGCTCCGATGGTCAAAGCTCCTTTCTTCGGGTAGAGCCCGAAAGTTTTCGCCGGGTTCGTCGAAAGAATTTCCGCCACCTTCTCAACCGGAAACAGGCCACGCAAAGCCGCGTCGACCATCAAAGGCCCCATCGTTTCCACTCCCAACATTCCCGCGGGCGCTTCAAACATGTTTCGGGATTTTTCCTCCGGAGTGTGTGGTGCATGGTCGGAGCCGACGTTCGTGATCGTCCCTTCTCGTATGCTCTGCAGCAGTTTTTCTCTGTCTTCGGGATGGCGTATCGGCGGGTTGACTTTGACGATGGCGCCGAATTTTTCGTAGGCCGTGCTGTCGAGCAGAAGGTAGTGTGGACATGTTTCGACCGCGACCGACGGGGCCTTGTTCCTTCGCAGATATTCGGCCGATTCGCCGCTGCTGAGATGGACTATCAGGGCGTTTCCACCGGTTTTGCCGGCGTAGTAGTTGATTTTCATCACCGAGTCGACCTCGCATATCGCGGGCCTTGAATTCAAATGTGTGAGCGGTGTGATGGGTTGGTTGCGTGCTTTCTTTTCGTAGTGGTGG
>JANXEM010000058.1 GCA_025058435.1 Candidatus Caldarchaeum sp.
TTCAACGGCGTCGGCGACCAACTCGACGCCCAGCCTCGACTTCGGCTGTTTTATCACGGTTCCCCTTACGAAAACAACCGACTCGCTGCTCAATTTCCGGACAACATCCCTAACCGACTCATCCAGCTCATCCATCCTGAAGACGACCTGACAAACACCTGAAACATCTCTGACAACCACAAACACAAGCTTCCCGAGGTCTCTAACCTCATGCACCCAGCCGAAAACGTTGACATTCCGGCCATCGAACTCCGGAACAACTTCGGCAGCCATCACACGGCCTTTCAAAGCCTCCTTTATCTTCGGTTCAATCATAAAGCTCACCTAATCGAACGAGCAAAAGGCTGGCGACTCTTCCTCTGAAAATCGAAACTAACCGAAATATTCATCACCTGTTTAACCACTTCAGAGAGAACGGTCGGCGGAACAGTCAACGCTTTTTCATCGTCGAGCAGAACCCTGTGCTCGGTGGTCTGGTCGGGAAGCCAGACCTTATTTACCGTCAATACACGCGCCGGCGCCACCAGATTTTGGAGGAAGACGCTCAAATCTTTACGAATCTCCATCAACTTGACCTTCAACCCCGTTTTGCGGGACAAATCGCTCTGCAGCGTCGACAGAACGCTGGGAGATAGGCTCGATAAACTTTTTTCCAGAAAGAAGATAAACAAAAAACCCGATGTTTTTAGACTTTTGAAATATATGAGTGATGAAATTTGGGGGAGTTTTTTCTCCGTTTCGAGGAGGGCGCGCATCGTTTCGAGGTCGTCTTGAGTCAGTTCGCCTTCGCGGAGTTTTCTCTCACATTTGCTGCATAGGACACCGGTTTTCAGGTCGAAGATGCATACTGGGAACTCCAACGCATGCACCTAACGGGCATCAGCAGCCCCTCAAGAAGCTCCCAGCACGATCTCGATTGTGCTGACGTTTACTGTGCGGTTCTGCTCGTCAGTTATCTGCTCTGTTCCCAGCCGGATGTCTTTTACGACAAGGTTCGTCAAGAACCTGTTTTTGACGATTTGAACGACGTCGACGGCCCTGCTGATGGCCTTTCCCCTCGCCTTCACAACGATTTCCTTGGAACCGCTCTGGAAACCCGTCAGACACGCCAGCACGTAGCTCATCGCCGGTTTCTTACCCACCAAAACCGTTGGAGCAATCTGTTTTTCCGACATCTCTCGACCACCGTTACAACTTGCCTATACGCTTGAGTTCAATAAATAGATTATCTACCGGTTTCGACCAGAGACTTACACACCTATAAATATGTCTGAACTGCCCAAAACCCGTATGCCCATCAGAGACCCAGCCCTACTGCAACTCGCACAAAGCCGACGACTGCTGGTCAAAATCTGCAGAGACTGCGGCGCACGCAACGCCAAAACCGCCGTCAAATGCAGAAAATGCCGAAGCTACAACCTCAGATGGAAAAGAAGGGAAATCAAACGATAAAAAAATAAAATCAAGGACGTTTGTGGGGCCGTTGGGGCCGGTGGTCTAGCGTGGTAGGACGCTGCCCTTACGAGGCAGAGGTCGGCGGTTCAAGTCCGCCCCGGCCCATGTTGCGTCGGCTGCCGGTTATGTTTAATATTGGGCTGGGGATGTGGATGGTGGTTGTCATGACTGTTGAGCAGTTTGTTGACCTGTTGTTCGCCGGCTCCTACTGGCTGGTCATAGCTGGGTTTGTGATGGTCGCCCTCTACGCCGTCTACAGTCGTTTGAGAGGCGGGGAATGAGTTTCAGAAAACCGACTGACGCCATATTCGTCCAGCATTTCTTCAGACGATACTACGAAAAGGAATATGCGGACGTTTTTGTGCCGTCGGATTTTGAGAAAAGGGAGTTCGGCTACACACCGTTTGGACAGAAAATCATGGTGCGCCACCTGTCTTTCAAGAGTTTCGAAGACCTTCACAAAACCCTCGTGAGGGAAGCGCCTTTACACGTGTACCGTTCTGCGGCCATTTACCAGTATCCGCAGGCGCCTATGGAGGAAAAAGGCTGGCTTGGCGGTGAGCTGATTTTCGACATCGACGCCGACCATCTCGACACCGGATGCAAGCAAGCCCATGACTATCTGTTATGCAGTTCATGTAGGCGGAAAGTAGTCGAGAAATCGTCGAAATGTCCGGATTGCGGGGGACATGTTCTCGAAGTTCGTATGGTCTGCGACACGTGTCTGGACCATACCAAGAGGGAGATGCAGAAGCTCATCGATTTCATCGAAACCGACCTTGGGCTCGATGGTTTAACGCTGAGTTTTTCGGGGAACCGTGGGTACCATCTGTCGGTTTCGTCGAAGGAAGTGCTGGAGCTCGGCCGGGCGGAAAGACAGGAAATCGTCGACTACGTCATGGGCAACCACATCGACCTGAGAATGCATGGATTATTTGGTGGAACCGATGCTTTCCTACCCGGGTATTCTGACCCCGGATGGAGAGGCCGGGTTGCAAGAGAAACCAAAAAAATATTGGATAGTTTGTCCGACCGTCGGAATTCAGTTTACGAAAGGTTGGAGAAAACCCTCGGAGCGAAATCTCTCGCAGAGCTGGAGGCGATGAGTTCCTACTGGGCCGCCAGACCTCGATGGGATTTGCTCGCCACCGGCAGACGTGCAAAACAACTGATGTCCTTGACCGCCGTCGCGGTTGAAAATTCGATTTCACATGTCGACACCGTCGTGACAACCGACATACACCGACTGCTACGGCTCGCAGACACTCTCAACGGAAAGACCGGCCTCAAAGCCGCCGTCATAAAACCCGGAGGACTTGAAGACTTCAACCCTTTGAACGAAGCCGTCGCAATACCAGAACATCCCACGATCAACCTCCGAGTCATTCATTCACCCCAGTTTATGCTCGGAGGAAACGTTTTCGGGCCCTACGAAAACGAAGTGGTGAAGCTTCCGGCCTACGCCGGAGTTTATCTGATGTGTAAAGGCCTCGGCACGCTGGCAAATGATTAAAACGTGGAGCCGGTCAGGTGAGGCGGAGATGGAGGAGGCCTACGAAAAATTGCTTGAACTCTGGAACGCCGAAAGGGTGAACAACGAGCTACAGCAGATACCGGAACAGTTTTTTGAAGAGCTGTCCAACTACATGGGCCATCTCCGCCGGCAGATACGGCTTAGCGAAAAAGATTCCCCCAACACACACCTCAAAAACGCCGAGCTCGAAATGATAGCGAAGCTCCTCGAATCCCTTCTAAGGCTTAGGCTGAGGAAAATCATCGAAGCCGCCTTCAAGCAAACACCGGCGGAAAACATGCTACCGTTCGAGAAAAAAACCCACAGCTACATCATCCGAGCCCTTTCCCACCACGAAACAAAAATCAGAAACAGCTCGGCCAGTCCGAAATCCCTGCTCGCCGAGGAAGAGGAGAAATTGGAAGTCGTCGTCTTCCTGAAAGATTTTCCAAAATTCGTCGGCGAAGACCTCCGCGGCTACGGGCCGTTCAAAGAAGGAGACGTCGCCACAATCTATTACGCAAACGCACAAGCATTAGCGCAGAAAAAAATCGTCAGGCTTGTCAAGCTAATCTAACTGCAGGATTTCATCGCCCTCAATCGACAGAACAACCTTACTCAACAAAATTCTTTGGACGTTAGCTTCGACCGACGAAAGCAGTCTGTGAACATTTCTTTCTCGGTTCATTCCGAGATACAGCCCCAACCCTCTGTACGTGTTTTGGGCGTCGTAGATGTATGCGAGCAATCCGATTTTCCTTTTGGCCATCGTTGATTCTGGGTCGACGTCGGCTTCCGGTTTGATTCCCAACGGCTCCGCGACAGACTTGGCCGCTTCCTCCAAAAGCGAAGAGGCGTCGGTTTTTCTGCAGATTGTTTGTATATTTGCCCAAGTAGCCGGCACAAGTTTGAGAGAAGGTTTTCCGAGGAATTTTCTATACAGCCATTCCCGGGTTTTTTTACGTTCAGAGTGGTCACGTTGTTTAACATAGGAGGACGTGGGCAAGCTCATGACCCGGATTTCCGCCTGCGTCAAAGCGTTCCTCAACGCATCCTGCTCATCCCCCAACACAACCGCCGACGAACACTTCATAATCTTCAACAACAGCGTCTTGTGGGACAAAGCCAGAGCACCGTCCACCCAGCCGTCAACATCCACGACGACACAAACATCTTCCGGAATATTTCGAACAAAAGCCTCGGCGGCTTCAGCCACCGCCGTCGCACATGATGCCGCCGACGTGGAGCCGGCTGGTATCTGTATGAAGGGCCTCAACGTAAACAGGTCGTGAACGGGTTCATGTAAAACAGCGGCCCCGACAACGGTCGGTGGGGTGAAGTAGGATTGGCCTGGGTCGAGGCTGGCGACGACGCATCTGCCGTGCTTTTGGACGAGGACGTTGGCGGCGTAGGTGGTGAATGATGTTTTGCCGCTGTCGACCGGCCCGCAGACTGCTATCACTTTCTCGTCGGCAAGCTGTTCAACCGTCTCCTGCCAGCCCTTGACCGTGCTTCCCGATTCAACGACCGGCGGAATCGATTCCGAGCCGAGGTTGACTTCAACTTTCGAATCTTGCTCCGCGTACAACGGATACCTCCTCCAAGGCCGTAGAACGTAGCTTCTCCCCTTGACGAGCCTGCATCCATAAATCGAGACAGCTCCTTGGACGACTTTCACGGCCGCAGGCCCGTCGACCAAAAGGGTCTTATCCGCCGGCAAGTCCAAAGTTCACAGCCTCTTCCGCGTTCTCCTCATAGTCGAAATTATTGCGGCCGCTATTTCGTCCTTTCCGCCCGCGAGACGTGAAGAATTTTTTTCAGGAAGTGTTTTGACCATGTCTCGGGTGAGTTCTGGAATTTTTGATGTCAGATGTTGAATGAGTTTTTCTCGGAAAACTGGAGCCCCTTCTCCGACGTAGACAAGTTTTTCGGAGTTTGGGTGGTTTTTGAAAAAGTTGGCCACGTTCTCCGTCAGAGCTGTATGGTCGAAGAAGGTTTCGGTTCTGAGCAGGATTTCGTCGGCGAAATACGCCGCCCCCGTCGTCTTGCCCGGGTCGATGACAACAACCGCCTTCGCCACGTCCTGTTTGCCGTAACCCGTTTCCAAAGCTTTGTCAACCGCGGATGAGGGGTCCGTCTCGGGGTCGACCGAAACTGTTTTCCTGCCGCGAGGCTGTTGTTCGCCTTGCTTCACTATGACTGCGTCGGTTGAAAGCGGCACGTCACCGATTTCTCCGAATTGTTTTACTTCTAGCCCCCTTTTCCGGGCTTCGTCGACGATTTTCTTCCCGAAACGTGGGTCATAGGTCACTACGGCGAGTTTGAACCTTTTTCTATCGGCCTCGATGCGGCTGGGCATTTTTCAATCGGGTTTAAATGCATCGTCTATGTTAAGTTTTACTTGAAAAACGATGGGTAGAAAGCGGCGGAAGATTATAAAGAAGACGGCCCGGCCTTTTCCCAACGTGTATTCCTGCCCTCTCTGCGGAGCCGTCGCCGTCACGGTTGTCCATGAAAAAGGAAGCGAAATAGCCTCGGTCACGTGCGGAAACTGCAGAACATCGGCTGAAGTCCCTTGGTATCCAGCCTACAGCAACGTCGACGCATACACCAAATGGTATGATTTGGTAACCAGAGGAGAGAAGCCTGTTGAAGCGGGGGAGGGTTGAAAACTATCTTTTGTCGAAGATAGGGTCGGGAGAAAAGCTCCACATGACTTTGATCGACCCGATCAGCGTTTCGGAGGAAAAAGCGTCGGAGATCGCTGCCTATGTGGAGAACGCGGGCTCGGACGCGATTATGGTCGGAGGCTCTACCCTTCACACGCAGGAACATCTCGACCGCTATATTCTGGCAATTAAAAACAAGACGAAGCTGCCTGTTCTTATTTTTCCCAACAACGTTCAGTCGATTTCAAGGCACGCGGACGCGATATGGTTCATGAGCCTTTTGAACAGCGTTGACTGGTATTACATCGTGGGAGCGCAGCTTCAGGGAGCGTTGACGGTCAAGGCCTTCAACCTCGAAGCTATTCCGATGGGATACGTTGTTTTCGGCCACGAAAGCACAGTCGCGGCCATGGGCCGTGTTCTCCCCCTTTCGCCGAACCACCGTGAAGTAGCCGTCTGCTACGGGCTGGCCGCACAATATCTCGGCATGCGTTTCCTCTACCTCGAAGCAGGTTCAGGCGCCGCCTCCCCACTTCCGACGCAAATCATCGCAGACGTGAAAAATTCCATCGAAATACCGTTAATCGTCGGCGGCGGCATCAAGACAGGAGAAGACGCCGCCAAAGTCGCCAAAGCAGGCGCCGACATCGTCGTCACAGGCACGGCTGCGGAAAGAAGCTTGGATAAACTGGCAGATATCATAGCACGGGCCAAGATCCGTTAAACAGCGCGGGCCCAGCGGGCTTTGATCCCGCGACCTGCCGGTTAAGAGCCGGCCGCTCTGACCTGACTGAGCTATGGGCCCTGTGCCAAGAAGCCTTCTTGTAATTTAAATTTATCACGTGGTCGTTGGTTATAGAAGTGGTGGTTTGACTCCTTTTTTCGCCAAGCCTTATATGTGGGGAGATAAATCTTTGTTAACAGCTTTAGATGTTTGGGTGCAGAGAATGGTGAAAAAAGAGAAGGAAACGCCTAAAACTGATTTCGACATAGCTGAGCATGTTCTTGTTCCCAAGCACGAGCTTCTGAGCGAAGAGGAGGCTGAAGAGTTGCTGAAAAGGTTCGGCGTCAGCCGGGACAGGCTTCCCTACATTCTTCCAAACGACCCGATGGTTAAGCGTCTTGGGGCGAAGGTCGGCGATATCATTAAAATTACGAGGAAATCGTTGACGGCGGGCGAAGCTGTTTACTACCGGGTCGTGTGGGGTGAATCGTAGATGACGGCACAACTTGGAAAAGACGACCTTTGGGATGTTTTCCGGTCGAACCTCGAAGACGAAGGACTTGTCCAACATCATCTCAAATCTTTCAACTACTTCGTAAAAGAAGGACTTCAGGAACTGGTTAGGTCGATAGGCGAATACGAGATTAAGACCAAACACGGAACAGTCGTCGTCAAGTTTGGAACGGTTACCGTTGACATGCCGACGAAGAGGGAGATTGACGCGCCTAACCCGCAGCCTCTCTACCCGTGGGAAGCTCGGCTGCGGAACCTCACCTACGAAGCACCCATTTACGTCAAAATGAGCATATCGCTCGACGGCAAACCACTCGCACAATCCGAAAACGTCTGGATAGGAAACATTCCCGTGATGGTCAAGTCAGACATCTGCCCGCTCTCCAAAATGTCACATGACGAACTCCTCGCCCACGGAGAAGACCCGCAAGACCCCGGAGGATACTTCATCATCAACGGCTCCGAAAGAGTTATCGTAGCCATCGAAGACCTCGCGCCAAACAGAATCATCGTAACCAAGAAAGAAGGAGATGGAAAACCTCAGTATTCGGCGGTCGTGCTTTCGGCGGCCCACGGAAGACAGGTCAGAGTGGAGGTCAGCTACCGAAAAGATTCACCGGTCAAAGTCTACTTTTCACGCATCTACAAAGGTGTTCCAGCCATAATCATGCTTAGAGCGCTCGGTCTCACCAAAGACCAAGATATCGCCAACCTCGTTTCGCCCGTGAAAGAGGTTCAGGAACTGCTGGAGCCCAGTTTCAGAGAGGCCGAAGGCGTTGAAACGGTCGACCAAGCCCTCGACTACATCGGTAGCAGGATCGCTTTCGGATACGCTGAAGAATATCGTCTCGAGAAAGCCGAGCAAATTATCGACACCATGTTTCTCCTGCATCTCGGGACAAGCAAGTCGGCGCGGCAGAAGAAGGCGCTTCATCTCTGCGAGATGATCGGCAGAGTTTTGGAGACCAGCCTTGGGTTAAGAGAACCCGACGACCGCGACCACTACGCCAACAAACGCATGAAACTCGAAAACAGTTTATTGACGGAGCTTTACCGCATGGCGTTCGTCAAGCTCCTCCGCGACCTCAGATACCAGCTTGAAAGAATCATCCCGACACGGCAGCCTATTTCCATATCCACCTACGTTAGACATGGAATCGTCTCCGAATTTGTCCGACATGCTTTGGCGACCGGCAACTGGCCCGGCGGCCGGGTGGGGGTTACCCAGCTCCTCAACCGGACAAACTACATGGCCACGCTCAGCCATCTCCGGAGGGTGCAGTCGCCGCTCAGCAGAGGCCAGCCGCATTTCGAGGCGAGAGACCTGCATGGAACACACTGGGGTAGGCTGTGTCCCTGCGAAACACCAGAGGGAAGCAACGCAGGCCTCGTCAAAAACCTCGCGCTGTCGGCGGAAATATCTTTTCAGGCAAACAGAAAAGATTTCATCGAAAATAAACTATCCCAACTCAACATAATACCTTGGGCGGACGTCATCACCAAACGGAAACATCCGCCCAACGTGAAGGTCTTCGTCGACGGAGTTCTCGAAGGATACCACCAAAACGGAGCCATGCTCGTCAACGAGCTCCGTAGACTGCGGAGAGAAGGAATGATCAGCCAGAACATCAACGTCGCCCTCTACACCTACCAGCACGTCCAAGAAGTCGTCATAAACGCGGACGAAGGAAGGATAAGAAGGCCGCTGATTGTGGTGCACAACGGGACACCGCTTCTCCAGAGACAACATGTTGAACTCATCAGGAAACGGACTTCAAAGTTCAGAGACCTCGTCAGCATGGGCATCATCGAATATCTCGACGCCGAAGAAGAGGAGAACACTCTGGTCGCCCCCTCCCCGGACAAGGTCACAGGCGAGCACACCCATCTCGACATTTCGCCGTTCGCTATGCTGGGAGTCGCCGCCTCCCTGATTCCATACGCCGAACACAACCAGTCACCGCGGAACGTTTACGAAGGGGCTATGGCTAAACAGGCCCTCGGCGTCTTCGCCTCCAACTTCGCCCTACGAACAGACTCGAGAAGCCATCTCCTTGTCTACCCCCAGAAACCCATCGTAACCACCAGAACCGCCGACCTCATCGGACTCAACACACGGCCGTCAGGCCAAAACATGGTCGTAGCCATCTTAACCGGGCAGGGATACAACATGGAGGACGCGGTCGTTTTGAACAGGTCTTCCGTCGAAAGAGGGCTGGGTCTATCGCTGAGCTGGAGGATTTACGAGGTCGAAGCGCGGCAGACGCCGGGCGGTCAGCGGGATAAGTTCGGCATACCCGAGCCCTCCGTCCGAGGGTTTAGGGGTGAGCAGTTCTACAGGGTTTTGGACAAGGACGGTTTTGCACACGTCGAATCCGATGTCGCCGGTGGAACTGTGATTGTTGGGATGATGAGCCCGCCGAGGTTCCTCGAAGAATATCAGCGGGTGCCGACGCGTGAGATGGTTTGGCGTGATTCATCTGAGGCGGTCCAGCCTTCGGAGACGGGCAACGTTGAAAACATTTTCATCACCATCAACGCGGACGGAAATCTTTTGGTCAAGGCCAAAGTTCGTTCAACTTGTTTCACCGAAATCGGGGACAAATTTTCCTCCCGTCACGGCCAGAAGGGGGTTGTTGGGATGCTTTTGCCGCAGGAAGACATGCCCTACACCAAAGACGGCATCGTTCCAGACCTCCTCATCGACCCGCACGCGTTCCCGTCAAGGATGACCATCGGCCAGCTTATCGAAAGTTTGGCGGGCAAGCTTGGAAGCGTCAAATCCGAACTCGTCGACGGAACACCTTTCCTCGGAAAACCTCTTGAACAGCTGAAAGCCGAGCTCGAGGCCCTCGGTTTCAAAAGCAGCGGCCGCGAAATCCTCTACAGCGGCGTCGCAGGGAAACCTCTTGAAGCGGAAATTTTCATCGGAGTCGTTTATTACCAGCGTCTTCACCACCTCGTCAGAGACAAGATACATGCTCGCTCCCGTGGACAGGTTCAGATGTTGACGAGGCAGCCGACGGAGGGGAGGTCGAGGGGTGGAGGGCTCAAATTCGGCGAGATGGAGCGAGATTGTTTGATCGCCTACGGTGCCTCCTATCTTCTGCTTGACAGGCTTTTGGAGCAGAGCGACAAGTACACGGCGTACTTCTGTGAAAAATGCGGTCTACCCTGTTACTACGACCTTAAACAGGAGAGGTTTGTCTGCCCCGTCGATGGCAAAGATGTGCGGGTGAAGGCGGTTTCGATGTCCTACGCTTTCTACCTGCTTCTCAACGAGATGATGAGTATGTGCATTCATCCGCGTATTGTGTTGGAGGAGCCTGAAGTATGAGCAGCGCCGCATCCGTTTCCGGGATAAGCTTCGGCATAATGTCGCCCGACCTGATAAGGAAGATGAGCGTCGCCGAAATCATCAGCCCCGACACCTACGACGAAGACGGGTTGCCCATCCCGACCAGCGTGATGGACCCGCGGCTCGGCACCCTCGAGCCGGGACAACGATGCAAAACCTGCGGAAACACATACTTGGGATGCCCGGGCCATTTCGGAAGAATCGAGCTACCCATTCCGGTCATCCACGTGGGCTTTGCCAAAACCATCTTCGAGCTGCTCAAATCCAGCTGCAGGTCGTGCGGTAGAATACTGCTTTCAGAGGAGGAATGCCGGAAATACCACGAAGAGTTGGAGAAACTGCGGGCCAACAACCTGCCCTACAAGAACCTCATCTACAGAATTAAGCAGAAGGCCATGAACACGCAGACCTGTCCCCACTGTGGGGAGAAACAGCTGAAGCTCGAGGTTCAGAAGCCGACTACGTTCGATGAAATTTCCGAGGCTGGGACGACGAAGCTCAACCCAAGCACGGTACGGGCGAGGCTGGAAAGAATACCGGACAACGACCTCGTTCTTCTCGACATCAACCCACGCACCTCAAGGCCCGAATGGATGGTTCTCACCGTACTGCCCGTTCCACCGGTCTACGTGAGGCCCAGCATCACGCTCGAATCTGGATACAGGTCGGAGGACGACTTGACGCACAAACTCGTCGACATCCTCCGAGTAACTCAGAGGCTACGGGAAAACATTAGAGCCGGCTCGCCTTCGCCGGTAATCGAAGAACTGTCCGACCTCCTCCAATACCACGTAACGACGTACTTTAACAACGAAGCCGTCGGCGTCTCGCCGGCGAAACACCGTTCCGGAAGAATTTTGAAAACTCTTTCCCAGCGTCTTAAGGGGAAGGAGGGAAGGTTTAGGCTCAACCTTTCGGGAAAACGCGTCGACTTTTCAGCCCGGACAGTGATTTCACCCGACCCAAACATCCGCATCAACGAGGTCGGTGTCCCGCTTGAGATAGCGATGCAACTTACCGTCGCCGAACGAGTTACGCCGTGGAACCTTGAAAAAATGCGTTCTCTCGTCAGGAACGGCTCCGACAGGTATCCGGGAGCCAAATACATAGTTAGGCCAGACGGTAAACGGGTTAGGCTAAAGTTCGTCTCCAATCTCGAGGAACTTGCGACCGCTCTCGAGCCGGGTTATGTCGTGGAAAGACATCTCCAAGACGGCGATGTTGTGTTGTTCAACCGGCAGCCATCTCTCCACAGGATGTCAATAATGGCCCATTACGTCAAAGTCCTTCCCTACAAAACCCTACGCCTCAATCCAGCGGTTTGCACCCCATACAACGCCGACTTCGACGGCGACGAGATGAACCTTCATGTTCCCCAAAGCGAGGAGGCACAGACAGAAGCCCGGGAACTGCTCGTCGTCGAAAACAACATAATTTCACCACGCTACGGCGCACCCATCATAGGAGTAATAAGAGACTTCTTGACATCTCTTTACCTCCTCACGAAAGACGACACAAAATTGACAAAATCAGAGCTCGCCAAACTTCTGGCCTCCATACAATACAAAGGGGAAATACCCGAGCCGGCGATTAAAACACCCGAGCCGATGTGGACGGGCAAACAGGTCTTCAGCCTTTTGCTGCCGAAAAACTTCAGCCACGTAACAAAATCTTCCTTCAACAACCTTGAGGTTGTTGTCCGAAACGGTGAACTGGTGACGGGAGTCATCGACAAAGGTTCAGTTGGTGTGGAGAAAGCCAACAGCATCCTCCACAGGCTTGCGAAGGACTACGGCCCCGAAACGGCTCGCGCTTTCCTCGACAACATAGTCCGCCTCGCCAACACGTTCATCGAGATGAAAGGCTTCTCCTTCGCCATCGACGACCTAACGGTTCCAGAGGAAATCTACGCAGGCATACAGCAGATTTTCAAGAAATCTGAAAACACGTTCGTCAAGGTCCGAGACGAATACGAAGCGGGAGAGAAGGAGATTCCGCCGGGGATGACCGAAAAACAGGCCTTCGAAGCCGATGTGTTGAAGATATTGAATGAAGCGAGGGATTCCGCGGGTAGGCTGATTCGTTCGAAGATTTCGCAGGAAAGCTCCGCATTCATCATGGCGAAAACTGGTGCTCGAGGAACCATGCTCAACCTCGACCAGATGATTGCGGTCGTTGGACAGCAGTCCGTCAGGAGAGAAAGGGTACACAGAGGGTTCCGCAACAGGGTTCTCACCTTCTTCAAACCCGGCGACATGTCGCCGAGGGCCCGGGGATTCGTCTACAACTCATTTGTTTCAGGCCTTGACCCGATAGAATTTTTTTTCCACGCCGTCGGCGGAAGAGACGGACTCGTCGACACGGCTGTACGAACCCAGCAAAGCGGATACATGCAGAGACGGCTCATTAACGCCCTCGAAGCCCTTTACATCGACTACGACGGAACGGTTCGAACGGCCGACGAAGGAAGGATAATACAGTTCGCCTATGGAGAGGACGGCGTCGACCCCGCGAAATCAGACCACGGTAAAGCCGTAACCATATCCAACATCGTCAACTCTGTCTTGGCATCCGAACCCAAAGACAAGCCGGCCACAGAAGAATACATCTACGACAAACTCAACGAAGCAGTCGACCGCATTCCCAAAAAAATACTCGAAGAACTCCGGGATGAACTGCTCAAGAAACGGCCTCCATCCGCCGCGGTCGACCGCATCATCGCCGAAACAGTTGAGAAATACGTCAACTCTCTTGCCGAGCCCGGCGACGCTGTCGGGGTTGTCACGGCTCAGTCGATTGGAGAGCCGGGAACACAGTTGACTCTCAGAACTTTCCACTTCGCCGGCGTCGGCGAACAGAGCATTCTCAAAGGCCTTCCCAGGCTGATAGAGATAGTTGATGCACGACGCACTCCATCCACCCCAATAATGTACATCCCCCTCACAGCCGAATATGCAACAAATTTGGCGAAAGCCCGACGGCTCGCCAAACAGATTCAGTACACCACGCTCGGAGACTTGATCGCCGGCGTAGTGGTCAACTACAAGAAAAGCACCGTCGAATTCAAGATAGACCCCAAGTTCTTGGAGGAACACGGCGTAAGCAGGAAAGACATCGAAAAAGCTTTGAAATCAGTCGACGCCGAATACAACGCTGATGAACAAGTTGTATCCGTCAAGCTCGATGAAGAAGCGTTGACGGACATCGCCCGAACCCGTGAAAGAATCGGCCTCGTAAAGGTCAAAGGCATCAGACGCATAAAAAAAGCCACCGTTTTCAAGGAGAAGGAAGAATACGTCATCCGAACGGAAGGCTCCAACCTCAAAGAGGTTATGGAGGTTCCTGGCGTAGACTTGAGAAGAATAAAAACCAACGACATCTACGAAATCGCGGAAGTTTTCGGAATCGAGGCAGCCCGCAACGCCATAGTCGAAGAATCGAGGGACGTGCTGGAAGACCAAGGCCTTGACGTGGACATCCGGCATCTTCTGCTGCTGGCGGACATGATGACTGTCAGCGGAAGCGTTCGTCAGATCGGTAGACACGGTGTCGTGAAGCTGAAAAGCAGCGTCCTTGCGAGGGCCGCCTACGAAATCAGCGTCCAGACACTTCTCGAAGCCGCGGCGAGGGGTGAAATCGACAACCTCAAAGGCAACGTCGAAAGAATTCTTATCGGGCGGGAAATCCCCGTCGGCACGGGCATGGTGACCCTGTTGATGAGCCACGAAAAAGGTGGATGACCGTGGATTTGAAACAATCGCTTCAAGTCGTTAGCAGAACGGGCTCCTACGTGGTGGGGTTCAAAGAATCGCTTCAAAAAATCGAAGAGAAGAAGGCCGTAGTCGTCGTCGCATCAACGAAAACAGACCCAACCCTGCTCACCAAGATACGCATATTCGCAAAAGCCATGGAAATCCCGGTGGTGGTCACCAACCTTTCACCTGCCGAGCTCGGCCTTGCGCTCCGCAAGCCATTTCCGACATCGTTCATCGCCGTAATCGACCCGGGAAGCTCAGACATAGTCGACCAAGCACGGAGTGAAATCTCTTGGGAGAAGGAGTAAAGCTCACCGAAAAGGAGATCAAATACATCCAGATGTTCGAAGCTTTGACCGGAGCGGCCGTCGTCGACTGCGTCGAAGACGACGACCTTTTGACATTCGTCGTCCGTCAGGGGGATTTGCGGAAGGCTTTGGTCGGACACGGCGCCAAAATAAAAGAGCTGGTGAGAATTTTCCGCAAACGAATTAAAGTCGTGGAACACACCACGGACGCCGCCACTTTCATCAAGAACCTTCTTCATCCAGCGGAGGTCATCGAACCGGTCAGACTGACCGAAAAGCCCGACGGAAAGAAAATAGCCGTGGTAACGGTTAACCCCCGCGACAAAGGCGTGGCCATCGGGAAGGATGGAAAAAACATCAACTTGGCGCGGTTGTTGGCGAAAAGGCATTTTAACATCGAACATGTAGCGGTTCAGTAAAATAGAATTAAATAAGGCGAGTCCGTTGTTTTCGGCAGGTTGTCGGAGCAGCTGAAGGTCTTCGGGCTGTGGAGCGTTGAAGGCATCGAAATCTTAGATGAAGGCTTGAAAAAATATATTTCTCTTACACCCTCGGTCGTCCCCCATTCAAGCGGCAGACATGAGCACAGGCGTTTCGCCAAGTCGCAGGTTAACATCATCGAAAGACTGGCCAACATGCTCATGAGGCCCGGCAAAAACGGTGGGAAGAAGACGAAGGCCCTTTCCGCGGCCAAAAACGCCCTTTCGATAATCCATCTAAAGACCGGTAAAAATCCCGTTGAGGTTTTGGTGCGGGCGGTTGAAAACGCTGCCCCGCTCGAAGACGTGACCCGTCTCAGTTACGGCGGCATAGTCTATTTCAAGGCCGTCGACATCAGCCCTCAGCGGAGGGTTGACCTCGCACTCCGGAACATCGCCCAAGCCGCCCGCGAAAACTCGTTCAAAACCAGAAAAACCATCGATGAATGCCTTGCAGACGAGATACTGCTCGCGGCGGAGAAAGACAGCAAAAGCTTTGCGGTCAAGAGGAAGATAGAGCTGGAAAGAGTGGCTTTAGCATCGCGTTAGCCCAAACATCTCCTCAGCTCCGCAGCTTGGAGCAGCTCATCGCGGGCTGCACGTTCGTCGTCCGTAATAAAGGATATAAGAAAGTTGTTCACTATGTTGCTGTGTTTTCGGTCGGATAGGGTGCGAGGGCCGGGTTTTATGTTGAGCATGTTCTCTAGGGTTTCGAGATCTTCGACGTAGTAGGGTAAGGCGTCTGTCAAAGGTTTCAGCTCTGGTTTG
>JANXEM010000010.1 GCA_025058435.1 Candidatus Caldarchaeum sp.
TTCAGGATGGATGAGCTGGATGAGTCGGTTAGGGATGTTGTCCGGAAATTGAGCAGCGAGTCGGTTGTTTTCGTAAGGGGAACCGTGATAAAACAGCCGAAGTCGAGGCTGGGCGTCGAGTTGGTCGCCGACGCCGTTGAAATCTTGGGCAGGTCGGTGCCGCGGCTGGAATACGACCCAACGGGCAAAGTTCAAGCAAGCATGGACGTACGGCTGAAGCACAGAATACTCGACCTCCGACGGCCCGAGGTGAAAAACATCTTCATAGTCGGCAGCCACGTCTTCAAAGCTCTGAGGGATTTCTTCCATCAAAAGGGGTTCGTAGAGGTTAGGACGCCGAAAATCATCGCTTCGGCGACAGAAGGAGGGGCGGAGCTTTTTGAGATAAAATATTTCGACAAACCAGCTTTTTTGGCCCAAAGCCCCCAGCTGTACAAGGAGCAGTTGACCACGGTTTTCGAAAAAGTCTTCGAAATCGGGCCCTTCTTCCGTGCAGAGGAATCGCATACGAGGCGGCACATAAGCGAATTCACGTCGGTCGACATCGAGCAGGCTTTCGCGGACATGGACGACGTGATGGAGGTTCTCGAAGAGGCCGTAGCCCACGTTCACCGCGTCTTGTTGGATAGATGTGGAAAACAGCTGAAGGAACTCGGCGTCAACCTCCGCATTCCGAAAACACCTTTCCCGAGGATAACCTACGACGAAGCATTAGAAATCCTCAAGCAAGAAGGAGAAAATATCAGATGGGGAGAAGACTTTTCAACACCGCATCTCAGGAAACTCGGCAAAAAATTCACGAGCTACTACTACATCACCCACTTCCCGACGGAAATCAAGCCCTTCTACATACAGGAAAAAGCCGAAAACCCGGCCCTGTCTGAATCATTCGACCTCATGTTTCAGTGGTTGGAGCTGGCATCGGGCGGAACCCGTGTCTCCGACCACGACGTTTTGATGCGTAAGCTCGCGGAAAAGGGGCTTGACCCGAAGATGTTTGAAGACCATCTCAGAGTTTTCCGTTACGGGATGCCGGTTCACGCGGGCTGGGGTCTCGGTTTCGAGAGGTTCTTGATGGTGTTGACGAGACGGACCAACATACGTGAAACGGTTCTGTTTCCACGCGACAGGTTCAGGCTGACTCCATGATCTTTGCGGGCCTGTAGTATTGTCTCTGGAAGTAGACGAGCGGCTGCTCGTCTGTGAGAATTTTGATGCTTTTTACTTGTCCGAGGATGATGTTGTGTGTGGCCGCTTCGACGTGGTGGTGGACTTCGCAGAAAAGAGTTGCGACGGCGCCTTCGATGACGGGGTAGATGCCGTTTTCTACTCGGTACTTTACTTTCTCGAACCTGTCGTCATGGGGAGCGTAGGCGAATAGGTCGGAGACGGCGGCCTGTTTTTCCGACAAAAGATTTACGCAAAATCTTTTCGTTTCAAGGACATTCCTGCAGGTCTGCGTTGTTTTTTCCAACACTATTAGAACCAGCTGAGGGTCGAGGCTTACTGAGGTGAACGAGCTGACGGTCATTCCATGTGGTCTGCTGCCGTCAAAAGTCGTTACGACCGTCACGCACTGAGGAACTCGTCGCATAAACTCCCTTAAATCCGTCATCTTGGGTAGCGGATGTCGTCGTCAAATATTAACCATGCCGCATCTACGTTATTCTTTGACCGTAAACATCGTATGAGTCGAAGTCATGTTAACCTCAGTCAACAGCCAAAGCCGTTTGAACACCCTGTTGAAGAAATCGTCCCGCGCCTCCTCGGCCACGCTGACAACCACGTCCCACATCCCAAACAGTTCATGTCCTTCAAGAATTTCATCGATCGACATCAGATATTTCTCCCACAGTTTCGGCGCCGAAGGCCTCCTCATTTTGATGAAAATGTAGGCGCATTTTCTTCTGGTTGCGGCTCCCTCTTTCTCGAATGACAACCCGCCTTCGTTGACGATGAGCGTGTTGGTGTCAACTACTCCATGGGCGCGCATGGCGTCGAGGATGCTGTTGAGGTGTTTCAAAGAATCAGCAGATACTTTGGACAAAACATCGTAGGGGCCCCAGATCAGATATGTTTCTTCGACGTTCTTGTCGTTTCTCAAAGACGTGATTGTTTCGATAAGGCCGCTCCGTGTCCCGACCGTTCCGAGAACAAACGCTTTCATGCATGATTTTCGTTGGTTGAAGGTATTTTAGCTTTCAGGTTGATGCATCGTTAACGCGGCCGCTCCGAGGAGGGGTGCATCTGAACCGAGCTGGGTGATTTTTATTTTGGCCTTCAACGTACCGTATCGCCGAAGCATTTGAGCGGGTTTACCGACTGTTTCCTTTGAATGGCTTAGGGCGAGCCCTCCGCCGACAACAACTATTTCAGGGTCGTAGCAGTTGATGACGGAAGCGAAGCCGGCTGCGTTGAAAAAAGCCATCCTCTTGACCACCTCCAGCGCTTTAGGGTTCCCCGCCGAAGCGGCGTCGAAAATTTCACGCGAAGTTTTCCAGATTTTTTCGCCGAAGATGTCCGCGGCAAGCTTGGGCAGCCCAGCCCCAGAACAGAGGGCCTCCCAGTGTCCGCGGCCGCCGCAGCCGCATCTGACGCGGGAAAAGGTGTCGACGACGATGTGGCCTATTTCGACGGCGTTTCCGTCCTTCCCTACGAGCAGATGGTTGTCGACGACCGCTCCACCTCCTATCCCTGTGCTGAGTGTGATGTAGATGATGTTCCTGCTTCTTCGGCCTGCTCCGTAGATTTTTTCTCCCCAGACGGCGGCTGTGCAGTCGTTCATCATTACAAAGGGCCCTCGATGAATTTTCTCGACCATTTCCCGCAGTTTAACGTTTATCCCCCCGAGGTTGGGGGTTTTGACCACCATTCCTTCGGTGATGGACAAAGGCCCTATCGTTGCAACGCCGACGGGGGCTTTATTGGAGACGCCGCTTCCGTGAAGGTAGCGGAAACCCATTTCGAAAATACGTTCAATCTCCTTTGGTTTGTTTGGTGTGGCTAAGACGATTTTCTTTCTTATGGTGCCGTTGGGTCTGACGACTCCGAATCTCGTGTAGGATGCTCCGAAGTCGATTCCGATGACTTCCACGGAACGTCGATGTATTTGCCCGGGTTAAGTATGTTGTTTGGGTCGAAAACCTTCTTCAACTGCTGCATGAGATAAAGGGTTTGAATGCCGTTGTGTGCGGCCAACTGCTTCACCAGCCCTTCTATTTTCTGCAACCCGACGCCGTGTTCTCCTGTTACGGTTCCGCCGACCTCGATGGCGAATTGAACAAGTTCTTCGACGGTTTTTTCAGCTTTTTTGACTTCGTCGGGGTTTTTTGGATCGTAGAAAATAACAGGATGAATGTTCCCGTCGCCGGCGTGGCCGTTCATGGATATAGTTAGTCCATGTTTTCGAGAGAGCTGCTTCACTTTCTCGAGGTAATCCACGATTCGGTCGATTGGTACGCAAACGTCTTCGACGAGGACTGCTTTGGCCGCTGCCCTTATGGCGAGATACATGGATGCCCTTGTTTGGAGGAGCATCTCGGCTTCTTCTTCGTTTTCGGCGACTTGAATCACGCGGGCGTTGTTGTGCTTGAGGACTGAAACTAATTTTTCCAGCTCTTTTCCGGTGAACTCTTCTACGTCGATTAGAAGCATCGCTTCGCCGGCTATGAGGTTGGTTCCGTGAAATTTGTTGGCAGCTTCAACACCGATGCGGTCGAAGAACTCCAGCATCCTCGGAACGATTCGCTTTTCTCTTATTTCGATGATGGTGTTGCCGGCGTCGCTCCAGTCGTCGAAGACAACGTATATTCGCCTTAGCCGGGCCTCTGGCAAAGGAGCTATTTTTAGCCATGCTTCGACGATGACGCCGAGGGTTCCTTCACTTCCCGCGAAAAGCTGAGCGAGGTTGTATCCGGCCCTGTTTTTGGCCAAAGGTTCGCCGAAGACCACCACCTCACCCGAAGCGAGGACGACTTTGACGGCGAGAACCCAATCCTTGACCGTCCCATATTTTACGCACCGAAGTCCTCCGGCACCTTCTGCGACAGCTCCGCCAACTGTGCAGATAAAACTGCTGGCCGGGTCGGGCGGGAAAAAGAACCCGTGTCTTTCCAGCTCTTTGTTGAGACGGTCGAGGACGACGCCGGCTTCGGTGTGCACGTAGTAGTTGACGGTGTCGACCTTCAGAATCCTATCCATGTTCGAGACGTCGAGGATCAGACTGTCGGTGACGACCGCACCCGTTAGGCTCGAGCCGGCTCCCCAAGCCGTAACGGGGATTCTTCTTTGGTTGCAATATGTGAGAACTTTGGAGACGTCTTCGACGCTGAAGGCCTTCACCACGGCGGAAGGTTTTCTGGAAAACCCGCCCATGTCGCTGGAATATTTTTCGAGCGTTTCGTCGTCCGCGAAGACTTTCCCTTCGCCAAGGACCGCTTGCAGGCCACGGATGTCTTGCTCGTTAAGCATAGTCTTTCCATCGATGGTTTCGTCTAAAAGGTTTTTAGCAAGCCCTGGTCGATGGCGTGTTTTAGTGCTTCGAATGTCGTTCGCGATTTGTTTTGTTTGTAATCTTTGAGGGCTTTTATCAGGGCGGGGTTTTTGGATGTGCTTGGGTTGATTGACCTTATGAGATATGATGCGAAGCTTGTTACGTTTTTGGGTTTTCTGGTCTGAGACGAATGGCTGAAGTCGATGATGACCGGTGTCTTTTCAGATGATACGATGACGTGGTCCGATGCGTTGGTGAGCTGTCCATGGTCGAGGTGGACGGTGTCGAGAATGTAGGTTTGTTCGAGGGTTTGGTCGATTATCGCCTTTGTTTCACGGCTCGGGCCGGCTGTGATGATTTGGCCGATCGTCTGCCCGTCGACGTACTGCATCACGATCACGTTTGAAGACCAGCTGTAGAGCAAAGGCCCGATGCCCTCTCTATTGGCGCGACGCTGGTTTTCTGCTTCAAATCGCATGGTTTTTACCGCGGCGTCGGCACGGAGCACCTTGACCGCGACCTTTTTCTGTTCTCGAAGGCCCATGAAAACCAACCCCCTGCCGCCTTTCCCCAGCAGAAACGGCATCATCTTGCTCGCCTGTCGATGAAAAGCGAGACTTGGAACACCGTTGGCCAGTAGTTCCGAAACAACTTCCTCAATTCTTTGGGGTTCTGCCGATGGATACCCGAGGAGTGCGAGGTCAAGACCACTGTCTTCGTCTACCGTGGTCAAGTCGATGAAGCGTAATGAGCTACGTAGTTCGGACATGTCCTCACGAATTCCATGAAAAAGTTCGCCTCATCCCCGGATAATTCGGCGGCCAACCGCGATGGGTCGGAATAGATTTTTGCGTTGATGATGTAAGGTCTTAGGTTTTTAGACACGGCGGCTTTCCCCGTCTCGATGAGCATCTGGATTGTTTCAGACGCATCGGTGTATCTTCTCTTCAACAGGGAATAGAGCCTTTCGCCTGACACCCAAGGATAAGCCAGCAACCCGTCCTTGGCGAACTGTTCCTCTACAAAGTCGACGGCTGTTTCGGCCCAGACAGGTGGGCCGCGGTTCAGCGCAACCGGTGGAAGGCTGTTTGACTCGAGTTCGAAAACGATGACTCCCCGTTGGCCGTCGGCCCATCGGTCGCCCCTCAAAACTTTGAACCCATGCATCTCCAGCCCACGCCAAAGGCCTTCAACGGTTCTGCTCAGTTCGCCCCACAGAACATCCGGCGGCTGCTTCGGCAGCTCCAAAACAAGGCCCAAAAAACTCCTCCCATCAACCAGCCCCTTCAACGAAGATTTTTCGAGGAAAAACTTTGTCGACGGATTTTTGAGGAAAAGTTTCGACTTCATGATGAAGTTGGACAAAGCCGTAAGCGAGACGGCCGCGGCCGTGTTCCGCCGGATGTCGACGGGGTCGCGTAGAACTAAAGGAGCTGCGAAAACGCCGGCGTCGCCGTCCAAAACAACAGGCGGCTTCCAGCGGCTGGCTTCCCTGACCAACGTCGCGAAAGAACGGAAACGAATTATCAACAGCTCGCAGACGTATCCGCTGAAGCCTTTGACCTTCACCTCGGCTCCGTAGAGGCCGTCATTCATCAAAAACGCCTTCAGCAGCCTCACCTCATCCGCCATATCGGGGCTCAGATGCGTCTTGACGTATCGGGTGTGATAGGGGGTTCGGTCGACCGGCGTTATCCATTTACCGTATTCGGCGTCGTAGCAGGGAACGATGTTGACGCGGATACCGTCGACGAACCCCTCCACGTAGGGATGGTTGGCGTAACGCAGGCGGAAGCTTCCGCCTTCACCTCGAATCACTTCAACACCTTTGTCCACAACCAGCCTACACGCATCATCCACCGGAAACGTTTTTTCAAAATGAACGAAAATATCCGCCTCTTCTTTCCCACGCAACATAGTTCCTTTAGCCAAAGAGCCTTCAACCGAAACCCTGCCAGCGCCGAAGAACGTTTCAAGCCTGCCCACCAGACGGGAAGCGACATCTTGGGTTTTTTCGACTGTTTCCGGCAAAGGCCTCAGCTCTTCTGCGACCGTTTTCAACAATTCAGTGACGTCGGTCAAAATGTTTTCACCGCGATATCAGAGTATATGGGGCCCGATGCAGTCAGGACGCTTTTTTTGAGGGCGACTTTTTCAACGCGTTGTGTTCCGAACAGGGTGTCTACGTTTTTTGAAACGGCTTCGAGTAAACTGTTTTTGTTTTTGATGAATTTGACGCGGCAAACGGTCAGATGTGGAACGAATCTTTCATCTTCCAGCCGGAGGGAGCGTAGCTTGCCTTTGAGCTGGTTGTGAAGATTTTTCAGCTCCTCGGCTCCGGCTTTCACGCCGACCCAAACCACGTTGACCCGTCCGCCTCCGGGAAAATAGCCGGCGCCCCGGAACTCGATGTCGAAAGGTTTTGACTCGATTGTTTCGAGGGCCCGAGATGCTACAGTTACCTCTGGTTCGTTGATTTCGCCGAGAAAAATGAGGGTGATGTGGAGGTTTTCAGGTTCAACTGGCTTGAGCCCGTCGCCTCCAGCCCGCAACACCTCCCTCTGGAAACTCAAAATGTTGCCCACAACAGCTTCGTCCTTAACGTCGACGGCGAAAAAAGCCCTAACCATGCAAACTTCTCCTCCTCAAAACCGTGAATTTGTCGGCGAGCTCGGAGGCAAGCCGCTCAACCAAATTATCCCGGTTCACAACCTTCATCACCTGGCTCGGCCTCCAATCGGCGTAGATGTTGTAGTAGTGTTCCACGATGTTCTGCAGCTCTTCGTCGTTTTCATAGATTCTGTCGGATGACGTTTGTTTGAGGGCGGTTCTCTGTTTCCGGGTTTTGGGGTCGACGGTAACCACCACCACGATGTCGGGTGTGACGAATACATTCGAACCCAGTTTTTCGATTGTTTCGAAGAATTTTTTGAAATCCTCGGGTGTGATTGCCGTTTTGAATTTTTTCGCGTTTAAGGAGAAGCCGTAGACGACGGAGCATAGGTTGTACCGGTCGATGAGGAAGAAGTGTGGTTTTGTTTGCTGGATTATTTGTTTGATGGCGGTGCTGTCGTCGGCGGTGTTTGCGAGGAAAAGTAGCATCCGGGTGAGCGGGTCTGTTTCGGGCTTGTTTCCGTGTTGCTGTGCGAACAACCCAGTAGCCGAACTGCTGGGGGTTTTGTATTTTGCCACACGGAACCCGCGTTCGGACAGCATGCGGAAGACGGCATTCGACAACGTCGTCTTTCCCGAGCCGTCCACCCCTTCCCACACGACGATAAAGGTTTCGCCCAGCATCCAGACAACGATTCAGCGAATTTTTATTAAGTGTTTCACGCCGAAAGTATAAAAAAGCCTTTGCGCATGATACTTTGAGGTAAAAATGCCTGTTACGTTGCGCGTTAGAGATGTTATGGACAAGAAGGTCGTTGAAGTGGATGAAAACACTTCGATTGGCGACGTCATCAAAGCGATGATGAATAATGATGTTTGGTCGGTCGTTGTAACGCGGAACAAGCTGCCGGTTGGGGTTGTGACGGAAAGGGACATTCTGCGGAGATGTATCGCAAAGGGCTGTGCCCTTACGATGAGGGTAGGTGACATCATGTCTTCGCCGATTGAAACCATCGCACCCGACGCCACTTTGGGTGAAGCCATGTCTCGGCTTGTTGAAAAGAACATCCGCCGCCTTTTCGTAGTGGAGAACGGCAAAATCATAGGGCGGGTAACTCAGACGGAGCTGTTTGAAAACACGTTGAACGTCATGATGGCTCTGTCGGCTTTGAAGGCGCAGCTTTGAGGGTAACCGCTTACGCGAAGGCCGTCGTTCATCCAACCGAGGACGTGGACAAAGTCGCTCGGGCCCTACGGAACCTATTCCCAGCGGCTTCGACAACCCATAGTGGTGTCGAAGTAGTAGCGCGAATCGATTCGGCCGAAGGGCTCGAGAAACTTAGGATGATGGTGAGGTCTCGGCGGATAAGGGCGACGGTGAGGAGCCTGCTTTCGAAGGGCGTGGAGGGAGATCGGGTTGTTTTTTTCTTGAATAAGCAGGCCGCGGCCGTGGGCAAGCTTTCCTTCTACGAAAAGGGCGAGGTGATGGCGTTGGGGCCTATCGAGGTCGTCGTCGAAACCGATAATCCCCGCGAGTTCATCGAATGGCTAACTCAGTAGCTCACGGGTACGGGACGGAATAAGAGTGCAAATCTTCCGCGATATATGATTCGGGAAAAATCGACCGTGCTTCAATCAGGAGGATGTCGGTTTCTTCGTATCGTGGGCTGATGTGGAAGAGATAGAGCCTTTTCACCGCCGCTTTCGCCGCGTTCTTCGCGGCATCTTCGGCCGTTGAATGGCCTTCTTCAAGGGCCTTCTGCCGAAGGCTTGCTTCAAAGGTCGAGTCATGGATCAGGACGTCAGCACCGCGGGAATTTTCGACAACCGATTCGCATGGTCGTGTGTCGCCGGTGTAGACGATTTTTCTGCCGGGCCTCGGGGGCTCCACCGCTTCGTCGGGTGTGATGACACGGCCGCCGAATTCGACGGCCTTTCCCCGCTGCAGCATGCCCCAAAGAGGTCCACGTGGAACCTTGAGGGCTTCGAGAAATTCGGTCTTCATTCTGCCGGGCCTGTCGTCCTCTTTTAACACGTATCCAAGGGAAAAAGCCGTGTGGTCGGTTTTGAAGCATGAAACGGTCACGTTGTCTATTTTGACGTTGTCGCCGGGCTCCATTTCGTTGACGATGGTTTTGAAGGTCAGTGCGCCGAGGTGCGGGCGTAGAACTGCTTTAAGAAAGTCTGCTGTGTTGGGTGGGCCGTAGACGTGGACGTCTTGTTTTCTGCCGTTCATGGATAACGTGAATAGTAGGCCGGGGACGCCGAGGACGTGGTCGCCGTGGAGGTGGGTGAGGAAGATGTGGAAGCTTGGTTTGGTTCCGATGCCGGCGTTGATGAACTGTCTCTGGGTTCCTTCGCCGCAGTCGAGCAGCAGCAGCGACGACTTGAGCCGGACAGCTATGGCCGGCAGGCCTCGTTTCTTCGTGGGCATTCCGCCGCTGGTGCCGAGGAAAACTATCCGCATCTCAGTCAAGAACCATCACCGAAACCCTGCGGGTCAAGCTTTTATGAACATATAGGTCGTAGTGTTCGACGGGTTTGAAAACGCCGCATGCTTCGAGCAGGTCGGGGAAAAGCGGCTTGGGGACGGTTATCGCCATCCGTGCTTTTTCATCCAGCACAGAGACGACGGAGTCGCAGAATTGTTTGAGGAGTTTTTTGAAGGGCATTCCGCCGAGGGTTGCCGACCGGCCGTATGGAGGGTCTGTGGCGACGGAGTCGAAGGCCTTGGTGAACGGGAGCTGTTTTGCGTCTCCTTGGATGACGTGGGTGTTTGACGGAATGTAATGGTAGGTGTTTTGCTTCATTCCGTTGGCCACCCATGTTTTGACTTCGACGCCGAATGCTT
Organism: Candidatus Caldarchaeum sp.; assembly: GCA_025058435.1. The sequence continues at coordinate 9,957 of JANXEM010000010.1, forward strand.
CATGGCCCATCAGACCGGCTTCGACCACAACGGCTCCCGAGCCGGCGAAAGGGTCGAGAACCTTCGAACTTCTGGCGTTGACGGCGAGGTTTACGAGACAGCGGGCGAGCTTGGGCTGCAAAGCAGACGGAATTTTGAAAGGCCTCAACCCAGCTTTCCGGTCGGCGAAAAACTTCCTCGGCTTAACAGCTAAAGCCAAACCAGCAACGCATATCTTCTCAGACACCAGAACAACGAAAGAAACATCGGGGTTTGATAGGTCAACCCGAACCCCCTTAACATTATCAAAAATGTGTCCAGCGATTTGTTTTTCAACCGAAACCGAGTCGACATCCGCCCCACCGAGCTCATAAACCAACACATCAAAGCTCCCAAACCCCTGCACCGTCTCCTCCCAACCCGGCTCGAAAACCAAATCATCCACAGAAACACCTCTACCCAGCAACAAAGCCGCCAGCTTCGCATAAGCCGCCCTGTAAACCACTTCACGGGCCGAAGACACTTCTACATCGGCCACCGCGATTCTTTCATCCAACAACGTGAAAGAACCAGCTTGCCCGAAAACAGACAAAAGATGAGTTAGCTCGGCGGCGGAAAGGGCTGGGTTTTCGCCCGAAAGCAGGAAGAAGGTTTTCAAAGCTCTGACGGTTGGGAAAGATGGGATGCTATCAACCCGGCCACGGAGGCGTAGCCGTAGGGGTTGGGGACGGTGTCCGTGGTCAACAAAACGTCAGCCCCCGCTGATAATATTTTTTCGGCCGCGGAGTCGATGAACAGACCGTGAACAGCGGCTACGACCAGCTTTGTCGGGCTGAATTTTTTCAGTAGCTGGATGGATTTGATGACGGTGGTGCCTGTGCTGATGACGTCGTCGACGATGATTATCT
>JANXEM010000072.1 GCA_025058435.1 Candidatus Caldarchaeum sp.
GTAGGTGTTGTCGGTGCTTCCGTCGTCGACCACGATAATCTCTTTGCTCGGATAATCGGCTTCAAGAACAGCTTCGATGCAGTGTCCGATCCATTTTTCCTCGTTGTAGGCAGGGATGATGATGCTGACCGGCGCGCCGAAAAGCTGGTTTTTCTCCTCACTCCCCTCCCTCCTGTAAAAAGCTAGGGACAGTGGAAGAAACATTATGTTCGACAGGAACAGGACTGTGAAGCTTGAAATCATGACAGGCTTGTACCATTCTTTGTATATGTTGAATTCTTCGACGAAGACGAGAAGAGAAGCCGCCAAGGGCACAGCCACAAAGAGAAAACCTACCAAATTTCTCGAGGCCCTGCTTTGCATGTGCGTTCTTCCACGGGAAACGAGGCCGTAGGCGAAGTAAATGAGGACGAGGGAGACGGAAATTACGAAGGCGTAGACGGCGGCCCGGCTTGCGACTACGAAAGGAACGAGTGTTAGGGTGGCGAAAGCCGTGATTACTGTGATGACGAGAGTCGTCCTCAAACTGCCTGTTCGGGAGTTGTGTAGTCGATTATTTAAGGGCCGAGGGCGAGATTCGAACTCGCGCCGCAGGGTCCACAGCCCTGAGGGCTAACCAGGCTACCCCACCTCGGCCATTTCGCCGGGTCTGTTATGCGATGGGTTGATTCTTAAATTTTTGTCCCCCATGGTGGATTGAAGAAAGGAGTAGACGGTTTGGAGGTCTTTGAAGGTTGTTCTTTTGACTGGTTTTTCGAGGAGCGAATCCTGCAGGTATGATAGTTCGATGATTTTTGTCGCGGTTCTTTTGTTTGTGAAGGTCCAGATGATATTTCGTAGGGCGTTTCTTGTTTTGCTTGTGCTGTAACTGAGAAATTCCAGCATGGCTTTTTCCGCGGCTGTTTTCTGGAGGGGGTTCAAAATTAGATGGGTTAGTTTTCCCGGGTACGGTGGCTGGCAGACGGTGCCTTCGAAGATTTCGGCCGCTTCGGCTTTGTAGGCGAGCGATGTTTTGAACCCGAGGGCGGTGTTTCCTGCGACGATGTTGTCTGAGAATTTTTTAGGAACCAGAATCGACATCGGTACCGGTTTTCTGAGATGTCGCATGATTAATGGCTCGATGATGCTGAAGGGCGGGTTTGATACGACCTTTGTGTATGGTGGCAGTTTCGTTTTGAGTATGTTGCCGACGACGAGCTTGACGTTGTCGAGGCCTGTGCAGGCCGCTCTAAGTTTCGGCATCAGGCGTGTGTCTTGTTCGACTGCGATGACGAGTTTGGCCCTGCGTGCGGCTTCGACGGTGATGATTCCGGTGCCCGCGCCGACGTCGAGCACCGTGTCTTGGCGGCTGACTTCGGCTTTTTCGACGATTTTTCGAACGACGTCTCTGTCGACGAGAAAATGCTGGTCTCTGGTCAAGCTAATCGGGCCAGCTCCACGTTTTGTAGAGGAGAAAGCTGTCTCCTCTCCTGAAGAAGCGGTGCCGGACTTCCTGCCAGCCGACGGTGTTAAGGGGAAGGGGTTGAGGGGTTGCGTCAGACGATATGACGCGGAAGCCTACGGGGTCTCCGAAGGATGAACCGGCTGGCTTCACGGTTTTCTCAACGTTCCGTATCACAGCGGTCGCGCCCAAATCAAGAGCCTGTTCAAACGTCTCCACAACACCCGTATGAGAAATAACCTTTGATATCTCATCCCAGCCGAGGCCCTGCCGAAAAACCAGCACCTTCCAAGCCATCGCAAACGCAAAGAGGAAGGGGTGAAATTTATACAAGCCCTTGCATCAACCTTCGTTGGACATGGTGAAGGTGGGCAAGACGGAGGTCGTTTGTCTGAAAGGAGACATAACGGAATCAGATGCAGAGGCCATAGTCAACGCCGCAAACCAATACCTGAAGATGGGAGGTGGCGTGGCTGGCGCGATTCTGAGGAAGGGTGGGCCTTCTATTCAGGAGGAATGCGACCGCATAGGCTACTGCCCGGTCGGCGGAGCCGTCATCACAGGAGGGGGCCGTCTCAAGGCAAAATACGTCATTCACGCCGTCGGGCCGAGGATGGGTGAAGGAGACGAGCAACGCAAGCTCCGCGACGCAGTCATCAACAGCCTCAAGCTCGCCGACACATACGGAATTAAATCGATAGCTTTTCCAGCCATATCTACCGGTGCCTTCGGATACCCTGTCGAAGAAGCGGCAAAAGTCATCGTCTCGGCTGTCGTCGACTACCTAACCCGCGAAAACAGCGGCTTAACCAAAGTCATGTTCGTCCTCTACGACGAAAACACCCACAAAATTTTCAGCCAGTTCCTCGAGAGCCGCCCCAGCCCGAATACTCCGGCATAGAGCGGGCGTCAACTTCACGGGCCCTGTTCTTCGAAAACATCCAAAGACGATAGAGCGCGACAGCCGACGAAACAGCCGTCAAAACCGCGAAAGCAAGACCCACGATAGAGACAAATGTGATGTCGAACAGATGAAATATCGCGGCGGCGATTCCGAGCATCAGAGACGCGGCGAGCAGAGGGCTGGAGCCTAACGCGGAAAGGCCGGCGACGACCAAGGCCGTGGCCTGGAAGATAATCGGCGGCGGAAACTGAAGAAAGGTCAGGAGATTTGGGCCCAGGAAGCCGTGCAAAACGTATCCGAACAGCGACAACCCCGCCAACCGCTGGACAAAAGTGCTTTTCGTCAACGGTTTTTCGGGCGGATGAACGAGCGTGTATTCGGCCCCGCATGACGGGCATTCGGCCTTCCAAGCCTGCAGCATGTATCGTGCGCCGCATTTGTTGCAGACAAAGCTGTACCGCTTCAATCAGTCCAACTCCACGTGAACAAACCCGCCGCTTACGACGGTGCGGTACGTTTTCAACGGTTTAAGCTCTTCGTCGAACTCGGCCTCCCCGCTATCCAAATCCCACACAGCCGCATGACCGGGACAGACAACTTTCCTACCTTCGAGCACTCCTTCAGCAAGGTCCCATTCCTCGTGACTGCACAAAGCATCCATGGCGTAGAAAACACCGTCCACGTTCGCCAACAGAATATATCGTCCTTCGACGTCGAAGCTCTTCATCGAACCCGGCTGTATTTCATCAACAGACGCCACTTTGACCAAGCGAGCCATGTTGTTCACCAACGAGGGGATGCCGTTAATATGGGTTTTCCAGCTACTTCGCGTATTTTTCCGGAGCTCTGTCGAACTGTGTTTTGCAGGCGGCGGAACAGAAGTAGAAGGGTTTGCCCATGTGAGTTGAAACGTGTTTCGTTTTGGCTGGGTCTACGTTCATTTTGCAGACCGGGTCGACGACCATGGACGACTTCCGGTTGACGTGTTTTTATGCTTTAATATCTCAGTTATAGATTTTCGTTTGTGCAAGAAGTTTACGACGTGATAGTTATCGGCGGAGGCCCGGCGGGCTACACCGCCGCCATCTACACCTGTAGGGCGAACCTGAAAACCTTGGTCATCGCTGGCCTCGAAGCCGGCGGCCAGCTGATGCTGACGCGTGAAGTCGAAAATTATCCGGGGTTCAGCAACGGCGTCCTCGGGCCCGAACTTATGGAAAACATGAAACAACAGGCCGAAAACCAAGGAGCTCAGATGGTTTTCGACAACGCATCGGCAGTCGATTTCAGAAAATATCCTTTCGAAGTTTACGTAGGCGAAGACAAGTATCTGGGGAAGGTCGTGATAGTTGCGACGGGTGCTTCGCCGAAATGGCTGGGGTTGGAGGGGGAGAAGAGGCTTCTGGCCCGCGGTGTTTCCAGCTGTGCGACGTGTGACGGCCCGCTGTTTAGGGGGACGGACACCACGGTCGTGGTCGGAGGAGGCGATACGGCCATGGAATACGCGCTCTTCCTCAGCAACCTCGTCTCCAAAGTCTACGTCGTCCACCGCCGCGATACCCTAAGAGCCTCGAAGGTCTTGGCCGAAAGGGCCATGAAAAACCCGAAAATTGAATTCATCTGGAACAGCGTCGTCACCGAGATAATCGGCGAAAACAAAGTCGAATCGGTCAAAATCAAGAACCTGAAAACGGGACAGGTTTCGGAGCTCAAAACACAGTCTGTTTTCGTGGCCATCGGACACAAACCAAACACAGAAATATTCACCGACCATCTGGAGCTCGACGAAGAAGGATACATCAAGCTATACGACGGAATGCGAACGAATGTTCCCGGCGTTTTCGCAGCCGGAGACGTGCACGACAAGAGGTACCGGCAGGCGGTTACGGCCGCTGGCTACGGCTGTATGGCGGCGATGGAGGCGATAAGGTTTTTGGAAAGCGGTGAAGCTGAAAAACTCTTTCAAACCTCTACGAAGATTTCGTCGCCGACGACGTGAACTCTGTAGGTCTTGAGCGGCTTCGTGGCCGGCGGGTTCAGCACCTCACCGTTCTCGAGCCTAAACCGGGAAAGGTGTACGGGACATGTTACAGTTCCTTCCATCACTATTCCGTTGACCAACTCCGCGTAGTCGTGGGTGCAGATATTCGATACAGCGTAGACCCGGCCACCGTGTTTCAAAACGAGAATCTGCACGTCCCCGTGGGAAACCACCTTTGAATCGCCTTCGTCAAGTTCAGACAATTTACAGACACGAAGAAGATGCGCCACAGACCGGTTGTGGGAAAGGTTTCTTTAAATCTTGACTCCGCACGCCGTTTTTCAGAACTTGACCTCCGCGGAAGGGCTGGTAATCGGCTCAAGGCTTCGGCGGATGCTCCAGAACCCTTACCGGATATTGAACGAGTTATCGCTTTCAAAGTCTCAGACATTTCTCGACGTCGGATGCGGAACCGGCTTCCTGTCCATCCCCGCGTCAACAGTCGTCGGCCCGGAAGGAACGGTCTACGCCGTCGACGTATCAGACGACTACATCAACCAACTGAATGAAACCCTCCGAAAACACAACATCCAAAACGTCAAAGTCTTCAACACATCCGCCGAAAAACTCGAAGGCGTCCCCGACAAATCAGTCGACAGAGCCGTCTACCTGTTCAGCCTCCACCACGTCGAAGACATCCCCTCCGCGTTGGAGACGACGAAGAAGAAACTGAAAAAAACGGCGCTGGTCTACGTTTATGACCCGGTCAAGACGAGGTTTTTCGGCCACGGAACATCACCTTCCAAAGTTCTGAAAACTTTCGCGGAAACAGGGTATAGGGTGTTGAATTTTAGGGAAGGGCTGTTGTTCTGGAAAGCTTTAGCTAAACCAACTTAGAAGGCGAAATTCTTCATTTCGACGGCCATGTTCGAGATGTTGACCACGGCGGCGTGGCCTACGGCCGGCTCCAGCCCCAGAGCTTTCTGGTAGTCGGTCTGTTCCTGCCACGCGCCAGCGTTGACGAGCCTGACCCCGCGGTATGTTTTGTTGACCAAAACGTGGATGTGGCCTGTCTGGAGTAGCTGCGGTGTTTCGGCTAAGACGAGCTTGTCCTCTTTGAGGGGAAGGAGCTGGGTGTTTCCGCCGTAGACGGGGGCGAGATGCCGGTATTTCAGGAGGGTTGAAACGACTTCGGTCGCGTTTTCGGATAAAGTGCTGTATGATACGGACGGAAGCGACTGGACGATTTCGTCAAGCCCTTGGCCATGGTAGACGACGAATCTCCTGCCGTCGAAAAGGATTTCGGCGGGGTTCGAAACGTGAACGATGTTCCGGCCTTTGTTGAGCATTTCGCGGTACCTTCCTTGAAGAGGTGGCTGAGGCAGTGCTTTGCGGACGGGTTCGTGGTTTCCGGGGCTGAAGACAACTTCGATTCTTGCTGGAATTTGCGCGAGAAATTCAGCGGCGGCCTTCAACTGGTCTTCCACGTTCCTGATTTCGAGGTCTTTTTCCTGTCCCGGGTAGACGCCGATTCCCTCCACCAAATCACCGCCTATGATCAGATGGGTTATCCTTTTGACGACGCCGTCCCTTCCACGGTTCAGCCAGTCCAGAAATTTTTCGAAAAAATCGTTCCGGAAATGTTTGCTTCCGACGTGGACGTCGGATACGAGGCAGACGTAGGATTCGGGAATTCTGGACGTCTGTCGAACCGTGGTTTCATCCACTTCGGGGTAGATTATTTCTGTCAGCAGGTTGATGTCGCCGACGCGTTTGACTTTGATTCCAACCACGACGTCGGTCAACAGCTCCAAAGCCGAGTTGTAAATCTGCTGATTCTTCTTCGAAGCCAAAACGGTTATCTGGCCCGACGGGTCGTCGACTTCCAGACGGAGCGAATTTTTTCCTTCATGTTTGTCGAGAACTATCACGGCTAACGCGGCTTCGCCCCCTTCTCTGAGGGCGGCTAATTCCGACACGGGGATGAATTCGACGCGTCTTTTTGCGAGGATTTTCCTGATTTCGTGGTAGCGGCTTGTAAAGAGCTTTTGAAATTCTTGAAGCTCGCCGTCCACCTTTATGTTTTCGTCTACGGACATGAATGTTTTAAATTCGGGGACATGTAGGGGTGGTTCTTCGACGACGAGAACCGATGACGGGGGTGTGGGCTGGTCTTCGGCCGCTGTTATTTGGTCGGCGTCTATGAAGGATGTTTCGGGGTTTGTTCGTTTGATTTTTTCGATGGTTTGGTAAAGGGTTTGATGAGGGTTTTTGCAGCTTTCCAGTTTCTGTAGAGCTTTTTCGGTGAGCTGTAACCCTTCCCTGACGGCGGCGGAAACGAGCTCTTTGTAGAGTTGGCGGCGGAACAGCGACAACCTATCCCTAATGGGTTCGTGGCTGAATAAATCCGTAAATAGCTTTTTGTCCAACCCAGTTTTTCTCCAAACCGTGGTTCGGGTAGGCGGCTCAGAGGCCCGGATTATCTTCCGACAAAGGGGTTATACCCCCCATTACGCGGAATACGTCGAAGACCCATTTTCAGGCTCTTTTGTTTTGGTGATGGCCGACCCACATTCACGCCGGTCGGCCTACGTCTTCGACCCCGAGAAAGGAAAAGTCATTTGGGAATACAGAGTTCCGGGAAGCAGGCTAACAGCCAATCCCCACATCGCCCGCATCGCAACCGAGAAACTTCCCGACTTCAACGCCAAACCCGGCGACATACTTTGCGCAGACCTCGACAACCGGTTCATCGTGGTCGACAGGGCGACCAAAGTCGTCAAATGGTTTCACGGGCCCGACGACGCCGTCTGGTCTCACGACATGATGCCGACGAGGAATTTCGACGCAGTTTTGACGACCGACTACGGCACTGGTTTGCTCCGTAAAATCGACGGCCAAGGCAGCGTTCTCTGGACCGTCGATTTGGGAAAAGGCCTTGCGAAACTTTCGAGAATTGCGGGGAAGGTGCCGAGCGGAGTGCATGGAAACAGTTTCGGCGGACACGTTCTCGCGGCGGTGAACCAAACGACGAGGGGCGTCTACGAAATCGACGAAGATACGGGAGCAGTTGTTTGGAGCTGTCCACCTCAAGACAGGAACATAAACTGCTTTTTCACGTTGAAGCCGCACTCCGCCATAAGGCTGGGGATCGCGGAACTCGACGGAAACCTAACGGTCTTCAACCATGAAGCGGGCGGTTGTTTCGTCGCGGTCGACCGCGACTGCAGGCCTCGGTGGGGAGTGATGAAGCCATTTACAGCCGGCGGCCGCGAAGCCTACAGGCCTTCGACGACGGGGCTTTACGAAACAACTCACGTCTTCCAAACACCCTACGGCCTCGTGGGAATAATCGACTGGGACGGGACCGACTATTCAACGGTCTACGAAATCCTCGAGCCGCCTAGAAACACGGCCCTCTACTGGCTTCTGGCGAACAGGAGGCAGGCGTTTTCGACGGAGGAGTTTCTCGACCCACCCGTCGAAACGGGAGAATGGACTGAAACGGTTTTCCAAGCGGTGAACCACGGCGGGGGAAGGCTCCGCCTCAAAATATACGGCACCTATTCTCCGGTCGTCGACGCCCGTGATTCGTCATCGTGGCTCCCTGTTAAGGTCCT
>JANXEM010000001.1 GCA_025058435.1 Candidatus Caldarchaeum sp.
CCCCATTTTGCGCAGCTTCTGGACGGCGTTTTCGGCTTGTTTGCGTGGGTCATAGTCGTAGGAGGCTGCTGTTTTGACGACAGCTTCTTCGCCGGTGTAGCTCTGCGGCGTTCCGAAGGGCTTGCCGCCCGGGCAGTAGATACATTTGCCGTGTGGACAGCTAAAGATGGGTGCGACGACCGTGACAACCGAGACGCCGGACAAAGTTTTCACCGGCTTTTTTCGAACGGTCGCGTTGAGTAGGACTGCCAGCTCGTCGTCGGACGGAAATTTCTGGAGCCGCATGGCTGACGCCAGTTGTTTCTTAAGCCTCTCGGCCTCCGTCCTCGGCAGTAGAGCCGTCCCAGCTGTCAATCTAACGTCTCCTTCTCGCCGACCGACATACCGAAGCGATGTTTTTAAGGGCTTTCACGTATCTCGGGCCCAAAGGCCCCGCAAAAACAACCTCATCATACCCCAAATCAATCACAGTCGTCACCAAATCATCAAGCTGCCGCCTGTTCCCCCAGAAGCTAAAAAAACCAACCCAGTCCCTCCGCGCCAATCGGTAGAGCTCGTCCCAGCTCCTCCGCCCCAAAATTTCAGCAACCCTTTCCCTGTAATCCAGCGACACATCCGCCCGCTGAAGATGCTTTTCCGACGCGCCGACCATCAAATACGCGGCGTAGGGAATCACCGTCTTCAGAGCTTTCTCTTCGTCTTCGTGGACAGACGTTATCAAATAAGCGGCCTTAACGAAACCAGGCCTTGCCGGATTTGTGAGATGATTCATCGATTCTTTCAGCATTTCGGTGTTCGACCAGTTCACCAGAACGCCGTCCCCGATTTTCGCCGCGGCTTCCAGCATCCTTTCTCCTTGCGCGCCCAAAAAAATCTTGACGTCAGAAATTTTGTAGGTGTCCAACGAGGCGAAGGACGAACGCATCGTTTCAACGGCCTCCACGACTTTTTCAACCGGCTTCGTCCTCACGTATCCAAGCCGCTGCAGCGAATGAGCATCGCCCGCTCCGACCGCGTAACGCACCCTCCCCGGAGAAAGCTCCCAAAGCGTCGCCGCCTGCTGCGCCATCACAACCGGATGAACCACATAAGGGTTGACGACAGCCGGCCCAAGCAAAATTTTTCGGGTGTGTTTCGCGATGGTCGCGAGAGTAATCAACGAATTCCGGTTGAAAAAATGTTCGCTAACCCAGACGCCGTCAAACCCGTTCTGCTCAACCAACACACCCGCCAACGCGAGCTTCCACAGCGGGTCCTTCGGAACCACTTCAACCGAAAAGAAACTCATTTAAACACACCTTTCAAAGCCAAAGCCGTCTTTTCGGGTTCACACAGTCGACAGGCCTTGACCAAAAGGCGGAACCCCTCATCATCGTAGATTTCCTGCGAATAGAATTTTTCGAAAACCCGCCAGCCCAGCTGCGGAGGAACCGCGTTGGAGTTGACGCTGGACATCAAAACCTCAAACAACTGCTCGACTATTTCCCTTCTTTTCATGTCTCCGCTAATCCTTCAAAAAATCCAATATAACGTTGTTGACAAATTCGGGATTTTCTTCGTGAACTCCGTGGCCGGACTCCGGGTCTATCAAAACTTTGGCTCCGATTCGTTCGGCGGCATCTCTGTTTTTTTCATACGGAACCAGAGTATCGCGGCCGCCGAGAACAAACAAGACGGGACATCTTACTTTCGATAACAACTCCAAGTTGAATTCCTGCATGATGTGGAAGGCGTCGATGAGTGTTTTTCCCGAAAGTTTTACCGACTGGTAGTAGGCTTCGACCAGCTCTTCGTCCAGTATCGATTGCTTGACGTAAACCTGTTTCAACGCGTTTCTGATGAAGGATTTGGATATGAAGATGCGGCTTGCGATGCTGTAGAAAGGCCATCTGGAAAGAAGCTTGACAGGAGCCCTTCTTCTTCCCGTTCCCGCTCCGAAAAGAGCTGGGTTGACGAGAATGAGTTTCGAAACTTTTTCGGGGTTGTTGACGGCATAGTAGACGGAAACTGGCCCTCCCATGGACATGCCGACGAGGGCGAAACGGTCGACGCCGATTTTGTCGAAGAATCTGGTCAGATGGTCGTTCAAAGGTTTGAGGCGGAGGCCTGTAGGAAGCTTTTGGGAAAGCCCGAAGCCGGGCAAATCCAACGCTATTACGCGAAAGTGCCGAGAGAGGGCGGGAACGTTGTGGCGCCACGAATACGAGCTCGAAGCCCAGCCGTGTACCAGCACCAAAGGCCTTCCACTTCCACGCTCCACGTAAAAAACTTCGACGCCGTCAACGTCAGCCCTCGACCCAGATGCAACATGTTGCGTCCAGTTAACCAATTCAGTCGGTAGCTAATCACGCTATTTGATAAGGATAAGCGGGATGAAGAGAAAAAAATATATACGCTTTCTGGCAGGGAAAAATAATGTCGGGCTTCATCTCCCCTCGCGCCAAAATCGCAGGAATTGTTTCCAAAGAAGGCCGCATCTACGGCTGCACCGAAGTAGGGGAGGGAAGCTTCGTCGACGAGCAGGTTACGCTTGGTTACCCAACGCGTCAACGCCTTCTTAAATCGATTCAACGCGGCATCAAAACCTCCTTAGACTGCATAGAGGACGCCAGTTTGGGGAGCTTCATAGGGCCGCGATGCATCGTGCGGAGAGGCTGCATCATCTACGACGAAGTAATCATCGAAGGAGACGTGGAGCTCGGTCACAACGTGTTGATCAGGTCGGGCTCGATTGTGCGGAGCGGTTCACGTATCGGCAGCTACACCGTCCTCGACGGAGCCGTCCTCATCGGAAAAGAAGTCAACATCCAGTCAAACGTCTACATTCCACACCTCACAAAAATCATGGACAGGGCCTTCATCGGACCGAACGTCGTCATGACCAACGACCCATACCCCGTAGGCTCGCCCCTTAAAGGCCCGACCATAGGCGTCGGCGCGATCATAGGAGCCGCGTCAGTCATCCTTCCCGGTGTGGAGGTCGGCGACGGAGCCGTGGTCGGCGCCGGCTCGGTCGTGACCAAAAACGTTCCGTCCGATGTTGTCGTGTTTGGCGTGCCGGCTAAATACGCTTACAGCGTTGAAGAATATGAAAGGAAGCGGCGGAACCACACTAAGAGTTGATGACGTGGTTCAAAACTTTAAAAACAACCCATGCGGCAGAATACTTAGGTGAGGAAGAGGAAGAAGTAATGGCCGAGATATGCTCGACTTGCGGTCTTCCTAAATCGATTTGCGTTTGCGGCACCATCAGCCGGGAACAGCAGAGGGTGAGGATAAAGCTGGAGCTCCGTAAATGGAACAAGCCTACTACCGTGATTGAGGGTTTGAACGGGACGAAGAAGGATTTGCAGGAGATAGCGTCG
>JANXEM010000033.1 GCA_025058435.1 Candidatus Caldarchaeum sp.
CAGAACCTTCATAGCGGTTATGCTGTACGAGAGAGGGCTGGCTGGCTTGGCATCCGTTGCTGGAACCGTGATGATCAGGCTTGTGGATGTATTGGCTCTTCCCCTTTTTCTGGTCTGGCTTGCTTTACGTGCGACAGGGCTGAACAACCTACTCTTGGACATTCTGCTAACAGCTCCAGCACTGTTGTTTATTTTCCTCACGGCCAAAATGCGGATATTGCATGGACTGAGTTTCGCCGAGAACATATCACTACGTATTCTTCATTCGCCGGCTTACAGAGTTCTTAGAGCGGCGGGCCTTCTTGCAGGCTTGCTGGTTTCTCTCACGACCGGCTTAAGGAGGCGGGTACCTTCCTTAAAACAACTTCCCAGTCTGGCTCGCCCAGAATAGTCACCCTTTCACTTTTGTATCCGCCTTTCAAAAGCCAGTGAGCCATGGCTACTCCGAGGCCGAGAGATTTGACGATGTTGAAAGGCATCGACACGGGGAAAAGCAAAACCTTGCCAACCCCTCTTGCACGACGGAAGTAAACAACATACCCGACTAAGAAAAAGGCCAGCGCTGGTAATGGATTGACCCAAGAAAGCAGGAGACTTGTAAACAAACCCGACCAGTAGAAAACCCTCCGGGCAGCCTGCAACCCCAACCCGTTCTTCAGGAAAAGCTTGGCCTCCGACAGAGCGCCAGCCATGAAGTAGCTGCGCATGTCTTTGAGGGAGTATTTTTTTAGATGTGGAATGACGACGCGGGAGTCGAACAAGCAGACGTATCCTTTGCTGGTAGCTCTGCGCCCCCAGTCCAAGTCCTCAATAAACCTAACATCCTCATCAAACCACCCCACCAAAATCGCCTTATCCAAATCGATCAAACAGGTTGCTGTGTTGCATGCTAATCCCTCTGATATGCCAGCAGTGGCACCAGCCCTACCCCTTAGCCAGCTGCTGTATCTTTTCTCTAGCCAATCGAGGTTTTCAAGACCAACATCCCATACAGCACTCACGGAAAGCAGAGGGCTTTTCCATGCATAATTTCCAAAGAGATTCAACGAACGCTTGAGGAAAGCACTGTCAACCAAAACATCCGAATCGATAAAAGCAAAGTGTTTTACTCCTATTTCGGAGGCCGTCCTTATTGCTATGTTGCGGAGCCGGCTTGGGTTTCCCCGGGCCCTCAGGTGAACTACGCCTTTGTATAGACGGCCTTGCGCAGCAATCCATGACTTACACACCTCAAACGCTCCATCTTTGGAGTAGTTGTCTATGAAAAGCAGGACGATTCTGTCCTTCGGGTAGTCCATGGCCGCCAGCGAACTCAACATCCTCTCGAAAACATCACCCTTCCTTGAGTGGTAGATAACTGCGACGCAGACGACAGGAAGGTCAGCGTTCATCTTTAAGTCAAGGCTTTCGACAGCATCCGCCGAATTGGAAGAGCTGCCCAAAGTCTCTCTCATCGTCCTCAACCACGACTCGTTAAAAAAGCTTGGCCACCGAACCTTCGACTACATGAAAAGCATCCTCGAGACGGACTACCCCAGCCTCGAGATTATTCTTGTTGACAACAACTCCCATGACGGTAGCGAAAGACAGCTGGCTGAAAAGTTTAATCAGATCAAGTTGGTAAAGCTCGGAGAAAACAGGGGCTACGCCGGCGGTAACAACGCCGGAGCAAAAGCATCTTCAAAAGACGTGAAATACCTCGCATTCCTCAACAACGACGTAGTCGTGGAGAAAAACTGGCTGCGTGAAATAATCAAAGCGATGGAGATGGACAAGGCCGTTGGAGCAGCCCAGCCCAAGATAATGCAGCTCAAAAACCCAAAGCTGATAGACTCGATCGGGGGCACGATAGACCGTACGGGTAGAGCCTACGACCTCGGACACGGCCTTCCCGACTTTACCGAGGCGAGATACCCGTACCAAACGTTTTATGCAAGAGGAGCGGCCATCGTCGTCAGAAAAGAACTCTTCGAAAGGCTGGGCGGCTTCGACGAAGACTACTTCATCTACTACGAAGAGACAGATTTTTGCTGGCGTCTTAGGCTGCTTGGCTACAAAGTCATCACAGTCCCCAGCTCGGTCATCTACCATCTCGGAGGAGGAACAACAGGCCCGCCAAACAGCGCGATAATATTCCTCAGAAGAAAAAACCAGTTGACAACCCTGCTGAAAAACTATTCAGCGTCCAACATGTTTACATACGGCTCACAGTTAGCGCTTCTCTCTCTTTTCTACTCGCTTCTGCGGCTAATTAGACACAGAGACCCTCAACTCTCAAAAAGCACTTTTTCAGCCGTCCTGTGGAACATTATGAACCTAAGGACCGTTTTCCGGAAGAGGGCTTTCGTCCAAGCTACGCGTCGTGTCCCCGACCGAGAGTTGATGAAATTCATCATGTCGAGAAAGAGGTATGAACTGCTGACTAGCTACCTACCGAAAACGTATTAGCCGTCCTGACAGCCTGCCAAAAAAATCGATGAACGGCTGGACAGCCTTAACCGCCGAGGAGACGGGGGTAGGCTTGTTGAGCGTCTGGCCTTTGATGCTGAGGCCAAGTTGGTTGGGGTATGCGGCCTGCCCTCTAGCGGTTGCTTCGCTGGGGCTTGAGGTTGGAGGGCAGTGCAAAACGACGGTAGACTACGTAAGTGATCTCATGGCCTCCGAGGGGACTGACCCAGCCCGGCGGGTAGCCAGCGCAATCCCAATCATCGGAGCCGAGAAAGTGCAGGTCGCAAGAATGGCACATTTCATCGTCACCAAAGTGGGCGTAGCCACACATGGACCAATTTAACGAAGAAACAGAAGGCGAAGGACGTAAATGTTACTTGCTAGTCGAGTCCTGCGTATTTTCGGAGAAGCTGGTACACCATGCCGGCCGTGCGGACTGCTTGCCGCAAAACTTCTATGAACGGCAGAACGATTTTCTCTGAGGTCGAAAGGTCTTTCAATACGGCGTATCGCCGAAGGTAGTGCAGGTAAACGAGCAGCTGTACCGGGGGCAGGAACAAAGCCACTGTCAACAGAACATTTTTATAGGTTGCGATGGGCGCCATGTCGGGATGTTTTTCATAGATGTGGACGTAGCTTCTGCCGTATCGGAAGTTGGTTTTCCAGAATCGAGCTTTTTCAAGATGGAGTGATTCGAGCGGCAGATATGCCAGTTTGTAGCCTGCTTTGCGGAGCCGATAGCTCACGTCGCTGTCCTCTTTAGCGAGTTTGAAGAAATGGTCGAAGCCGCCGACCTTCTCGAGAGCCGACCTCCTGAACATAGTGCAGCCGGTGTGAAGAGCGACCGCTTCAGCGGGATAAACAGCTTCGTCGAGATGTAGGTGTATTGCGAGGTTTTTGGCTTGGAAGACGGTAAACCAACCTCGACCATCGATGACAGGCTTGAGTTTCGCCGAAACACCGCCGACGATGGGGTCTTTTTCGAGAAGCGAGGTGGCTTCCGACACGAAGGCTTTGTTGATGACCACATCGCTGTCAAGCATGACTACGTAGGGCGAATCAGAGCTTCGCCATCCGACGTCTCGGGCAAACCCTAAACCTCTCCCTTCATCATCGATTACTGCAACTTTCAATTTGTCCCCATAGCTCCGGGCGATACCTGTAGTGTTGTCGCTGGACCGGCCGTCAACTATCACAACCTCACCGTCTAAATCAGGAATTGCGGCCACTGCGTCGAGAACCCGTTTCAGCGTTCTTTCAGAGTTTTTCGTTAAAATCACAAACGATACTTTCATACGCATCTGTTCGATGATTATGTGCTTGTGTATTATGTGGGTTTGTTGCTACTCTTTGGGGGATGTGGCGGCTGATATGATTCTTTTGATGTAGTTGGCTTTGTTTCTTTGGCGTGGAAAGGGTGATTTGCGTGGTTTAGCTTCGAGTTTGGGTGTTTGGCTTCTGACTTTTCCTGCTTTTGTTATGCTGCCGTGGGATGGCATGCCAGCGTGAAGTGGTGTTTCCGGTATTTAGAGCTATTTCGTCGACGGAAACGCCCTCCCATGAAAATTTTGGCTTATATCCGGGGCTTGAGGTGTTTGTTTAGATTGGTGCGGGTCTGGGATGAATGGGTGAGACGTGGTGAAGCGTTTCAACGCATGGCAGAAAGGTCTTTCAACGAATCAGAATATCTTCTGACCTGTTTCGGGGCGGAACAGGCTGTCCAGTTTGTCCCGAAGGCGGCGTTGATAAAGCTGACCGGAAGCAAACCCTATTCACATAAAATTTCAACACTCCTCGAACTTCTCTGCAAAGAATTGAACGAGCCCTTGGACCAAAAACTCTTTAGGGATGCTTTGCTTCTCGAATCAAGATACTACGCAAGGTATCCGGACGCCCAGCCGGAGCCACCCACCTAACCCGAAGCGTTGCTCTGCTTGGAAGTGGCGAAGAGGCTGATTGAATTTGCGAAGCAAGCTGCCCGACTATGAGCTCCGTTTTACGGTTTTCCTAAACAACGTCATTTCAAAGATCGACGGAAAGGTGACGTTGATTTTGTTCGGAAGCCGTTCCAAAGGCGATTTTGCGCCGTGGAGCGACTTTGACGTTTTGCTGATAACTCCGCCCGGCACGAAATTTGAAAGGACAAGCCTAATCTTGGAAGCCAACACGGCGTATGCGCCGTTGGAGCTTTTCATCGTAGACGTCGACGCTGTCGAGCAAGAGATGGAAACATCGACGATAATTCTCGACGCGGTGGCGGAGGGGCGGGTTCTTCACGACGGATTAGGCTTGTATAGTCGGCTGAAAGACAAGCTCGAACGTCTTCAGAAAACCGGCTGGAAGAAAAACAGCGGCGGATGGACGATACCGAAACTTAGGGACGGCTTTGTGGAAAATCGAAGATGAGGCCGCATCGTGTCGCCGCTTCCTTCAGCCAGTTGGACGGAAATAGATGTTCGGGTTCTTTTGTTTAAATGCTGGGTCAACCATCTGTGTCGGGGATGTCGCGGGCTTTTGTTTTAATGACGGCCGTGGGCTTGGCTTTTTTCGACCAAAGCCATGGGACGGTTGATTTAAGGCCTTTCGCCGACGAACCAGCTGAAATCGCGCGGATAGCGGATTCGGGGGAAATTCCACGCTCATACGTGGAGAAATTTCTCGCTTCCGCCCGTGAAAAGGGGTTTGACACCCTTCTTTTCTGGGACGAGAAAGTGGGTGATGCCTTGAAAGGCCTTTCGGGCTTGTACGGGCTTCTTGTCGAACACGTCGAACGGATGGTGGTCGACGTCGAGTCGCTGATGCCGCCGCAGGAGGCAGAGAGGTATCGGTTGCTTGTCCGAGAAGTTTCAACCGAGTTGGCCCGTCTGCGTTTAATGGTGGAGGCCGGGCGGCGTGACCTCCACATCGTTCATGCCGTCAGAGCTTTAGACGACCTCGAGAAGATGAAGAACCAGATTTACGTCCGTGTCAAAGAATGGTATGACGTCCATTTTCCCGAACTTTCCAGCATCGTGCCCGAAGTAGATGTTTTCCTCGAGCTAACGTCCCTGCCTCTGCTGAGGCCAAACATCGATGACAAGAAGTTGTCAAAGGTTGTCGGAGATGACGCGGCCGTCAAAGTTGTCGAGGCCGCGAAAAAGTCCGTAGGCGGGTTTATGTCGCATCGTGATGCTCGAAGCCTTTCGGCTTTGGCCATGCTCGGCGTTGAAGTAGGCCAGCTTGCGAAGAAGATGGCTGAATATGTCCGTGATTTGATGGCCGCCGAAGCTCCCAACCTTTCGGCTGTGGCGGGGCCTGTTTTGGGCAGTCGGTTGATTTCGTTGGCCGGCGGGCTGGAGAATTTGGCCCGTCTTCCCGCCAGCACCGTTCAGGTTTTGGGGGCTGAAAAGGCGTTGTTCCGGTTCCTCAAAACAGGCCGTGGAGCGCCGAAGCACGGCGTCATTTTCCAGCATCCCTACGTCCACAGCGCCCCCAGATGGCAGAGGGGCAAAATCGCGAGGGCCTTGGCTACGAAAATAAGCATCGCGGCCCGCGTCGACTTTTTCAGCAAAGAGGACAGAAGCAGCCAGCTACGCGAATCTTTGGAAAAACGTATAGAGGACATCAGGCAGAAATACGCCTCACCTCCCGCGAAGAAGCCGGTTACGAAGCAGGTTGAGCGGAGAAGGAGGAGAAGATGAAGCCGGTTGTCAGGAGGCATCCGCGGTTTGAAGGTGTTTTCTGGGTGGAAGGGTTTGAAGGAGCGAGGCCCGCGACACGCAACCTCGTCCCGGGCTTCCAAGTCTACGGCGAAGAACTCATCCGCTACGAAGGCGTTGAATACCGTGTCTGGAACCCCTTTAGAAGCAAGCTGGCCGCCGCCATCGTCAAAGACGTCCGAGAAATCTTCGTCAAACATGGCCTCCGGGTTCTTTACCTCGGCTCTGCGTCGGGAACGACGGTATCACACGTCTCCGACATCGTCGGCGTGCTGGGGATGGTGTACGGCGTCGACTTTTCGCCGAAGGTCATGCACCAGTTCATCCGCGGCGTCGTTGAAAAGAGACGGAACGTTGTTCCCGTGCTGGCTGACGCGACCAAGCCCGAGAACTACAGCCACGTCGTCGGAGTCGTTGACGTAGTCTACGCCGACGTCGCCCAGCCCCAGCAGGCGAAGCTGGTCGCCGACAACTGCCGGTTGATGCTGAAGAAGGGCGGTGGGACGCTGTTAGCGGTCAAGGCCCGGAGCATCGACAGCGTGGAAGAACCGGCCAAAGTCGTCGAACGGGAGGTGAAAACCCTCGTCGAAAACGGCTTCGAAATTGTTCAAACCTTGGGCCTCGAACCTTTTGAAAAAGACCATGTAATGGTCGTGGCGGTCTACCATGGCTGACGTCCTTCTTTGCGGAGTCGATGAAGCGGGCCGGGGATGCGTAGTAGGGCCTTTGGTCATCACGGCTTTCGCCGCCCATCCACAAGACCTTCAAACCCTCCGTTCAATCGGCGTCGCCGACTCCAAAACACTAACACCCAAAAAACGCCTCACAATCTACAACCAACTCAAAAAAACCTTCAAAATCGAACACAAAATCATACAGCCGAGGCGCATCACATCAAACCTCCGGGCCTCGGGAGGCGCCGGCCTCAACGAGCTCGAATACCGTTCAATCGCCGAATTGGTCGAAAAAATTCGGCCGGTCAAAGTTTTCGTCGACTCTCCCGACAGAAACGTCGGCCGCGCGCGTCAACGGATTCTGCAAAACCTCGAGATGGAGGTGGACGTTCGCTGTATGGTCAAGGGAGACCGCCGGCATGTTTTGGTGGCCGCTGCGTCGGTGGCCGCCAAAGTCGTCCGGGACATGAAAATCGAGAGGCTGAAGAGAGAGTTGGGAGATTTCGGCTCGGGCTATCCGTCGGACCCGAAGACGCGTCGATGGTTGGTGGAGAACAAAGGTTTTGATGGTTTTTCGCGGCATGTCCGGCTGGGTTGGAAGACGTTGGATAGGCTCAAGCAGACGACCCTTGACCAGTTTTAAGGTCGCGGCTTTGACGGGGAGGCCGGGCGTCGGAAAAACGACGGCGATGATTAGGGTCGCCGAGCTACTGGCTCGGGACGGCGTTGGCTTGGCCGGGTTTTATTCGCGAGAAGTGAGGGAGGCGGGGGTTCGGGTTGGGTTTGAGCTGGTTGACATCGTTTCGGGGGATGTGTATGAGCTGGCTTGGGCAAAGGAGGGGCGGGGTCTCCGCGTAGGTAAATATCTGGTCAACGTCACGAACGTTGAAAAAATGGCCCGTCAGCTCGTCGCCGAGATTTCGGGAAAATGCGATGCCGTTTTAGTCGATGAAGTTGGGCCTATGGAGTTATTGAGCAGGGGATTCGTCGACGCCGTCGAAACGATACTGCATAGTGGTAAGCCTTCTCTCTTCACCGTCCATTACGCCGCAAAACATCCGCTCGTCACGAAGCTGAAACAGCTCGCGGGCCCCAACCTTTTCACCATCGATTTCCAAAACAGGGACAGAATACCCGGCGAAGTTTATTCGGTGATGAAAGGTTGGTTGAAAGGCTGAACGAATTCGGGTTTCCCGTCAAATGGTATGTGGAAGGCCGCGTCAGGTTCGTCGCGCCCGAATTTCCCACCACCGAAGCGGGCGAGCCCATCGCCCCGACGAAATGGCCCATCTTCTACAACCCGTTTTCCTCGCTTTCCCGCGACCTCACCGTGGTGCTGGCCCGAACATTCGACAGAAAAGTAAGAGTCGCCGAGCCTCTCGCCGGCTCCGGCGTCCGCTCCATCCGCCTACTCGTCGAAACCAACACCGTATCACGGGCGTTGATGAACGACATCAACCCATACGCCGTCAAAGCCATGAAACTCAACGCAGAGCTCAACGGCGTGCTCGACAGCTCGGAATTTTATCACGGCGACGCATCCGTCTTCCTCACGGCGTTAAGCGGCAAGCAAAACAGGGTTGGCTATGCTGACGTCGACCCGGTCGGGGCACCGACCAAATTCGTGGAAAACAGCCTACGCGCCGTCGAAAACAACGGCTTCATCGGCGTTTCAGCGACCGACCTCGCCGCGCTCGTCGGAAACCATCCCAACGCCTGCTACAGAAAATACGGCCTCCTATCCGCCAAAAATTATTTCGCAAAAGAGACCGCCATCCGTCTCCTCGCCAGCTTCGTCGTAACCCGGGCCGCCGCCATCAACATCGCCGCCCAACCCATCATCAGCGTTTACCACAGACACTTCGTCCGCGTATTCTTCAGACTGTCGCGTGGAAGAGCACGGGTGATAAAGATTCTCGCAAACATCGGCTGGATACAGGCCTGCGACTGCCTCCGTTCAACGGTCTACCCTTTGAAAAGCTGGCCCGACACAAAATGTCCACGCTGTGGAGGCAAAGCATCGGTCGCGGGCCCCGCGTGGGCTGGGCCGCTCCACAACCCCGAAACCGTCGAAAAAATGCTCCAACAATCGGAAGACCTGCCCCAAGCATTCGAAACCATCACAAAAATAAGAGAGGAAGTCGACGCCGTAGGCTTTTATCCCGTGGACAAAATCGCAAAAAACTTGAAAATTCAGCCTCCTTCTCCCGCCAAACTCGTGGAAAAATTGAATGAAGTCGGATACAAGGCCTCACTTACACACGTTGACCCGACGGCCTTCAAGACCAGTGCGCCGCTGGAAGAAATAATTCGCCTCGCTTCCGATGGGATGTATTAGCTCGTCGAAGCCGGTTCCATGCGGATAAATTCACGAACTCCCCGATATCCGAAACCCAGAAGAAAGATTTCGCTGCTGCCCTTTTTCGAGGAATGCGGCACATATCGTTCGAATTTGCGGAAGCTGCTGGCGAATTTTCTTTCGAAACTCCGTAAAGATGGATGTTCGAAGGCCTTCAAGACAACAGTCCCCCCGCGCCGTAGAAATTTTCGGCAAATCGTCCAAACGGCTTCGAGCAGCTCAAGCTGCTGCTCAACCAGCAACCCATAGTCGCCCGAATGATGGGGAGAAAGGTCGGAAACAACCACGTCAAAAAACCCGCCCTTCAAAACATTTTCCAGTTCACGTACCAGCTTCATTTCCACAACGTCTCCCTTGACGTAAACTATGTTGGGCCGCTGGATTTGAAGCGGGTTGACGTCCACCGCCACTACAACCCCGTCATCTCCGACGATGTCTGACGCGACGGCGGTCATTCCGCCCGGGGCGGCTCCAAGGTCGAGCACTTTGTCCCCCGGTTTGATGATTCGCCATCTTTTCTGGATTTCAAGCAGCTTGAAAGCCGCCCTCGACGGATAACCCATTTCCTTTGCCTTGCGCCAGAAAGGGTCTTCGCTCCGCCGTTGCAGCCACTGTTCCTTGGTCATTTCTGACCGCTCAGCCATTCGTCAAGCAGTATGCAGGTTTTGTAATAATGTTCGCCGCGAGGGCCGCAGACTTGGTCGTAGACGCATGACGGACAAGGCACACCTATCAACGGTGTGATGTTTATCTGCTTGATCAGCGGAACAAGACGGCGTGTCCAGCGGTCGTTCGAAAAAGCTTTGACCCGTTTGACGTAACCCTTCCTTTCGAGTTTGATGCCTATTCGGGAGCCTTCCCGGCTTGTCACCCCGAGTTTGTGCCAAAGCTCCGACTGAAGCATCCCCTCTTCATGCTGCATCAAGAGGGCCAACGCTTTCTCCTCGAGTTTCGAAAGCTTAGCCGGCAAGTTTGTTCCAATATATTACTATGATATGGCTTTAACTTAAATTTGATTAATTCGAATTCACCGCCGGTTGTTTTGACCCCGTTTACCAGTTTCTTCGAGAATGGCTTCCAATAGGTAGACCGTTTTCCTCAAGGTAAGTACGCTGATTCCGCCGGCTTCGGCCACTCGGTTCAACGTGATTTTGATTTTTTGCTTTTTGCAGGCGAGGAAGACCGCGGCCGCGGAAACCGCCGAAGGCTTCCGGCCCGACAGCTTTTTGCCGGCGTTGGATGCGCTGAAAATCTTGCAAGCGGCGTCCGTCGTTTCGGCATCGAGCTCAAGGGTTTTCGCAATTCGTTCGATAAACCGGAAGGCGTCTAAAGGCTTGACCTTGATTTTGAGCCCAAAGACGATTTTAGCTATCTCGCGGTTGAGCTGGTTGACGGGGACGTCGGTGGTCGACGCCATGTCTTCGACCGTTTTGCATAGGCCGTGATGGTTGCTGGCGATGTAAACCAAAGCCGCCGCCGTAGGTTTCCGACTTCTTTTGACGAGCTTCAAGGCCACGGCCTTCCTCGCCAATTCACCAGCCTTTTCGGCGACGGCTTTCGGGACACCGACTTTATCGGCCACCCAGAAAACATCGCTCAAAACACGGGCCATCAGCCGCTCCTCAGGCGACGACAACCAGCCAGACCTCATCGTCCCAACGCCCATGTCGTGCAAAAGCTTCGTAACCCGAGGCCCCACACCACCGCCCGAACCCAGCAACATCTTCTGAGTCGGCTTGGTCGAAACACCTTTTTCCTCGATGACGGCTCCACAGCTACCACACACACTCTCGCCGACACGTTCGTCAACAAAGACATCGACCGCTCCGCAGAAAGGGCAGCGGCTCAAGCCTTCTCGATGTATACTGCCTCCCCCTCCTTCAATTCACGCCCTTCAACAACCTCAACCGACACATGCGGCGACGAAACCGGGCCCAACACATTTGAAACGTAGCCGATTTCCCGACCTCTTCCGTCGTAAACTTTCGCCGCAAGACGGGGAACCTCATAGGCTTTGACCAAAACCTTCGATTTACCGACCCGTAGAACTTCGCCGAGAAGCTTCATCCGCCGAGCCGTCGCATGCCTACTTGCCAACTCTACGCAACTCCTCCGCAACCTTCTTAATCAAATCCTGCTTGGAAATCCGACGAACATCCTTCACAACGACGTAACCTGATTTCCGGTACCAAGTCCTCGGATGACTGGCGTCCACCTTCTCCACGTCGAACCCGAGTTTCCTACAAACCATCAGCAAATCTTCTACGCTCGGCCTCGTCACCGCCAGACTTAGGGAAACACGACGACCCGCCTCACGCGACGACTTGGCGTCGAAATACACGGGCCACAGGATAATTCCGTCTTTCTTTATCAAGCCTGTCCCTGCTTGACGAGAACGGCGTTAACCGTTCCGTCTTGACCCGGTGAAGAAGTTACCCGGGCCAGGCCCTCCGCGGTTTCTATCAGCGCCCCCTTCGTTATCACTTTACGGCGGTCGTAGTCTCTGTTGCTGGGGTTGCTCACCACACGTATTATTTCGAGTTTTTTGACAACCGGGCCAACGGCAACGTTCGCGACGTTCGTCGAGATGACCGCTGTTTTAACGTTTCCACCTCCGACCCTCCTCTGAACAGTTTCGGGTTTTCCCAACGAAACAAGATGAATTTCACCACCTCTTTCCGCCTTTCTTTTTCCACGACTCGGATGCGCCTTCGCCCCGCTTTTCTTCCTTTTATGGACGTCGCTGTGCCACTGAACCATTCTGCTCCTCCGTTTTTGGGGCATGCTTTAAACTTGTTTCACCTGTCGAAACAATCATCTTCTCTATCAGCGACTTTACCGCTTGAGGGCTGTTTTCAACGCCGAAAAAATCGGCGAAAAGGCTGGTCGTCCTCAAAAGAGAAGTGCGGCCCTTCTTCTCCGTCTCCACAAGCCCGCGTTCCACGAGGATTTTGAGCTGCCGGTAGGCGTCCTTTCCACGTATGGCTGCGAGAGTTGAAAGCGGAAGAGGCTGGTAGTAGGCGATCGTCGCCAAAGTTTTCAAAACTCCATGCGGCAAAACCTTCCGACGAGTGTATTTTTTGACGACCGGCGCAAGGTCGGGTCTCAGCCTCATGAAAAACCTCCCCCCATCAAGCTCGACTATTTCGACGGCCCTTCCGCTGTATTCCTGTTTGAGGGCTTCAACGATTTTTCTGACTTTTTCGGGCGACCTCGTCTTTAGAGCCCTTTGAAGAGTTTTCAGATGAACCGGTTTATCCGAGGCGAACAACACGGCCTCGGCGAGAACTTTGCTATCCAACGGCCGCTCCAAGCAACTCACCCGGCAGCACAACCAAGTCGCTGGCGTCGTCCGACTGAAGGAGAAGAACGTAGCGGCGGGCCGCTGCGAACAACAACAGTATGAAGGTTTTGGCGGCTTCAAGTCGCGGCAGCCCGGTGACGAGGTCGGAGAAACATACTGATGACTGTATTGCGAAAAGATGTCGCAGTTGTTCGAGGAATTTGTCCAGCTCTTCTTCAATCTTGACGATAAATTGGTCGAGAATCAGCCTGTTTTCCTGTATCTGCGGCGGGATGGCCTCGGTTTTCTTCCTCGCCGACTGGGAAAGGGCCTTCTGTAAAGCCGTCACGATTTCTTGGACGGTTGCGGTGAGCAGCTCGGGCTTGAACGGCAGCTCTACGGGGGGGAGGACGCTTATCTCTGGTTTTGGCTTAGGCTTCGGCGGCTCATCGGCTTGCAAAAGTTTCTCCGATTTGATGCGGTGGATGACGGCCGCGGAATGAACTGCTATGCCGCAGAGGTTGAAATCGACGTATCCCTGCGTCCGAAGCGCTTTCGCAAATTCGTTCAAAACCTCAGCAAGCCTGACCTCCCAAACTTTGATTCTGTCGATACGCGTCACGTCGAACAGTATCCGCCACGGCGCAGTCATCAACTGCTCCGCCAATTCATTTTCCAGCCTCCACCACCTCGCTCAAACTGGTTTTGACCACCTGCGAAGATTCGTTGACCATGTAAACTCCGAACAAAGCATCAGCCTGTTCAGCAATGATGTCCTTCAAAGTGATGATTATTATCTGTTTCTTCGAAGACATTTTCTTCAGCAGGTTGACAAGGTTCTTGACGTAAACGACGTCGAGATGGGCGTCGATTTCGTCGAACACGTAGAATTGAGCCGGCGTCAAATCCTGCAAAGAAAGAATCAAAGAGACCGCCGAAACCGATTTTTCGCCACCGCTTATCGAAACGGTGCTTCGGGCCTGCTTGCCCAGAAACTTCACCACCATCTCCACGCCCGAGTTCAACGGCTCGGCAGGGTTCTCCAACCTCAGAAAACCTTCACCATTCGTCAACTGGTTAAAGTAGAAGCTGAAAGAATCGGAAACACGTTCCAAAGCCTTTTGAAAAGCTTCCGCTTCCTCCCTGTTCACCGATTCTATCAGGTCAAGTATCCGTTTCCTCTCCATCTCCAGCTCGTTTATCCTCGACGACCTTAGCCGATAGTTCTCGATGATGCCGTCGTACTGCATGACGGCGAGCTGGTTGACCACCGGAATGTCTGCGAACTCCTTTTCCAGCGGTTGAAGCAAATCGGCTGAAAACAAGACATTTTCTTCAGCTGCCCCGAACACCTGTAGCCTTTCGTTCAAAGATTTGAGACTCGTCTCCAACCTGACCCTTTCGATGGCCAAGCTGTTGTGCTCCTTCTCGAGAGCCGATAGCTCGGACGTGATTGACGCCAAAGTCTGCTCCAGCTGCTTCATGGCGGCAGACCGCTCCCCAAGCTTCGTCGAAATCGTCGTCTTGATATTTTCCAAATCGCTTTTCCGCTGTTTCACCTCCTTTATTTTTGCATCAATCTCCGCCATCGACTGGTTGATCTCCTCGACCTGTCGAGCAAGCTTTGCGTCCAGCTCGGCCGTCGCCGCCAGCTCCTCTTCAGCGTGGGACACCGATTCGCTCAAGTTCTTCAATTCAACCACGAACGCGTCTATGGCCCGCTCCAAATTCACGTAGGCCCTATACAACTCAGAGACCTGAACTGACTTCTCCCTGATGTTTGTGTCTATTCGCCTTAGTTCACCCCGCTTCGCCTCAACCTCCTTCTTTAGAACAGGCAATACCGACAATTGGTCCGACTTTTCCGCGACCAACCGCGTTAACCTCTCCCTCTCGATTTCCAGCTTCGAAACCTCTTCGTCAACCGACGAAAGCCGACGATTCAACAACTCAACCGCTTTCGAAACGTTAGCCAGCTCGGTTTCCGTCCGAATTTTCTCCAAGGATTTAGCCTGTATATGGTTCCTCAGCCGCTCTGATTCCGCTTCTATCTTCCCAAATTTTTCCTCCGTCTCCTTCAACCGCAAGCCAATTATTTCCCGGGCCTTCATCAATCTGTTTTCGATCGTCGATATTTTCTCAAAATTTTTTTCGATTCTTTGGATGATTATCTTTTCGTCTGGTTCAGGGCTAACGTTGATGATGTCGCTGGGCCCCACGTAAATTCCGTCCTCGGATGCTGTGTTGCGGGTTGTCGGCGTTATCTCTTTCGCCGATTTGACGGATTTCAACGGAGTTCCGTAGGCAAGTGTTTTCACCAACTCGTCGAGGCTGTCGAGTTCGGAAACAATTTTCAACGGAATTTTCTTCTCTGCCGCCTGCGTTGCCAACGACAACGCCTCATCAAAGCTGTCGACGACCACCGCGTTGACCCAGTCACCTAAAACAGCTGCCTGCCAACCAGCGATTTCTCCGGCGAAGAGTTCTCTCACCGTTTTGAATTTTTTCTGCGTCGTTTCACCAGCTTCGCCCGCCCGTATCGTTTCGAAGAGCTGCGCCACAGAATTTTTCAACAGCCTTGCATGCTCAAGGGCCTTATCAAAATCCGACATCTTGGCTCTTCTCGCCGCTGCGGATTTTGATAGATGCTCTTTTTCCGAGTTTAGATGCTTTAGCTTGTCAGAAAAGTCGTCTATCTCTTTGTTCAGCTCCTCTAAAAGATTTGCCATCGCGGTCTGTCTTTCTCTGTTTTCTGCCAGCTGTTTCTCGGCTTCATTCTTTTCTGACCGCTTTCGAGCCAGTTGCTTCTCGATGTTGTCGAGCAGAAGCGACTTTCCGTCGTCGCTGAGCCGGAGAAACCTCAACTCCTCCAGCTTCGCCGAATACCTGTTCTCAGCTTCATCCAGCGTACGCCGTATTGATTCGGCCTGTTGCCGCAGAGACGTCAGCTCGTTTTCCGCCGTAGCCCATTCGGAGCGCGCCTTTTCGGCTTCCGCTTCTTTGACCCTCATAAGCGTAGCTATTTCGGACATCCTTTGACGCCATCTCGAAATGCGTTCGGCAAGCAGCTTTTTCGTGGATTCTGACTGACGCAGAGATGTTTCCACTGAATTTTTCTCTGCTTGTTTCCGAGTTTTTTCCGACTCCAAGTTGAATAGTTGCCGCTCCGTCTCCCTCATCTGCTCGGAAAGCTCTTCAAAGGTTTGTCCCAACTGTTCCGCCTCCTTTTTTGCTTCCGATATCTGTGAACGAATCGTTTCGGCCTTGGTTTGGTTTTCAGACATTTTCGTCAAAATCTCTAAAGCCTTGTTTTCAACGTCTGCCAGAGACTGTTTGAGGTTCTTTGCTTCTTCGATTAGGGCCGCTGATTTGAGGTTGTTTATGTTTTTTTCCAGCAGAGTTTTTCTCAGCAGCTGGTTTCGTTCGACTTCGAGTTGCTTGACCCTCGACCTGACTTCGGATGTCGCCGCCTTGGCTATGTCGATGTTTTTCTGCGCCGTTTCCAGCTCTTTGAAAGCTTCGTCTCTTCGTTTTTTGTATCCCGAAATGCCCGCCGCATCTTCCACAACTTCGCGAACTTCTTTGCTTGTCATCTCGGCTATTCCGACGACCGAGCCTTGTGTGACGAGGTTGAGGCCGTCGGGCTTGATGTTCGCCGCCGCCAGAATCGTCAGCATTTCGTTCCGCGAAACACTTCGGCCGTTGAGGATGTATTCGCTTTCGCCGGTGGCGTAGAGTCTTCGGCTGATGATCACCTCGTCGGAGTCAACCGGCAAGCTGCGGTCTGTGTTGTCTAAAGTGAGCGTGACGAATGCTTGACTGTCCGCGCCTTTGCTGGATTCGTGAAGAAGTTTGGAGAACCTGTCGACGCGGAGGTTGTGGGCGCTTAGCTCGCCCAGCGCGAATTTGACCGCATCGAGAACGGTTGATTTTCCGCCTCCGTTGGGGCCCGTGATGACTACGAGCCCGCGGGGGAGTTTTATTACTGTTCTTTTGTTTCCGAATGATTTGAATCCTTGAATCGTGACCGATTTTATCCAAACCATCCGTGCTGATTTCGGTGAAAAGGATGTTAATCAACATGCCGGCCATCCAGTAGGCGGGTCATATGAAGCCATGACGAGGGTAAAACCGGAGGCCTCTTCTATGCATAAATACAGACATGAACGAAAGACAGTTAGTTGAGTCTGCAGACCTTGGAGGACAGGTTGGAGAAACTCGTCTCGCGTCTGCGAGCTTCATCAGTCGAGGCCGTGGTCTTGTCTTCGCCGGCGAACGTCTACTACTTCACGAAGGTCAGACACGGGGTTTTGACGGTCTCCGGAGATGGCGTGGCGAGCATCTTGTCAAACACACCCGTCAACACACCTCTTGCGGGAAGAATTTCAATCGTGGAAAAACTGGGTAGAAGAGACCTCATCTCAACGGCTTTGGAATACATCGGGGACCGAAGGATGACTATCGGATACGACATAATGACAGTGGATACCTACCAATCCATCATCAAATCCTATCCGTCATTCTCTCTCACGTCCGTCAAAGACATCGTCTACGAACAAAGACAGACAAAAACGCCGAAAGAGGTGGAGTTGCTGAAAAAAGCCTCTTCAATAGTCTGCACGGCGGTCGATGTCGTCCGGGAAATGATAACGGACGGAACAACTCCTTCGGACATCCGGAGAGCTGTAGCCGATACAGTCTACAGGTCGGGCGCCGACCTCGCCTTCAACCCACGGGTATCAATCGGAGACGACACGTTTCTCCAAAGCGACAGCCCGCCGAACCATGGCATCCGCCGAAACCAACTAATCAGAATCGCTGCTTCCGCATCGGTTGAAGGCTACGTCGCCTACGTTTCACGAACGTTCTACTACGGAGAAAAAGCACCCGACAAACTCGTCAAAAACTACCAGCAACTACTCAACCTGAAGGAATACCTCAAATCACTCCTCGGCGTCTGGTCGTCAGCGGTCTCAATATACGACCGGGGCAGGGCCTACGCCCTCGAAATCGGCCTTGAACCCGCCACGCTCACGATGTTCGGTAAAGGCGTTGGAATAGAGGAAGAAGAACCACCTTTCATCCAATCGGGAAGTCCCGACATCATACGAGAAGGCACCGTGTTGTCCATCGGCCCCGACCTTCTCCTCCCCGGCCGGTACGGGCTTTCCGTCTCCGACATCTACCACGTAACCGCCAAAAATATACAACAGCTGACGGACGCCGAAACCGACTTGGAAATCCTTTAAAGGCCGAACCTTCTTTCCCGGTTCTGGTAAACTCGGAAGGCCCTCAAAAGGTCGATGTACCTGAAGTCGGGCAGGTTCACGTCTTGGAAAACGAATTCGCTGTAAGCCGACTGCCACAAAAGAAAGTTGCTTATCCGGGATTCTCCCGACGTCCTAATTATGAGGTCCGGCTCAGGGTTCGGTACCCCGTTTGTGTAAAGAAATTTCTCGAAAGTCTTTTCATCTATTTCTTCTACCGAGACGCCTCCCTGCTTCACCTCCGTCGCCACCTGTTTGACGGCGTCGAGTATCTCCCTCCGGCCTCCGTAGGCGACTGCGAGGTTGAGGAAATGTTTGTCGTGAAGGCTGGTGGCTTCTTCGAGTTTTTCCAGCGCTTCCGAGACATCTCTGGGAAGAAGTTCCTTCCTTCCGATGACTTTGACTTTCACGCGGTTTTTGTATATTTTCGGGTCGCGGCGGAGAGAATCAGCCTTCTCCTTAATCAAACGGAAAATTTCGTTCACCTCTTCCACCGGTCTTCGAAGGTTCTCCGTCGACAGAACATAGAGCGTAACCGTTTTTATTCCCAAATCGAGAAGCCATTCCAAAACCTCTTCAACTTTGTCGGCGCCCGCCGCGTGACCTCTCCACGGAGGCCATCCCCTACTCCTCGCCCACCTTCTGTTGCCGTCGAGGATCAGCGCCACGTGGCTGGGAAGAGGTTTGGACAGTACTGTGTGGCTAAGCCATTTTTCGTATATCCAGTAAACACCCGCAACCCTGAAGATTGTCCTGAGCATCGGCCGTCACTGCCTTTTTGCGGCTCCTTTTTTGAAATGTTTGCCGTAGATGGTGCGGAGTATGCGTGTCATGGCGAAGGTGACTCCGAGAGTTACCACGCCCAATATCGCCGTCAGTATGAAGAGGAAGGTGGCGCTGTCGGTTACCGAGATGGCCTGCGGCTGCTGGAGGATGACGCCCGCTCTTTTGAGCAAGGCCCAGAGCCAGATGGCGAGAACGCCGGCGTGAATGGTTCTCCAGAAACCGTAGTAACGGATGATGTAGTAGTATATCATGTTGGATAGTACGACGATGAGGGCGCTGACGGCGATGAGGTCGATGCTCTGGCTGATGAAAACTCCGGCTAAACTGATGGTGACGGATAGCACGATGCTTGGGTCGCGGAGCTGGTCTGCGGTTAGGTTTAGTGACGCAACCGCACCGTAGGCCGATGATATTCCGAGGTAGAGGGCTACGAGCAGGGATGCGCCGGCGCTAAGGTAGGCGAAGGCCCTGATTTGGCCTATGGCCGGCATCTGTGATATCCTGTAGAACCCGGTTAGAAGTTTGGATAGATGGATGTCGATTCTGAAACCCCAGAAGAAAAGAAGTAGCCCGAGGAACAGCAGGAGGATGGATGGTTGGGCGAGGCCGAAGGAGCTGAGCAACGCGGATAATGCTATGAAGCCGCCGGGAATGCCTATGAGAAATTTTGCGTAACGTGGGTCGGTCATCCCCAGACGGAGATACTTGCCTAAAATCAGCCACGACTGCTCAACCGTCTGACTCTGCTTGACCGTCACCCTTTGAACCGAAACGATGGCGAGTTGTGAAGAAATCACGGGTGTCACGACGGCGTCCGTTTCTCCGTCGCTGACGAACACGCATCTCTGTGCTGGATAACTTTCCAAAACTTCGCGCAACTGGTTGAAAACGTTCATGTCAGCTTCTATCCCTTCCTTGGCCGAGCCCGTGAGCGTGACGACTTCAAGCCGTTCGTTCCCAGCTTTTCGCATCATTTCGTCATATAATTTGACCGCGTAGAAAATGGCGTTGGCGTCCGGGTCTTCGGGGTCAGCTAAAGCAAGCTTGACGGCGGCGTCTAAATTCTCCTGCCTACCGACGACCGGGCCTTTGACACCAGCCTTCTGACCCAAGTCGTCGTCACGGTCAACGACCAATATCAGCATACCCCTGCTTTCGTCGGCCATCTACCCACCTAAACCCAGCAACTGAATCATTTAATCTTAAAGCGAGATGATGCAACCCTTATATTAGTCGAGGTACGTCGAAGCCTGAAAAGAATGAATGTCGTCGGCGGCATAGGGTACATCCTTTCTTTGATTCCGTTTTTGAACATCGTTTCACCTATTTTGACGGGCGTGGCTTGGTTTCAAGCTGGTTCGAGAACAGGTCAGACGCTGTTCCGGGTGACTGGAATTTTGATGATCGTCTCGTTTTTGTTGGGGATGGGCCTGCTGGCGGTGTTGCTTGGGACAGTTTTTTCGGTTATAGCGGCTTTTCCTGCTTTTCTGGCGGGTGCGGAGTTGAGTGAGGAAATTGTATCCGCCTTGATTTCGAATTTCGCCGGTGCTTTGGCCGGAGTCGTCGTCGCCGCCTTGGCTCTTGGAGCGGTCGGCATAGCCGTTTTCTTTACGGAGCTGGTTTCGCATTTTAGAGCGGCCAAAATTTTCAATTCGGCATGGTTCAGCAGAGCTGCGTGGATGCGGATATTGACCATCGTGGTTGTGGTTGTTTTCATCGCCGGCTTGGTGGTGTTAGGTCTAATCAGTCCCTCAGCTTTGATGGCAGACGGCGCCGACTTCATGGGTGGAACAATTCTGCTGTTGATATTACCAGCCATAATCACAGGCCTGCTTGCCAACGTCTTCTCCGCCGTGGCCTTCTTCACCGCCGAAACGCCGCCCAAACCAGCTTAGTTGCGTTTTTTACCCACTTCTTCCATCCAAAGGCAGAATGACGCAGGTTTTCCACTGGCTCGAAAAAGCGGTCTTAGCGGCGTTGACCCGGTTAGGCGGAATGGGTTCATACGAAAAAATTGCCGAAGGGGTTGCGGAAGTTTTACGCGCATCTGGCTCCGAATGGCGTCTTGACCGGGAATCACGCGTTTCTTCGGTCGCGAAAGCATGCGGCTGGCTCCGGGATAAAGGGTTGGTGATGGTCGAAGAATCAGGGAAAGAGAGGTTTGTGGCTTTGGATTCAGAGGGTCTTGAATACGCTGTTGACGGTCTTCCGGAAAGGAAAGTGGTGAATTATCTGCGGATGAAAGGTGAAGCTACGGTCGAGGAAATCAGTGGTTTGGCGAGGTCTGAGATTGGGTTGATGTGGGCCCGGAGGCGGGGCTGGGTTGATTTTGTGAAGAAAAATTCCACAACCTTCGTGGTGCTCAAAGAAGATGTTCCAGACAAGACCGACGTGGAAAAGTTTCTGGAATCTCTGTATTCAAACCCCGATGCGGAAATTCCCGAATCAAGCGTATCACGGGCCGTGTTGGAGGAACTGCTCCGTCGGCAGAAAGTCGTCAAAATCACGGACAAAACCTTGAGAACTGTTTCTCTCACCGATTTGGGACGGGAAACGGCTGCACAGCTGGCCGCTGTTGTCCCAGAAATTACGCGTCTTACGCCGGATCTGCTCCGCTCTGGTGGATGGCGACAAGTTGTGTTAAGTAGATATGATGTAAGGGCGCCGACTCCTCCGGTTTTTGCGGCGAAAAGACATCCGCTCAACGAGGTGATCAGGATGGTGAAACAGGCCTACGTGGAGATGGGGTTTGAGGAGATTGAAGGCCCAATCGTTGAGCTGGCTTTCTGGAACTTCGACGCCCTTTTCCAGCCTCAAGACCATCCAGCCCGTGAAATGCAAGACACTTTCTATCTGCTCGAACCCGCCGCCGGAGATGTTCCGGTCGAGCACGTCGAAGCCGTGAAAGCTGTTCACGAGAACGGCGGCGGTACGGGGTCGAAGGGATGGCGTTACAGATGGTCGGTCGAAGAGGCCCGGAAGCTCCTACTGAGAACTCATACGACGGCCACCACCATCCGACATCTGGCAAAAGTCAAAAAACCACCCGTCAAAGTTTTCTGCGTCGACAGAATTTTCCGCAACGAAAAAGTCGACTGGAAACATTTAGCGGAATTTCATCAGATAGAGGGAATCGTTGTCGAAAAAACCGCTAACCTCCGGATGTTGATGGGTGTGTTGAAGGATTTCTACGCCCGGCTTGGGTTGAAGGAAGTGAGGTTTCGACCGAGCTACTTCCCCTACACAGAACCCTCGATGGAAGTCGAAGTCAAGCTGGGCGGAAAATGGCTTGAGCTCGGCGGTTCGGGAATTTTCAGGCCGGAGACAACCTATCCGTTTGGTGTCAGAGACCCGGTTCTGGCTTGGGGGCTCGGGCTTGAAAGGCTTGCCATGGTCATCTACGGCCTAGAGGACATTCGAGCGTTTCATCTCAACGATTTGGCGTGGTTGAGGGCTGCGTCTCCGATGAAAGTTCTTGCAGCCGTGGGGGGAGTGTTGCATGCCGGTCGTTAACATCAGAGTTGACAAGCTCCGAGAGCTTTTGGGAGTTGACATGCCGGTCCAAGAACTGGCCGAACACATCGCCTCGCTCGGAATGAGCGTCGAGGAAACGGACTCGGTACTGAAGGTCGAATACAACCCAAACAGGCCCGACTTCTCAAGCGTCTACGGAGTGGCACGCGCCCTCAAAACCTACCTAGGCATAAAAACAGGCCTGCAGGATTATCGTTTTGTCAAATCGGACGTAGTGATGTATGTTGACCGAAGTGTGGAGGACGTAAGGCCTTACATAGCATGCGCCGTTGTGAAAAACCTCGAACTCGATGAAGAGGAACTTGTGGACAT
>JANXEM010000035.1 GCA_025058435.1 Candidatus Caldarchaeum sp.
TCAGGAAGCTTCTGAGAAGATGGGATGGTTTTGGTTTCAGAGACAAGGCCTTCGAGGCGGAGAAACGATACGAGACCTACAAAGTTGCTTTGGCGCTGTACTTGTGCCAAATTTTGAAGACGCGGAACGAAGGTTGTCCAGTCGACGAGTCGGTGGTCGGCAGCTGGCGTAATCTGCTGGGGTTGATGCAGAGGGAGGACGGCGGCGTCGTAACCCATTACGTCGTAGAAAACGGAAAGCTTAAACCCGTGGGAGACGCTAACGTCGAAACAACGGCCATCGCGGTTCTAGCGCTCACCACGACGAGCTGAAAACGTCGAACATGGCCCGCACCGAAGACGGAGACACCTTCGTCGTCATCAGCCGGTTCGCGGTGACCCGGTCTTTGCCTTTCTATGGGTACAGGCTTTTTAACCGAGTTCTCGTGTGAAAATAGTGAGGCTAGGCGTTGAGCATAAGGCGGGAGGCTTTGTTGTGGATGAATCAAGCGGAAAGCGATTTGAAGAAAGCGGAGAACGACGTCAAAACCTCTGATTTCGACTCGGCGGCCTTCTGGTCCCATCAAGCAGCTGAAAAGTCTTTGAAAGCTCTACTTGTTCATTACGGAAAGGCCTATCGGGGGCACGACCTAGTAGATATGGGGAAGATATTGAGGACGGATTTCAACCTTGACATCACAACGATAGAGAAGGAGCTTCGGGAGCTGACCATGCATTACACGGTTTCACGTTATCCTGATGCCGCAAACTCGCTACCCTACGAGCTCTATGACAGAGAAAAGGCCGTTGAGTTGGTTGAAAGGGCTAGGCGGGTGGTCGAATGGGCAAGGCAGCGTCTGCGTTGACGAGTCAACAGCGACTTCTTGAATCGTTGAAGAGTTTCATCGCGGACGTGAAAAGGGTTTGCGCGGAAAAAGGTCTGGTTTTCAGGGCTGCTTACTTAGTGGGTTCGAGGGCGAGGGGCGACTATGTTGAGGAAAGCGACGCCGACGTAGTTGTCGTGGTAGACGATGTCGGAAAGATGAACAGAATCCAGAGGATGGAGTTGTTCGTGGAGGTTCTGATACCGAAGGTCGACCTTTTCGTTTACACGACCGAGGAATGGACGGGGCATGACTCGGTTTGGATAACCGAGCTAAGAGGGGAGGCGGTCAAAATAGGGTAAATCTTGTGTTCGCTCGAGTTCTGTAGAGGATGAAGTGCTTATATCCGGATTACGAATAATCTGTTGATGGGGTTTCGGGGGTGTTCAGGGTCCTCGGGGTTTTGTTTGTCTTTTCGCTGGTTTTTGTTTACGGTGATGGAGCGGCCTCAGTTGACCCTTACTATGTTTTGAGCCCAGCGTCTCCGGCTTTGGAGCGTTTTGAAGGCTTCACCGTCGTCGGAAAAGGGTTCGTGTTGAACGCTTCAAGGCTTGTTCCCGGTACCTACGAGGTTACGGCGTTTTGGCCGGACCTCGACGGAGTTGTCGTGGGCACGCTGACTTTGGCAGTTAACGATGGTAATGTTGCGGCGTCGATGGTTCTTGCGTTGAGGGATGTCTCGGTGAAAGTGGTTGGCCTGCATGGCCGAAGCCTCGAAGGAGCTGTGATAAGTGTGAACCCGTATCTGCTGAGGGAAGGAGATTATCAGACCAGCCCGGACGGCACGACATCTTTCCTCCGGATGCCCGACGGAGTGACCTACGAGTTCAAAGCCTCTTGGACAAGCATCTTCGGGAAAACAGCCGAAACAACCGTCAGAGACACGGCCGCTGGAATTCAACGAAGAGGGAACATCGTATTGCCGGTCGACGACGCCGTGATTACGGTTTTGGATGTTTTGGGGCGGCCTGTAGCCGGGGCTGAGGTTTTCGTCGAAGGAATATCATTGGGTGTGACCGATTCCGAGGGCAGGGTTTTGGCGGCCTCGCTCCCGCTGGAGAACGAATACAGGCTGGCTGTCACGAAGGACCGTTCGGTCGTGGGTGAAGAACGCGTTAGGTTTGCTGTTTCGAAGCCGGCGACGACAATCGTCGTCGGCATCTATGATGTGACTGTCTTTGTGAGGGGATCGGCTGGCCAGCCGATTGCCGGCGCCGTCGTCGAACTCTACAAAGACGGTGTTCTGGTTGCTACGTCTACGACCGACCCATCAGGCAAAGCGGTTTTCCCGAAAACCATTGGAGCAGACTACACGGTTCGGGCGAGCTACGGCGGATACACAACAAGCACATCCCTGCCCAAAGGAGTAAGAACGGCCATCCTCCAGCTCGACATATTTACTATGTTGCTCGGCGTCCCTTTGAGCTTCCCAACAACGGTCGCGATTGTCGCGGGAACGGTTTTCGCAGTAGTTTTGGTTGCTGTGGCTGTCAGCGAGCTTGTCAGATGGCGGGGCAGACGCATCGGAATTCACAAAATTGAGAAATGAGTCGGCTGGCCGCAGCCATGAAGCATATCCGCTGTTGGCGGTAATTCATTTTCTTGTTATCGCGAAAACGCCGACTAGGGCGAGGATTATCAGGAGCAGTCCGAGCGTTGTCAGCGGGTTGACCAGCGGAGTGGTCAACAACCCTATCCCAACCGCCGTCGACAAAGCCCCCCAAACCAGATGATAGACCCGGTCTTTGGAGAAAACGGCGTAGACTATGGTGTAGCCTCCGAAAACTGAAAGAAGGACCGCGATGCCCTGTAGAAGGTCGAACGCCACAGCCCCTGTTCCGGTTAGGACAAGTAGGACGCCGGCCGTGAAAACCACCGTGATGGCTGCTCCCGAGCCGTAGGATATCAAGCCAGTTTTGCCCCGCATTCAGGGCAGAACTTTGAACCCTGTGGCACGTCGTGGCCGCTCGGGCATTTGTTGCTCGTCGGCTGGGGAGCCATCGGCTTCCCGCAGTTTGTGCAGAATTTCGCGCCCTGTTGGTTTTGGTGGCCGCAGTGGGGGCAGACGACCAGCACGGTCGGCTGTTGCTGGACTGGCTGCTGGAAAAGCGGCGGGATTATGGCTATTCCAGCACCGACCGCCGCTCCCTGGCTCTGAGAAAGCGCTTCAGCCGTCTTCGTAACGGTCTGCATCCTCAAAACTTCAGCGGCCGAAACTCCTTGACGCAGGAAGAAAATACGGTCCCTCCATTCAGCGGTTGTGTCAAGGCCTTCGAACTTGACGTCAACGAGCTCCAGGCCGATGCGGCTGAAAGCCTGGCCCACGGCGTTCTTGATCAGGAGGCTTGTTTCGTCAAGCCTTCCGTATACATCGGCTATGCCGTGCTGGCTGAGTTCGTCGATGACGGCTTCGTTGAAGTAGGCTCTGAGAAATTCTTGGAGCTGTTCCGTTCCGTAGGCGGACTGGGAGCCGACCGCTTCTTGGACGAAAAGGTTGGGGTCTGAAACTCTGAACCAGAAGCTGCCGAAGAACTTGAGCGGAGCAAGCTCACGGGTCTGGCCCTGGGCGCCGAACTTGCCCTGAAACTGTTTGAGCGAAACGAAGATGACCGTGGCCTTGAAGGGAATTTTTTCGAAGCCCGCAATTCTCGAAAGAACTTTCGTCAACAACGGAAGGTTCGCTGTAGTGAGCACATGCCTACCCGCCCTGAAAACGTCGTAGGCTTTTCCGTCACGGAAGAAGACCGCGGCCTGAGTTTCTTCGACTATGAGGTTGCTTCCCCATTCGATTTCGTCGATGGGATAACGCCAGACGATGTCTCCTTCCCTGACTCCAACCCATTGGATGACCTTAGGCATCAGCCTACCACCTCCGCCAAGCCTTTGAAGATTTTGGTTCTTTCGTCGATGAGCCTATCGAATTCGGACAGTGCTGCTCGCAGGTTGTTCGCCGCGGCCTTCCATTCCTCTGAAGCCGGCTCCAAGACAGTTAGCTGAGACGCAAGCGTTTTGATCGATTCGGCTTTCTCTACTAGGTTGAGGTCGTGGCGGATGACTGCGTCGAGCTTGTCCTCCCTCACTTTGACGGCGTCGAAAAGCCCTGCGTAACCCGCCACCGCTTTGTCGA
>JANXEM010000041.1 GCA_025058435.1 Candidatus Caldarchaeum sp.
CCCAGAAAGCGGCAAAGTCAAAATCCTTGACTACGTTGCCGTAGATGACTGTGGAAACAGAATCAACCCCATGATCGTAGACGGCCAGATACATGGTGGAATCGCTCAAGGGCTGGCGCAAGCTCTTTACGAAGAAGCATATTATGATGAAGAAGGGCTGCTGCTGACTGGAGACCTGTCGGAATACATGGTTCCCACAGCGGTGGAAGTTCCAAACATTCGAACGGCTGAAACAGTAACGCCGTCTCCGGTTAACCCACTCGGAGTCAAGGGCATCGGCGAAGCGGGAACAATAGCTTCCACACCCGCTATAGTCAACTCCGTGATAGATGCGCTTTCCCACTTTGGTGTTGTTCACATCGACATGCCGCTGAAACCCGAAAAAATCGTTTTGGCGGTGGCGAAAAGCGTCAAATAAGCAAAATGCTTTAATGATAGACCGAACGATGTCTGGCGAGGAGAATGGCGTCAGTTCCGCGAGGTAAGCTGCTCGGTATGCAGGTCTACAGCCCAGACGGTTCCCTTGTCGGAGTTGTCCAAGACATCGAACTTCCAATCGGCGAAGGCGAAATCAGCCTGCAAATTCTTTCAAAATACAACTTGATTGAAAAAATTCCGTGGAGCATGGTGGGCGCCGCCGGAGACATCATCATACTCAAGGAAAAGATTCCGCTCAAACAACCAGAAATCTCGCAGCCCCAACCATACATAGCTCCCGCCGCGGCTCAGCCAGTCCAGCCACAACAGAGAAGCAGCGTCATCTCGAGCGTCGCTTCCAGAATTCCGTTCGGCAGAAAAGAGAAGAACCCCTGCCCGACCTGCGGCAAAGAGCTCAGCTGGATTGAGCAATATCAGCGATGGTATTGCTACAACTGCGGGAAATACGTCTAAATGTGCGTCGGCATCGCGAAATGGGGTTACGTGGTTATAACATTAAAAACACGGTTCAAACGTCGTCTACTGCATACCGATGCAGGTAACCCATAGAAAAAGCGAAATCAAACAGATAATGCTAGCGGTAGTCTTGCTGGGCGTCGCGTCGTTAGTGCTTTTTCCTCCCGCGCTCGTCAACGAAGCTCCCTTCTGGGACGACAAAGCCTACATCAACAACGCCTTGATAGCCAGCGGCCGGCTCAGCCCATCGGACGCCAGA
Source organism: Candidatus Caldarchaeum sp. (assembly GCA_025058435.1). The sequence goes on from JANXEM010000041.1 coordinate 1,154, forward strand.
GGCCCTTACGCGGAAGAAAGGCCTCCTCTGTTCTGGTGGTTTCTGACGGGGCTGTACGTGTTGGAGGCGCCGGTGGAAACTGCTCGGCTTGTATCGCCCGTCGTCACGACCATCGGCCTCGTCGCCATGTTTCTCCTTGTCTCGAAACTGTTCGACAGCGTTTTGGCGGGGTTTCTGGCAACAACCTTCACCGTGTCACTCAACTACTTTGTTTCGGTGACATCGTACATCCTCACGGATTCGTTGGGGTCTGTCATGGCTTTCGTGGCTTTGCTGACTTTCAGCCTCGGGCTCCGCTACGGCCCGTTCCTCTGGCTTTCGGGAAGCCTCACCGCCCTATCCATCATCGCACGGGACCAAAACCTCCTCCTCATCCCCGTGATGCTGCTCTCCTTCGCTTGGCTGGCGAAAACATCGAAAGCCGTCAAACTGGTTTATGTCGGTTTTCTGGCGGTGGTCGGGTTCGCCGCCGTGATTCTCCGTCAGGAAGTGTTTCTCCAGATTCTTTCCGACGTGTTGACGCCCGTCGTAGCCGACCCTTTTTTCATCCCGTTGTTGGCGGTTTTCGCCGTCTTCTCCGTCTTGGCGATGGCTAAAGTCGCGGAACAGAAGAACCTTCTTTCCAGAAGACCAAGCATCGAAGAGAGGATACTTGACGTTTTGCTTGCGATTGCGGTGATGCTGTTCCTTATCTATCCACTTTTCATGGACAACATTAGGCTGGGAGCGGAATACCAGATTGAGGGAAGAGGAATATTCTCGAGGTTTGTGGCCCATTCTGTCATGGTTAGGGGGGACATCGCGCGTTCGGGTCTCGACACTGGTGAAAGAGTTGTTTTCTGGCTGTCCTCCTTTCCAACACTCGTCACCGCGCCGCTTCTTGTCCTCGGTGTGGCGGGCGCCTTATTGGCGCTTCGAAACCGTGTTACGCTGGCGAAGCCTCTAATCCTCTGGCTTGTCTTCACGGTTGTCTACATCGCGTTGTTCACCCACATCGAATACAGGTTTCTCGTTCCCGCCGTCACTCCTGTGACGGTTTTCGCGGGTTATGCTGTTTCACGTTTGGCGAAAAGAAGCAAAGTGGCCGCGGCGGCTGTGTCGGTGGTCGTGTTGGTTTACGCGGTTTCTTCCGTGAGCTATTTCGGTCTTCTGCCCTCCTTGGATTTGCCGACGGCGGTGAACGGATGGATGACTTTGCTGGGCCAACAACAGCCTTCCGACAGATGGTTCACCGACTACATCGCCTACCTCGCGGATGTCCAGCAGGAGCCGAAACTGATGATACCGTTAGTTCACGTACTGACGGCGTGGTCGTCGGTTGTTTTTCTCGCCGCCACAATTTACGTTGGGTTCAAAAATCCGCTGTAACCCTTACGTCGACCAAGGCCGAAAAGCCTTTCTCGACCTCCGACACCGCCCGGGAGAAAACATCCGAAGCCGAATCAGGAGATTCCACCAGAAACGACGAAAGGCCGAGGCCTTTCCCGATCGAATGAACATCGAGTTTTTCGGGGAAATCAACACCTTCGAGAAACCCGATTTCCTCAGGGGTGGGGCCCGCGTCGGATACGCTCTTTTTGACGTCTCCCCAGCATCCGTCGTTGAAGACGACCAGCAGAACCGGCAGGCGATACCAGCGGCTCATCGCCGCCGCTGAAACGGGGTTGTTGAAGACAAAGCTTCCGTCACCCAAAACCACGGCTACAAAAGACTGGGGCGAAGCCATCTTGACACCCAAGCCAACCCCCAATCCCCAGCCCAGCGAACCGGCCGGAGGCTCTCCATAATACGTCCCCGGCCTGTCGAAGACCAGATAGCTCGGCCGCAAAGGATATTCGTTGACCACGACCGAACCCGGCTGCAGGGCCTTCCCCAGCAAATACGAAGCCAGCCGCTTCGTCATTTTCCGTCGGCCCAAATCCACTTCAACCTTTTCCATCCTTTCCCTCTGCTGCTGATTCCAGCTCTCTTTTGCCGATTCCCTTCTGTCATTCAGCAACTCGGAGCTCGGCTTCGACTGGTGGAGAACATGATGTAACATGTTTAGGAAAATCGCCGAATCCGACGTGATTACTTCGTCGAAATCGTATCCCCAGATGTTCAACCGTGTTTTTAGCGGGTCAGGGCCGACGGAAACCCGGTAAACATCCGACGGCCATTTTTCGGCGGGCAGCCACGGCACATCGGTGTCAAGCACCAGAACAAAATCCGCCTCCTCGATGTCGAACTTGGCTGAAAAGATGTTGATGTTGGAGATGTTGACGTAGTCGCCGACCGCGTGGTTCACCCGCAGACAGATTTTCTCGGCCAATTCCGTCAAAAGATGAAAGGCCCGCCGGTCCCTACCAGCGGTTCTCGTCAACACAACGGGAAACTCGGATTGAACCATCTTTTCAGCTATTCGTTTGACGTCGTCGGGCGACGGGGAAGGAGGAGGCGAAACGGCGACGCTTCTTACCGAATGCTTGATTTGAGGCCTTTCAAGCAGCCATTCCCTGTGGACGCCGATGTATACGGGGCCTTCGGGCTTGGAGGAAGCGATTTCGACCGCCCTCATCACGGCCTCGGGAATTTCGTCGACTGTTTTGACGACGTAATGCCATTTGACGAACTCCCGCACCGCCCCCTCAACATCGTGGACATCCTGACCCCAGTGAACCCTGATTTTCCTCGAGCCGGCGTAGCCCTTGGATGAAAAAGATGTAAGGCCTGAGATGTAAAGGAGCGGCACATCCGCTGAACGGGCGTTGAAGACATTCGGCAGCCCGCACAGAAGGCCGGGGACGGTGTGAACCAAAACGGCCGCCGGCTTCCCACTGCCGAGGTAGTAGCCGTAAGCCGCTGAAACCGCGGTGTTCTCCGTCAAGCAGACTACCATGTCAGGCCTTTCAACCCTGTCCAAACTTTGGTAATCGAGAAGAAGCGAAACATATTCCGTGCCCGAATTGATGAAAAACCGGTCGATGCCTGCTTTGCGGAGGGCCGTCAGGAGCAAGCCCCCGCCGGACAAAGACATCTTCATTTGAATAAAGTGTTGTCTCAAGCAGTCAAAATATTTTTCCTCTCTCTCAATTTGGAAATAGCTATAAAAAACGGCTTCGAAAACATGGGCTGGGTTTCAGAACTTTGGCATACGTTTCAAGGCGCAACCGAAGAAGATTGACATCAGCCTTGGTCATCATAGTAGTCATAACCATCTTCTTCACCATTTTCGTCAGCTCGTTTCTGAACGTGTGGCTCAACATCTTGGAGTTCGGAGAACTCTTCATCCGCCCCTTCTACTTCTCGCTCGTAGGCGGATTGATCCTTTCTTTGATCGCATTTTTCAGGCTGGACTTTTCTTCGAGAAAATCAATAATCATCTGGACTTTGCGGACGTTTCTTGTTTTGACGCGTGGTAGTTTTTCGCCGCGTCTGCTGGATTTCGAAAGGTTTAGGCTATCGGTTCAAACCTTTCTGGCTTGGCAGTTCACCAAAGTTTTGGTCGGAACATTCGTCTTCTCCAACAGCGTCTTCGGCATAACGGTTCTCGCCATGGCCAACGGCTGGAATTCAGGCCTCGAAAACATTCCCAAACTTTTCAGCCTGCCTTTCACGGTCTTCGGACGCGGCGACATAAGCGGAGCTATGGCCGTGATGGATGCTTCCCCCGCGCTGATACTGCTGGTTCCCCCGCTTTTCTCGGCGATTGGTATAAGGCTGGTCCTCCTCGTCGGGTTGACCAACATCCTCAAAGTTTTCGCCCGCGCTTTGGTATCCTATGGAGAGACAGGAACGATAACCATCAAAGCTTCGACCCTCGAATTTCTCGCAAGCATAGGCCTTGCTTGGACGGGCTTCAACCTCTTCTTCAGCTCATCCATCGACTACAACACACGCGTGCTGATAATTTCCGCGTTCGCCGCGGCCGCAATCCTCGCTTTCTACGGATTCCTCGACCTCCGTGGAAAACGTTTCCTCAACAACATCTACCTAAGGATAGGGCTTCTCGTCATATTAGGGCTGGCGACGGCTTCGGTTGTCGCAGTGCAGAACACCATCGCTGACGCGCAGAAAATTGAATACAAAGGCCCGTACGTCCTCCAAGAAATCTACGTAAACAGATATTTGGCAGGCCTCGACGTGAAGGTTCTTCCATACAATTTTAGCGGAACGCGGGTGAAAAGTTCCGAAATACCAAACATCATCGAATCGAACAAAGAGATTCTGAAAAGAACCCGTTTATGGGATTGGGACGCGGCGTTTGCGAAACTGAGGCCTGAAATCGGTTTGATACCTTACATCGACTTTGAAGACTCTGACATCCTGAGGTTCAACGGAAGCCTTTACTGGAGTGCTTCGATGAAGCCCGTTCTACCTCCGACAGTAACGGCCGCGGACGTATGGTACAACCGTCATCTGGTCTACACTCACATTCCTCAAGGGTTCTTGATGCTCGACGCCCATCAGGGCGAAGTGGTTGACAGCTCAAAATTTTTCGCCGAAAGAAGAATCTACTACGGTGAAGGCGGGCCCCGAAGCCTGTTTTCAACGGATTGGGCGGCCATCGTCGAAGGCAAGGAAACACCCGATGAAATAGGTGGTGCGCGATACGACGGGTCGGGAGGCGTCGAGGTCGGCCCGCCTACAAGCTGGCTCTACGACATAACCTTCTTCCTAAGCTACCCCGACAAAACCATCCACCTTTTGAGATACCGTGATGTTCACGAAAGAGTCCAGCTTCTTTTCCCATACTTCAACTACTTCGTAGGCAACGACTACGTAGACATGTTTCCGGTAACAGACGGCCGTCGAACCTACTGGATGATGCCTTTGATAATCGCTCTGCCCACAGACAAAACACCTTGGTCGAACGGCAACCCCTACGTTAGGTTCGTCGGCATAGCCCTCGTCGACGTCTACGACGGCTCGATACAGTTGGTCCTTCTGCGCACAGATTTCTTCTCCAGACTTTTCGAAAACGTGTACGCGGACTTCATATCCCGAGAAGTTCCAGCTTGGCTTCACAGCCAAATAAGATATCCCGCCGAATTGTTCGAATACCAGATACGTCAGTTCTCACTCTACCACGTCAACGACCCCGCCACCTTCATTCAGGCAAGAGAATTCTACGAAATTCCTCAGGGCGTCGAAGTCTACTACGTCGTCACAAAGCTGCCGAACGGCAACGGCCCCGAGTTTGTCGGCCTTCTATCGCTGGAGCTCCGCGGCGCAAGAGGCCAAAACCTCGCCGGATACGCGGTAGTCCGCAACGACTATCCGGGGCTCGGTGAGATGTATTTCTACAAAGTCGCTCTTGATTCGCCGACGAAGCTGTTGGGGCCGTCTGCGGCTCTGCAGGCCCTTCAACGCGACCCGGACTTCAGGACGCTGAGCACTCTTCTCGCGTCGCCGCGAGTCGGCGAAAACATCTTCTACGAGGTGGGAGACCAGCCGGTTTACGTCATCCCCGTCTACACGGCGAGGGAAGGTGAAGGGGTGGTCACGCAGATAGGAACGATAGCGGTGGTCGGAGCGGCTTTCACGGGCCTTTACTACGTCGGCCTTGGCGACACAATCGAAAAAGCCTTCGCAAACTACCTATACAAAATCGCGGGCGAAACAGCTCCGCCGCCGACTTTGCCGACGACACGCGAAGAAAGGCTGAACAAAATCAGAGGATTCCTCAGGGAAAACGGCCTCGGCGACGAAACGCCCGAACAGATAAACGCGAACATCGTCTACAAAGTCTCGAGACTCAATTACACCGACGAAATGAGCTTCGACAAAATTAAAAATGAGTTGAAGACGTTTTTAGAATACTGGAAGAACTACGGCGCTATTCTTGTTTATTGGATTTCTGGCGATAGCTTATATTTAGGAGCGATTTACCAAACGTCAGGTGTAACGGTTCTGAGGTATGTGGAGGTGCGGGTGATAGGGTGATGGCAAAGGCGTCGGGAATCAACGTTTTCGGAGTTTTGATGCTCGTGCTGGTGGTTGTTGCGGCGCTGTCGCTGCTGATTAGAGTTCAGACGGGCCTTCTCGGGCTTGTCCTCGGCGGACTCGCTGTCGGCCTCGCCGTCTACTGGTTCATGGCCTTGAGAAAATCTCTCCAGAAAACAACTTGGGACGACTATTTACTCGAATTAAGGCAGGAAGGAGACGTAGTCGACTTGACGGCGCAGGTTCCGGGGCCGGAGAACAAAGTCAAGCTGGAGTTGTTCGGCCGCAAGCTCGTCCTTCAAGGCGGTATGGGGTTCAGGAGAACGGTCAAGCTGCCCTTCGAGGCCATCATCCGGGAACTCAGGTATGTTAACGGCATTCTAACGGCCCGGCTGGTGAAGAGAACGGCGGCGCCTACGGCGAATTAAGGCTCGCCAAAATATTTTCCACTTTTTCATGGAGCGAAAGGACGTAGGGCATCTGCTCCGATTCAGCCAACTCTACGGCGAGCTGGTCTACTTCTTTGACCGATTTAGGCCCATGGATGACGATCATCTTAGGCCTGACGGGGAAAATTTTCGCCGCGATGATGGGGGACCGGCCACGTGAAACGTTTGTGAAAACCACGACCCTCACCGTGTTTGCGCCGAAAAGCCGGAAAAAGTCGTAAGGCCCGAGTCTTTTGATGGCTTCGAGGCTGTCGACGACCGTGTATCCATAAACCAGATGGCTGCTTTGGCTTTGGCCGGCCAGCCAAACCCCCTTAAGCTGCTTAACGACATCGGCCATGATTTTCGGGGAAGAATATTCGGCCATCCCCAAAACCACGCCTGAAAGGTTCGTCACATCAACGGAAAACTGCCGAATCTTCATCCCGCCCTTCCTCTCGTCAAGCCTAATCAAAGCCTCCACATACCTCCGCACAAAATCAGTCCCCGGCGACTTGCGGCGGCTCTTTTCATAATCGCTCAAAACCGAAGAAGCAATCCCCATCTCCTTTGCGATGTTCTTCTGGCTGAGCTCAAAAAGAGTCCGCCATTTCTTCAACACATCGCCGGGCCTTTTCGAGAAAACCACCTCGCCAGCGATGATGTTCATCAAATTCAACCGCCTGTTCTGGTCAATTTCCGACAACTTCCATACTGCTTAAATATCCCGAGCTCCTCCATAAAACATTAACTACGCATTATCCAGCCAGTAATCAAGAGCACGCCATCCACCGGTCAAGGCCAAAAATTTTTCCACAACCGAGATCTCCTGACTCGTCATCCAAAATTCTATATAGCATCTTTACATGACTATTGCACAACAAACCAGCGGAATGAAAATTTTTTACCACGGTTTTCAACCACGTGTTGAAGACGGAGTTGTCGCACATCTACCTCGAGAACGTCACCAAAAAATTCGGCAACACGACAGCGGTCGACGACGTCAACCTATCGATAGAAAAGGGCGAGATATTTTCGGTATTGGGCCCGAGCGGATGCGGCAAAACCACCACTTTAAGGATTATCGCTGGCCTTCTCAACCCAGACACAGGCCGAGTTTATGTGAAGAACGAAGACATCACGGAAATGCCGCCCGAAAAAAGAAATTTGGCCATGGTTTTTCAAGATTACGCGTTATGGCCGCACATGACCGTGTTCGACAACATCGCCTTCGGCCTAAAACTGAAGAAAAAAGAACGCGGCGAGATAACAAAAACGGTCAAGCAGGTTTTGGAGTTGGTGAAGCTGGAAGGTTTTGAAGCCCGTTATCCTACGCAGTTGTCCGGAGGCCAGCAGCAGCGGGTGGCCCTCGCACGTGCGTTGGCGCTTAACCCTCAAGCAATCCTTTTCGACGAGCCGCTCAGCAACTTGGACGCAAAGCTCAGAGAAGAACTCCGATATGAACTCAAAACGCTGCTCAAAAGCGTCGGAATAACGGCGGTCTACGTGACCCACGACCAGCTCGAGGCCTTTACCGTGTCCGACAGAATAGCCATCATGAGAAACGGGCGAATAGTTCAAATCGGTTCTCCCAAGGAGATATATGAAGAACCGCGTGACCGTTTCGTGGCCGGGTTCATCGGCGAAAGCAGTTTGTTAGACGGCGACGTCGTCAACATATCAGGTGATTACGTGGACGTCAAAATCAACGGAGGCCAGACCGTTAGGGCGAGAAGACCGCGAAACGGGGAATTATCGGTCGGTCAAGAGGTTAACCTAATTTTAAGACCGGAATCGCTAAAAATCGCCGAAAAAGAGAACCGAAACACCGTAAAATCCACCGTTGTCAGGGTAACGTATTTGGGTGACCGTGTTGAATATCATCTAAGCTTGGCGGGCGGGATGGTTAAATGTCGTTATTCGGGTGAAAAAACCGTGGGATCGGGTGCGGAGGTTCTGGTAGAGTTTATTCCAGAAAAAATTGTAATTGTGGGAAAATAGTGAAACCACCGATAAATGGACTATGATTAATTGGTTGAGCTTAGACAGAATATAGTAATTTATCCAAAATATATCTGACCCTTGAAAAATTTTTTACTCGGAAGGGTGGAACAAATTTCGCGGAGAAATGAATTCGAAAAATTTGCTGCCGGTCGGCATCGTAGCCGCGGTCGTTGCGGTGGCTTTGTTGGGTGGTGTGCTGCTGCTGGGCAACCAGATGAGCGCGGGTTCTGGGCAGAAGACTCGTGTAGTGTATGCGACGGCTGGAGACGTGAACATGTTGGCGTTGATGCAGAACGTCATAGGTCCGATGTATGAACAGAAATATCCCGACGTGCAGGTATCGACCATCCACACGGGCCCGGGAGACGCCGGAAGCAGGACAATCTTCGAGAAGTTGAGGGCGGCGAGGGATGCGAATCGGGCTTGCTGGGACGTTGACGTAGCCGTGGTTCATCAAGTCTTCATGTCGTGGGCCATTCCAGAGGGGTTGCTGCTCAAGTACGCCGACGGAGCTACGACTTGGAAATACGTCACTTCTGAACATGCCAAAGTGGCCCTCGGGACGAACATCGAAGGATACGGCATCCCGCTATTCCACAGCCAAGTGGCCATCGCCTACAACACAAAATACGTCAAAACGCCGCCGAAAAGCTACGAAGAAATAGTCAAATGGGTTCAGCAAAACCCGTCGAAATTCGGCTACAACGGCATCAAAGGCGGCATGTCTGGAGTCGGTTTCGTAATAGGATGGGTCTACTGGAAGACGGGAGAATATAACCGGCTGACCAGAGGGCCTCACGACAGCGAGTTGATCAAAACGAAGGTGACCAGCGCGTTTCAGGAGCTGAAAGAATTCAACAAATTCGTCACCATCACGGCGGGCAACGTCGGAACCCTCGACATGCTGGCCCGTGAAGAAATCTGGATGGGCCCCGTATGGGTCGACATGTTCTACACATGGATGCTCGAAGGCAGAATGCCATCCCACATCAGACTCTTCATCCCCGACCCAGGCCTTCCAGGCCAGCCGATGTATTTGGTGATTCCGTCCAAAGCCTGCTCACCCGACAGGGCGAAACAGCTGATCGAATACATAACGAGCCCCGAAGTCCAAGCCAAGGTAATAGTCGAAAGATACAACTGGTATCCGGGAATCGACGGAAAACACGTAATGGACCATGTTTCAGCGGAAGCAAAGCAGAGGCTTTTCGGAGACATAACGCCCGAAATCCTCTCGAAACACGGTAGAATGTTCCCGCTGTCGCAGACCTTCACGGAAATACTCAAGACCTACGAAGGAGTAGTCGGGTAAAAAACAAAAACCCAAAATTTTTTTAAGATATAAAATAACTAAGCTTAAAAATGAATTGTTAACCGACAATTTTAGCGGGTTAAATGAGCATTATGAAAGCATAAGCAGCCAAGACAGTGCTGACCTCCGGCGGAAGCGGGTAATGTTGGTTTATTGAAATAAAATTACGTTAATAGAGATAATTCTGAAATATAGCGTAGCCTTCGAAGGTTTATTATTTCGATGGAGGGAGGAATTGTCGCGGAAAAAATGAACTCCAAAAATTTGATTCCGTTAGGCGTGGTCGCTGCGGTTGTTGCGGTGGCGTTGGTTGTCGGTGTGTTCATGATGTCGAATCAGCCGGCGACAACGGGTGACCGGAAGATAAAGCTGGTTTTCGCGACGGCGGGTGACGTGAGCCAGTTGACGATGATGCAGAACATCATCGGGCCGATGTTTGAGCAGAAACACCCCGACGTGCATTTGGTGTCGATTCACACGGGGCCGGGAGACGCGGGCAGCAGGACAATCTTTGAGAAGATCAAGGCTGCGAAGGACGCGAACAAGGCTTGCTGGGACGTAGACGCCGCCTTCGTTCATCAGATCTTTATGTCGTGGGCTATGCCGGAGGGCTTGTTGATGAAATATGCGGAAACCGCGTCGACTTGGAAATATGTGACGTCGGAGCACGCTAAAGTGGCTTTGGGCGTCAACATCGAAGGCTACGGAATCCCCGTTATCCACAGCCAAGTCGCCATGGCCTACAACACCAAATACGTCAAAGACCCTCCGAAAGATTTTCAGGGAATAGTTGAATGGGTCAAGAAGAACCCGTCCAAATTCGGCTACAACGGCATCAAAGGCGGCCTTTCCGGAGTTGGCTTCGTCCTCGGATGGACTTACTGGAAGACCGGCGAATACGAAAGATTGGTGAAAGGCCCGCATGACCCCGAGCTGATCAAAACCAAAGTAACCAGCGCGCTCCAAGAGCTGAAGGAATTCAACAAACACGTGACCATAACCGCCGGCAACGTCGGAACTCTCGACATGCTTGCCCGGGAAGAAATCTGGCTGGCCCCTGTATGGGTCGACATGTTCTACACATGGATGATTGACGGCAGAATGCCGCCGCACATCAAACTCTACATCCCCGACCCAGGCCTTCCAGGGCTCGCGATGTACCTCGTCATTCCCGCCAAAGCATGCTACCCCGACAGGGCG
>JANXEM010000042.1 GCA_025058435.1 Candidatus Caldarchaeum sp.
TCTACATCCCACGAAAGGGGGCCTACGAGATGGTGAGATATCCGATAAGGGGCGAAGACCAAGGCATCACCTACACCATGTGGAGCATGATGAAAGACAGCTTGGTTAAACCTCTTTCGGTGCTGGCCATGGTCGGAGCCACTGTGCTTGGAATTGTTCACATCATACGCGAACGGAAAAAGGTGAAGGAAGAATGAAGGTCCTTAGATGGACTCGGCTTGCAAGGGTCACTCACTGGCTGATGTTTGTTGGAGTAACCATCGGGTTCATCACCGGCCTGCCTACGCTGTTGGGAGCTGAGTTCAAATGGATCTACGACCTACTCGGTGGTGAAGCAGTCCGCGAATTCCTACACTACTACGTCACAATTTTCATTCTCGGCCCAGCAATTCCGCTGACCATCGCGAGAGCTTTCCAAGCGAGAGAGGCTGAATGGTGGTGGCCAAGCTGGCGTGATATCAGAGATGCGGTGACCGTCGCTTTCCGATGGATTGGCTTGACCAAGAAATATCCTAAGATTGGATTTCATCATCCACTCGAGAAAATCTATCTTTTAGCAGTGCATGTGGGGTTGCTGCTGCTAGGGGTAAGCGGGATTCTGATGGTTTTCGATGTCCTCGGGACACGTTACGAAGCGACCTTGCTCCTAATCCACGATTTTGGATTCATTTTGACCGGACTTCCTTTGGCGGCTCATTTCTTCCTATCCATAAACCCCGTCAACTGGGAGGTGTTGCGGGCGATTTTCACCGACGGGAAGGTATCTGTCAAATGGGCTAAGAAACATCATCCGGCTTGGCCCGTAGAAACGCCAGTCGAAAAAGAAAATCAGTGAATGCATCATTTCCCGCACGCCAGATTTCTACCGAGCAAATACCTTGCACAACACCTATTATCTGATTATTCCGTAGATACGCGTCCGTGTGGGACTACGAGAAAGCTTTGGAATTCCATGAGTCGACGAAACATAGCTACGTCAGCGTGCGAACGACTTTTCACCGTCTCGACTGGGCCAACAAACCAAACCCGTTCAAAACATATATCGACACGCCGAAAACCCCGCTTCCCAAAGACATTCCCAAACCCGAGAGACCCATATTCACATCGTTCGCTCACCAAACATCGTCGAAGGAAGCCATGGATTTGAAAGCGCTCGCCTCGGTTCTCTTCTTCACGGCGGGCATAACACGGGCTGTCAGATATGTGGACGGTGTTCACTACTTCCGCGCAGCTCCTGCGACGGGGGCTCTCTACCCAATCGAGGTATATGTTGTCGCTGGGGACGTCGAAGGGCTCGAACCCGGAGTGTACCATTTCGACCCCAAAACCTTCGGCTTAAACGTTTTGCGACAGGGCGATTACCGAGGGTTTCTCGCCCGTTATTCGCACTCGCTCGCTTCTGAAAGCAACGCCGTCGCAGTCTTCACATCGATTCCGTGGCGTAACGCTTGGAAGTATCGGGAAAGGTCTTACCGGCACTGGTTCTGGGATTCCGGCGTGATGCTGGCCAACATGTTTACGTGCTGCAACGCCTTCGGGCTGAGGAGCTTCTTCGCGGCCGGGTTCGTCGACGAACAGGTCAACAGGCTGGTCGGCGTCGACGGCGTCAAGGAATCGGCGGTCGTCGTCGCACCGCTCGGCTATTCGGAAAAGGCCCCCAAGCCCGTCGAAGCCGTCGAACCAATCCAGCCCAAAACCCAGCCGCTTTCGAGACGCGAAACCCATTACCGGGCGGTTGAAGAAATCCACGCGGCATCGTCGCTGAAAACGGTCGACGAACTAGTTGAATGGCGTAAAGCTGCTCAGCATCCGAGTGGAAAGCCGACAACAGACGTTCCCACGGAAAAACCAGAGCACGGGCCTCCGGTCTGGGAAGTAATTCTCCGCCGCGGCTCCACGAGAAAATTCAGCCGCACGTCGATAGGCTACGAAACCTTCTTGACGCTTCTGGAGAAATCATCCGTATACTTGCCGACAGACTTTGGTTCGTACGCATCTTTTTTCATCATCGTGAACGCCGTCGAAAACATCGCGTCCGGAGCCTACCATTACGCCGGCGGAAAACTCATTCCGGTCAAAACAGGCGAGTTTAGAAGGGTCAGCGGTTATCTCTGCCTAGAACAGGAGCTGGGTGAAGACGCATCAGCCGTGTTCTTCATCATGCACCCCCTCACGCAAACACTCCAAAAACTGGGCAACAGAGGCTACCGAGTCGCCCAGCTCGACGGCGGAATAAAAGCAGGCCTCGTCTACCTCGCGGCATACGGAGCGGGAATAGGGGCGACCGGGCTGACCTTCTACGACGACGACGTGAA
>JANXEM010000028.1 GCA_025058435.1 Candidatus Caldarchaeum sp.
GGCCGCGGAGTCGATGAACAGACCGTGAACAGCGGCTACGACCAGCTTTGTCGGGCTGAATTTTTTCAGTAGCTGGATGGATTTGATGACGGTGGTGCCTGTGCTGATGACGTCGTCGACGATGATTATCTCCCTGTCGGATGGGATGTTTTCTGCGGTGACGGATACCTCTCCCGTCTCCGGGTTTCTCGATGTCCGCAGAACTGCGTGGTCGGTTTCCATCACCTCCGCCACGGCTTCAGCCATTTCGCCCCCTTTTTTCCCCGGGGAGACGACGAAAGGCCTTTCCACCCCCGTCTGGATGACGTATGAGGCGAGAAGTCCAGAGGCGTCGATGTTGATTAGCTTCACGGGGGATTCGGAAGCAATCCACGGCGAATGAATGTTGACCGTTAACACTTCGTCGACGCCGGCGGCCTTCAAGGCCCGCAAAACGACGTGAACGCTGACCGGCTCCCCTTCGAGAAATCGTCTATCCTGCCTCGCATAAGCCATGTACGGGATAACCGCTTTGATGTTTTTCGCGCCAACCGCTTTGACCGCGTCGGCAAGCAGAAGAAGCTTGACAAGGTTGACGTCTTGAGGCGGATGAAGGCCATGCACTAACACAACGTCGTCGTCAACTTCGCCGACAACCCTCACATACGACTCGCCATCAGGAAAAACCTTTTCCACCACGTCAACAGCCTCGACGTTCGCGTATCTCGCAATTTTTTCCGCCAACTGCTTTAACGAAGGCCCTTTCACTATCTTCAACGACTAAATCCTATGGTTTCGGCGAATTAATAGTTACGGTGAAGTGTTTTTCATGTATCTGGCAAACGCTTATATAATTTGCGACTTTCCATGCGTCCATGCAGGAAAAGCTCGAGCAGAAGGAAATCCCCGAACCAAGCCTCCCCGTATGCGAAGCGACGTTGATGCCCGTCTCCGACGAATACACCTACATCCACCACAACTTCATCCAAATCGGCGCTCTCAAGTACATAGAGAAGGCTCCTTAGATGAGCTACGGGTTCGACGAATTCGAATCGAAGCTCGGCCAGTTCATCTACACGATGGTGATGTATGAAAGGCTCCGCGACTATCTCCTCGAAAAGCTCAAAGGAAAAGACCGGCTGTCCGTCAGAATAAGCCTTGGGTCGGACAAATCGGGAAACCAGGTTTTCATGGACGTGATACTGACGGCGGTGAGGCCCCAGCTTCTGATGAAGTCGGAAAAAACCGCGGAGCCCGCGAAGAAAACTCTTTTGCTGGTTTTGTCCAACGACAAGGTGGCGGGTGAACAGGGCCAGATTGCTTCGGAGATGGAGCGGCTGATTTTGGAAAGTCTCAAGTGGTGGCATGGATATTTTGGGGAGAAAGACCGGTTGATGCTGAATGAATGGAAGTCCGAGAAGGCGGAAGTATTGACGGGTAACGTTGTGGGGGCCGTCGTGGAAATACCTGTCGGAAAGGTTATTGTTCCTCCGGCTTTGGGAGTTTCCGTTTCAGAGGAGGAGTACGAAGTTTTGGCTCAGTTCGCGGAGGTTTTGGGGCCGGTGATGGTGAGGCCGATGGAGAATGGGTTGTTTGAACTGGTCAGCGGGGCGAAGATTTTCAACGCTCTGGTCAACAAACTGGGGTACGAAAAAATCAGGGCCATCGTCCTCGACGTCGACGAAGAAGCGGCTTCGAGCATCCGTTCCGAACAGGATGAAAAGACCGAAAAATTTGTAAAAACGGTTCTCGCCAGATAATTCGTGCCGGGTATTCTGAGAAAGATTCAGGGGTTTTTCATGGAAAGGCCGCCCAATTTCTCGATGGTGACCGACTTTGTTGCAGCGAGCGGGCTGCCGAGCACCAGAAAACACATCCAATATCTCCGGAAAATCGGCGTAACGGCCATAATCAGCTTGACTGAAAACCCCCTACCCGGTAAACTGCTCGACGGAACCGACATCAAATATTTCCATTTCCCCCTCGAAGACCATCAGCCCGCAGACCCCCGGAAAATCCACGAAATCGTGAAAACCCTCCAAAAGCTCGTGAACGAAAGGGAGAAAGTTCTGGTCCACTGCCTCGCGGGCCTCGGACGAACCGGAATGGTTTTGACGGCATACGTGATGGCTGAAGAGAAGAACCGATGGAGGGAAAGTTTGGAGAAAGTGAGAAATTTGCGTCCGGGCTCCGTCGAACCAAATCAGGAGAAGACACTTGAAGAATTCGAAAAACTGGTTACACCTGACTTTTGATGAGTGAAGCAATTTTTTGGCCTATGCTGGGGACTTTTGACAGTTCTTCGACCGATGCTTTGCGTAGGTCTTCGAGGTTTCGGTAGCCGGCGTTGTAGAGGTTTCTCGCACGCACTCTTCCTACGCCTTGGAGGACGACGAGGGGAAGTAACTCCTCCTTGACTCCGTGCTCGAGACGCGATGACAGAACGTCGAATTCACGCATCAAATTCTTCTTGGCCAAAATCATCATCAGCTGCGAAGCGGAATAAGCCATCCAGCTCGTTCTTTCCCGCAACACGGCCAAATCACCCGGCTCAACCCCAAACCTTTCGTAAATTTCTCCTTCACCCGTTTCGTCAACCCACGCCTTCATCAACACAGCGGTCTTCAGAGAATCCAAAAACATCTCATAATCTTCCGGGCTTTTGACGGGGTCTGGAACCCGGAAAAACTGTTCACGGTTTTCTTCGAGGAACCGTTCAATCCTATGTTGTTCTACGCGTCTCATCGGCGGTACCGGGACTTCGGATGTGTTGCAGACGACCTGCAGAAGCCCGAGGTCTGTCAAGATTTTTGGCCTGTTTTCGCATGTTTGGATGATGTTGAGGGCCGTGAG
>JANXEM010000037.1 GCA_025058435.1 Candidatus Caldarchaeum sp.
GAGGTTGAGAGTGATGTCTTCTTCGGTGATGCGTGGCTTCCAACGGCCTCGTAGCGGATGCGCTCCACGGCCCATGAAAATTCCCGGAGGCTCGACCATCCAGTTCGCCACCTCAAACCTTTTCCCATCCATCTCCGCCCAGCCAAACCGCGCCTTCAACTCCTCCCGCAGCTTCTTACGCTCAGCCGAAAGCCGCTTCCGGTACTCCTTATCTGCCTTAAGCTGCTTCTCCCGGTCAACGTACGCGAAGATTTCGGAAAAATCGATGTCGTTGATCGAAACATCGTCAAAACGGCCGTCGAAGGTTTTGAGAAAGTCTTGGAGGAAGTTTTTCTGGAAAACCGGGTCTTGGACGTAGGGCGTGTCCTTCTTCAACGCCCACGCATAAGCCATCTCCTCCTGCAGCGGGTCAAGGGCAACCGTCTCGCCGCGTATTTTGACGGTGAACCCCTTCGGCTGGTAGGGGGGTGGGACCGCGACGCCGTTGTGCACAAGAGTCCGCCACTTAACCATCCACAAACACCCAAAGCAGCTCCGAAGCTAAACTGCTCAAAGAAACGTCTCTATAAAAAGTATGCTTGGTTAAACCAGTAATACGCAGGCCGTTCGACAACCATATCAACAGCATCCATCTAAGCTTAAATCGGTCGGAGCGTGCGTTGATTTCGTGTCCTTCCCCAAGCATTTTCTCTGGGGTGTTTCGTCGAGTGGTTTTCAGTTTGAGATGGGCGGTTCAGGCGGCTTGGACAGTGGAACCGACTGGTTTGTCTGGGTTCACGACAAACACAACATAGAACGCGGCGTTGTCAGCGGCGATTTGCCCGAAAACGGCCCCGACTACTGGAACCGCTACAGGCAGGACCATCTGCTCGCCGTCAATCTCGGCTTGAACTCGTTGCGAATCGGAATAGAATGGAGCAGAGTTTTTCCACGTCCGACCAAAGAGGTCAAGGTCGACGTCGAAAGGAACGAGTTCGGCAGAATATCCAACATCACCGCCGAAGAAAACATAATCGACAGACTCGAGAAAATCGCGAACATCGACGCTTTGAACCGTTACCGAGAAATTCTAAAGGACATAGTTTCAAACAACATCAAACCCATCGTCTGCCTAAACCATTTCACCCTGCCACTTTGGGTACACGACCCGATCGCGGTGCGGAAGTCGAGGGGAAGGAAAGGGCCCGCGGGATGGCTCGACGAGAACACGGTCGTCGAATTCTGGAAGTACGCGGCCTACGTTGCTTCGAAGCTCGGAGACCTCGTTGACCGATGGGCGACCTTCAACGAGCCGAGCGTAGTAGCGGAGGCCGGGTACCTCTTCCCCGGCTGGGGTTTTCCACCAGCTCTCAACGATTTCAGGCTTTTCAGGAGATGTCTGTCCCACATGGCGGCCGCTCATGCAAGAGCCTACGACGCCGTCAAACAGTTTGACAAAGTCAGAGCCGAGGAAGACGCGTCCGTCGGGATGATCGTCAACATCATACCCATGCAGCCCCTCGACAGGGAAAAGGACGGGCCCGCCGCCGAATTAGCCGACCACATCCA
>JANXEM010000054.1 GCA_025058435.1 Candidatus Caldarchaeum sp.
GAATGGCAGAGGTTCGCCGAAAAAGGCTACAAATACATTCCCTACCGATACCTCGTTCCGATCAAGACGGCGGCGGACATGTACAAATGGACCGCCCACGTCATTTACCGGTCTCCGTGGGTGGTTTTCATGCGGAAGGTCAAGCCGTGGAAGCCGAGGATTTTCTACAGCGCGAACACGAATTTTATCAGGGCTTTGAGGTATAAAGTATCGGTCGGTGGCTTGGTTTGGCCGTAGCTAAGGCCGTCGCCAAGCTTCTCAAGATTTCGCGTTTCCGGTTTTGGATTTACGCGGCCGGGCCCTACGTCATCGGCTACACAATCGGAGCGTCTGGGTTCAACGACTTTTTGAGGCCCGAATACTACATCTACCTGCTGTACTTCTTCGTCCCCGCAAACATCATCATCTACGGAATCAACGACTACTTCGACACCGAAACCGACCTGCTCAACCCCAAGAAAGACACGAAGGAGCTGAGGGTTTTTGGAGAGGAAAGAAGGAAGCTCGGCAGGCTTTTGACGGCCGTCATCCTGTTCAGCATCGGCTTGATGGTTTTGCAGGACAACATGGCGAAGCTTCTTTTCGCGGGCTTTCTGTTCCTCGCCATCTTCTACAGCGCCCCGCCTTTCCGCTTCAAAAGCAAGCCGTTCCTCGACTTCATGTCCAACTACCTCTACATCATGCCCGGCGTATTCGGCCACTACATCGTCTCCGGAAAAATCCCAGACACCCTCATCCTCCTCGCCGGCTTCTTCCACATCTCAGCCATGCACATCTTCTCAGCCGTCCCCGACATCGAATACGACCGAAGAACAGGCATCATATCAACGCCCGTCTTCGTCGGAAGAAAACCAGCCCTCCTGCTTGTTACAGTTTTCTGGACGGCACTCGCATACCTCGCCATCACGCTGACCAACTACCATCCCCTCAGCTTCCTCGTCCTCATCTACCCAGCCATCCCAATCTCCGTACTATTCTTCAAACAGGACATCAACCGCGTCTACTGGATACTACCATACATCAATACATCCCTCGGCGGACTCCTATGGCTCGCCCTCGTCAACCACACAATCATCCCCTTCTTCCCAAACCTATTTGAGAAAAAACACCAACCATGTAACAGGCGTCATGCAGATATTCAGGCCCTACGTCGACTGGGCCAAATCCGCCGCAGTCCTCGACGACCTCCGTCTCGGAAAACAACGTGTCGAAGCCAAACAAGTGATAAACACTTTCCTCCGAAAACTCGGCCTCATCAACGACGGCCTCAGAGGATGGCTTTCCCACCCCATCGTCATCCTCTACTTCAACGGCGGAAACCCATATCTCGACGACGTCATCGGGTTCTTCAACGCATGCGTCGCGGAATGGAAAAAACGCGGAAAACAGAACAACCTCAGCCTCGAAGACATCCAACACCTCATCGCAAAAGTCCAGAAAACATCCGGCACACCAGTAACCCACATCCACGAAATCGAATACCGACGCATCCTTTTGATGAAAGACCCCAAACATTATGTCAAAGTTTTTCCCCGGCACGAAATTTTTGAAGTTCTCGAAACAGAACCCGTCAAAATTAGTGGGATAAACTCGTGGATATTCGATGACCCAAAAACCTATCCACGGCTTGTCAGAAAAATCAAAAAATACCTTTAACCGCGTTGGCGCTTCTTCAGAGCTTGTACCCGATTTTTCTAAGGAATTGTTTGCGTGTTTCGATGTGTTTTTCCTCTTCGATGCCTTTGGGTTTGTGGCCGTCGACTACTCCGAGAATTCCGCGGCCTTGCTCCGTTTCTGCTATTATTATTTGGAGGGGGTTGGCTGTGGCGGCGAGTATTGTGCAGACTTCGGGCACGTCTTTAAGCCTTTGCATGATGTTGATGGGGTAGAATCCTCTGATGAAGAGGATGAAGGTGTGGCCGGCTCCGATTTTGAGCATGGTTTCGGCGGCGTGTTTGCGTAGGTCTGGGTCGGTTCCTTCGTGGCGGACGAGGCATTCGCCGCTGGCTTCCATAAAAGCCAGCCCGAACTTGGCTCCGGGAACCGTGTTGACGACCGCTTCGTAAACATCTTCAACGGTTTTGATGAAATGAGAGATGCCGAAAACGACGTTGCATCCTTCCGGAACCTTCACCTCCACAACTTCTATTTTGACGCTCGACATACGTGTATCAAATGGTTGGAGCCTGCATAAGTGTTTTACAGGGTTCTTTCGACGAGGAAGGTCGCGAGCTTATTCAGCTTTTCTTTAGCCTGTGAAGGCGGCAGTAATGGGTCGATTTGCGCCCATGCTTCTGACATGATTTTCTTCGAAACATTTCGAGCGTATTCTCCCGCGCCCGACTGTTTGATTAGCTGGATGGCTTCAGCTATCGTGGTCTGTTCCGATGTGTGCATCGAAAGGATTTCTTGGAGGCGTTTGCTTTTCTCTGTTGGGAGGTGTCTGAGGGCGTAGACGGTCATCAAGGTGTGTTTGCCTTCGGTGATGTCTCCGCCGATTTCTTTGCCGTATTTGGCTTCGTCGCCGAAGATGTTGAGGTAGTCGTCTTGAATCTGGAAGGCTACACCGACGGCTTCGCCGAACTTTCCCAAATCAGTCAACAGCTCAAGCCGTCCCGCGTAGATGGCCGCGAGCTCGACGGCGAAACGCGAAAGAGCTCCCGTTTTGAAAGAAGCCATCTGCAGATAATGTTCCTCGGTCACATCTGTTACGAGCCCTCTGTGCCAGACGATGTCCATGGTTTGGCCGAGGCTGAGTTTGACCATCATTTCGACGTATTTTTCGAGAAGTTTTCCGGCTTTGGTTTCGTCGGTTTGCTTCGCTACGAGGTAGACGGGTATGTAGTAGAATGCGTTGCCCGCGTTGACGGCGACGTCGACGCCGTAGATGCGGTGGATGCAGGGGCCTCCTCTTCTGTAGAGGCTTCCGTCTTCGACGTCGTCGACTATCAGGGTTGCGTTGTGGATGATTTCGGGGATGGCGGCGGCTTGGTAAATGTCTGAGGCCTTTCCCCCGAGGGCTTCGTAGGTTATCAGGGTTAACGCCGGTCTCCAGCGTTTTCCACCCCGTCTGAACAGCTCCCAGAAAGGCTTCGACAACCCCTCCGTCAGAGATTCCGGGCTGTAGCGGAACACGGGCTTCCCGAACCGGTCCAGAAGATACGCGATGTCCAAGGATTTCGGCACGATTTTTTCGACCGCCTTCTCCACCGCCGCGACGTATTCCGAGAGCATCGCAGATACTTCGGCTTCTAAGCTCATCGCCGCATATTCGTGTTCCGAAGATATAAGCACGAACCCCTAAACCTTCAAGCCCTGTTTGCGGACGAAGGATGAAAGTGCGTTGTAGGATTGGCGGAGTTCTTTGTTGGCGCTGAACCTTTCGGCGAGGTATTCGGAGTAGCTGCCCCTGAAGTTGGCGTATTTCAGCAGATATCCCTCCCGGGCCAGTAGCTTCTCCGCTGTTTCGAGGTATTTTTCGGCGTCTTTGGGAGTGATTGGTCTGTAGCCGTCGACGTGAAGAACTGTTTCAAGAGGCCAGCGGGGCCTCGGCGGCGGGTTTTCGTCCTTCTCGCCGATCAGGAGAATCGTCAAAGGAATCACGCCGTTCGGAAGCTTCAGCATCTCCGTGAATCTTTCGCATTCGTAGATCCCGCAGTCAAGAAGCAGGGTGCCGTATCCAAGGGCCTCACACGCGATAACCATGTTCTCCACCATCAGCCCAACCTCCAAGACGCTGAGCAAAACCTCCGCCGGATAAGCGTC
>JANXEM010000039.1 GCA_025058435.1 Candidatus Caldarchaeum sp.
TTGGGGAGGTTTTCCAGGTCTGCATCGTTCCCGAAGCGGCCGGGTTCTGGCGAGTTGTTGCTACTGTCATGGCTTGGCAGGGAGACATCCATGCAGGCGGTAGCGGATGGGCTATAATCCGGATGAAAAACCTTGAAGCAGGCGTCTTCAACATCACCGAATTCCAAATATGGCTATCAGGATATGACAGGCCGGCCATCACTTTTTCGAAGCCAGAAGGCATAGTTCTCGGACGGCTGGTCGACAGAGACATCAACATAACGATAAGGCCGAACGCTGACGTCCCCGTCGGACGGCTCAAAGCAGAGCTCAAATTCAAAGCGGTGTTCACGGGCGATGACGGACGGAGAATAGGGCCTTTGACGGTCTCGACTGACCTTGACTACGTCGTCATCGAGCCGTATAGAACCTTCAGGTTCCGCGTGACCGACTACTGGGGCCTTAACCCGGTTCCCGACGCAACCGTGGAAATGACTTCAACCCTGCCGGGAGCCACCGCGACCTTCCTCTACAAATCCGACGAAAACGGCTACGTCGAAATAAGGAGAATGAACGAAGGCGCTTACCTGACAAAGGTTTTCTACCTATCTCCCTACGACGGCCGCCTACATCTCGCCAACCAAATATACCCGATTCTTGCAGACCTCGCGAAAAATCCCACGGTCAAAACCTTCCTCTACGAAGCCCACGTGGTCTTGAAAGATTTGGCGAACAGGCCTCTGGACACGGAGGTGTTTCTCAACGGAGTTAAGACAAATTCGGTCAACGGCTTGGCTAAATTCGTCAACGTCCCCGCAGGAACTTACCGGTTCAAAGCCAGTTGGCTCGGAGTCGAAGTTTTTGAATCCGACCTAAGGGTATCGGAGCCGCTCGTGAAAAACAGCCCCGGCGGAACCCTCGAAGCAACCGCCCAAGTCGGAGACCTCCAAATCAACGTAAAAAAGGCCGACGGAAAAAACATCGACCTCCCTCTGCTGGTTCGCCTCTCGCCTTTTCAACGGACGGCCCAAAACACAACATCCCCAACATTCGACAGACTTCCGAAAGGAGCCTACCAAATTGAAATAGAGGCATACAATACCTTCAAAAAGAAATTCGTACCGGTCGGACAGACCACGCTTAGAATCCCCGAAAACCACGGAGAAAACACGGTCAACGTCGCTGTTTTCGACGCAGACGTCGAAATAACCGACTACGAAGGCCGGAAACTCGTGGACGCGGCTGTCACGGTCGAAGGCAGGCCCATGCCCCTCCAAGACGGAAAGATAAGGTTGAAGGACATCACCGCCGGGGCCTACGGCTTCGAAGCAGTTTGGAAAGGATTCAAAGTGTTGGACACCGTCGTGGTTCTTCGTCCAGGAGTGCAGACATCGCTGAAGGCAGAAATATACGCCATACGGATAAAAGTTGTGGGCGTCGATGGGTTAGAAATATCGAGGGCAAAAGCTCTTCTCCAGCTCGGAAACATGGCCGTGGAACGTCAAGTCGTCAACGGAACCGTGGTCTTCGAAGAAGTTCCAGCCGGCACGCATACCCTGAAAATTTTCCTCGACGATGCTGAAATCTATTCGGAGCCGATGCAAACCATCCAAAATATCCAGATAATCGCTAAAGCAGGATACGTTGTCCTGTTTTTCAAGGACCAGAGAGGAGCACCGGTCGCAGGTGTCGCGGTCGACGCCCCCAACCTCGGCTCGACAACCACCAAAGCAGACGGAACGGCGACGTTAGGCCAGAAACCACTGGGCTCATACCGGTTCACAGCCAAATACCGTGGGTTCACCGTCTTCGAAGCCGTCGCAAAAGCAGGCGAACGAACCGAATTCACTTTGCCCCTCTACAGCTTCAAAGTGTCCGTGGTCAACGAATTCAACACACCGTTGGAAGCAACCATAGAGGCTGTACGGGGCGACGTTTCTCTTGGCAGATTCACCAGCTCCGAAGCCATGTTTGTCGCCGTTCCGCCCGGCGCGTACCAGATCCGAACAACTTTGGGAACGAAGAACGTCGAGCAACAGGTCTTGGTCACCGGCGACGGCCAGTCCTTCACGGTGAAAATGCCCGTGGCCCTCGTGTTGGGGAATGTTACGCTTTCGCTACAGGAATTGACCACCATCTTGTTGCCGGTAATCGTGATGGTCGTTGGCATAACATCCACGGTAGTCTTACGCAGAACTGTTTCCCGCGCGAAAAGACGGACGAAAGGCAGGGTCTGACGCGCATGAACTCGACTGAGCTCGAGCTGTTAGTGGTCTTCTCGACTTTCATCCTGACCATGATATTTACCGTGGTCGTTTATGGAATAGCCAAAGAGCTAAGCCTTGGAATTTTTAGAAGATTCTTTAAAATCTTAATAGCGGCCGCCTTCATCTCGATTCTGGGGAGGGGGATAGCTTTAATGGAGCTCGGCGGCAGAATAGGGCCTCTACCGTTGGGTATAGAAACGATATCGGGTCTGCTTTTCTTCATATTGCTTACGGCGGCCTTCTGGGTTCTGCTCCGTGACTGGCGGAAAATTTCGCTGGAAAAACCCGTCAAACGAGGCTGAAAAGGATGCAGGTAACCATCAACTGGGTTGTCGAAACAATCCTCGGAAAAATCGGCTCGATCATCTTCACCGGGCCCAACGGCGTCGGCAAAACACTTCTCGCTTCGCAGGCGGCTGAAAAAGCCCTCAAACAAGGCCGAAAAGTCATCTACGCCCTGACAACGATGGCGCCCCAAAACTTCATCGACCTCGCCGGCTCGGTTTCCATAGATTTCCGGGACTATCTGTCCAACGATTCGATGGTGATCGTCGACTGCCACACGAGGGGAGAAAAAACACCTTTCGCAAAATACACCATCAGCCCCGAATCAAGCCTCCTTGAAATCAGGCAGAAATTCCTCGAAGCAGCCGACTACAGCGACAACTTCTTCCTCGTCATCGATGACTTGAGCACGCTGCTGGCCTATGTTCCGTCGGAAAACGCCTTCAAGTTCTACCAAGCCGTGGCCTCCGACGTCAGAAGGAGCAACGCGACGTCCGTGGCGGTTATCGTCCCCGAAATCCTCGAGCAAAAGCTGACCAACCTGCTCTATTCCCTATCCGACGGCGTCGTGGAAATGACGATGGAAGAGATGGGAGGCAACCTCCGGAGATTCCTGCGGATAAGATTTCTCCGAGGCCTAAGACATCCTACCGAATGGAACGAATACATCATCAGCCTCAAAGGAATACAGCTCATCGTATAGAAACGGCTGGTATTTATTCGGGCGATAGCCAACTTCCTTAAGGGGCCGTGGTCCAGCTTGGTCTAAGATGCGCGGCTTGGGCCCGCGAGGTCCCCGGTTCAAATCCGGGCGGCCCCAAGACCTTTTCCAACATGTTCTTCGACGTGATGTTCAGAAATAATTTCCCATGGGTTGACCGGCTTTTTTCTTCGGGCTGATTCGAGTATACATTCCGCTAACAGAGTTGCTCTGAGGCCGTCGTAGACGGTTACCGCAGGCTCAGCCCCCTTTTCAACACATTCTACGAAATGGGCGAGCTCGTTCTTCAGGGGCTCTGAATATTTTAGGTTCGGAATGACCAGTTGCTCGGCCTTCTCCAACACGACTTCCTGTTCGATGAAACGCACAGAAACAACACCTTTTTCTCCGGTGATGTGCATCTCCCTTTTCTTCCTCGGAGTAAGCCAGTTTGCCTCGAGTAAAGCGCTCCTCCATCCGGAGTAGGAAAGGAAAATTTGGGCGTGGTCTTCGTAACTGTGTCTTAGACGGCCGCACATCGCGTAAACGCTTTCAGGTAACCCGCCGAAAACCCACGTAACCAAATCGATGTCATGAACAGCCGTGTCCTTGACGACGCCGACGTCCCCAACCCTTTCCGGCCAAGAGCCTATTCTCCTCCCGTAGAAAAGCAACACATCACCAATTTCTCCTCCGTCGATGATTTTCTTGGCAAACTGGACGGCCGGGTTAAACCTTTCGATGAACCCGACCATCACACGCCTCTTTCTCTCCAACATTTTGTCGATTATTTGCACGGCCTCGGAAACCGTCGAAGCCATCGGTTTCTCGATAAGGACGTCGCATCCAGCATCCAGCATTTGGAGGGCTAATGAAGCGTGAGTCGTCGACGGCGTGCAAATGGTTACGGCGTCGGGCCGGGTTTTCTCAATCATCTCCCCGGCGTCGGTGAAAAGATGTTCCACACCAAACCTTTTCCCAGCCCGTGAAGCACGGCCAAAATCGACGTCACAAACCCCCACCACCTCGACACCCGGTAGCTCCTTCAAAACCCTAACATGATTCACGCCCCAAAACCCAGCCCCGACAACGGCAACCCTAACCAACATCCATCACCGTCAAACCCCTAACACAAACCAGACATGCTCATATCTTCTATGGAACTCCTTCAACAAATCGATACGAAGCGAATTCACCAGCACACCATCAAACCCGGTGTAAGAATCGATGTTTTCCCCCGTAATACTTTGGTCGCTAACGAAATGCAGTCTGACGTTTTTGCTTTTGAAATTTGAGGATATTTTTTTGAAGGCTGCTTCAGAATGGCTGACGACGAGAATGCGTAGTTGTTTACGGGCTTTCTTAGCCAACTCTGATATTCGAGATACCGCCTGTTTCTCTGTTTTAAACGCTGTTTTCGCGATTTTTCCAAACATGTTCGCCACCAGCGGCGGCAAGTTGTGGGACTTGAAATACTTTAGGACGTCGATGCTTTCGGGATGGAGCAGAACCGGGTCGTGAACGCAGTTTGTCAATATGCTGTAGTGGCCGGAATGTATCGTCATCTCGACCAACGCCTCCACGAAAGCAGCCCGCGCGAACACCTGCGCAATTGTTGCGGACTCGGCTTCGGCCAGCTCGTCGAATGGGATGTGGGACAATTTTGTCAACCCCGTCGATGCTTGTGTGCCTTTTCTCCACACCGGTATGCAAGCGTCAAAGAGCGACAAACCTCCGACATATCGTTGTTCTTCGGGGTTGGCCATGCATCGTTTTGTAAAAGAGCTCAACAGTTTCTCTGCCTCACCGACTTTCGTCAGGCCAGACAACACCAAGGTCTTTGTAGCCGTGATTTTCTCGGTAACCAATTTGACGATGTTTTCAGCCGACGCGTATTCGTCTTTTCCGTCTTTGACGGTGTTGACGTGAAGCCATGTTTCGTCCGCTTCGTCCAAGGGCTCCGATATCACCTTGAACCTATCTTCTGCGCAGAGTTTGATGAACTCTATTTTGTTCACGCATCTGTGGGTGAGCTGGTCGTGGTTGGCGGCCTTCGATTCGACGTAGGGGTTGGGGCTGTAAAAGAAGGTTTTGAACCCTGCGTTGGCGAGCTTGAGGGCGGCCGAAATTCCCGTTTCATCCGTTGATGCGAAGAAGATTTTCATGCCTTCTCCCCCTTCAACAGGATGCGGTAGAGCCAGAACTCCGTAAGCTTCTGCCAGCCAACCACCCATCCCGTGAAGACAACGAAACCAGCCACAGTTCTTGCGACGGAGCTGAGGACTCCTCTGTCCGTTCCCTCGATTACAGGAAGAACAACAAACGCGATAAACGACGTGGCAACGAGGAAAAGGGCCCAGACCAACGTAAGCAGCACGACCAAGCTCAAAAACGAGTTTTTCAAAGTCCCAAACCCCTTATCAACACAAAATACGTAAAAAGCGAAAGAAGAGATGAATAGAGACATAGAATTGCCAGCCTGATTACCGCTTCTTTCTCCGTCAGTCGTTTTCCCACCGTCAGCAGACGCAGCAAAGTGATTGGAGCCCTTTTGTCCGGGTTAGCTTCGATAAAAGACGAAGAGACTATCGTGGGCCTGACAGCCGCGGCCTTCCCGCTTCTCAACCCCCTCAAAGAATAGATGATGTGAAATTCATTCATTATCTGAGGCATCAACGCCACAATCGCCACAACCTCCATCCTGCCGTATACCGCGACGAAAGTTATCAAAGCACCCAGATACAGGCTTCCGACGTTGCCCGCAAAAGTTTTCGCCGGGTAGAAATTCTTGGTGAGGAACACTGTCAAAACAGCCGCCGCCACCAAGCATACCATGAACACCTCGGGTTTGTTCTCGATGTACGAGATTATGGTAAGCGGAAGAAGGGATGCGAGGCTTGTCAAAGCCATGGAGCCGTTGAGAACGTCGACGCTGTTGACTGCGTTACACACGACGGCGAAAGCGATTAGCACCAACAGGGGGTAAAGGATGGTTAGACGCGTTGCTCCTACGAAGGGTAAT
>JANXEM010000015.1 GCA_025058435.1 Candidatus Caldarchaeum sp.
TTCCCATTTGCCGCTTGAGCTCCGCGATTTTCCTCACTACATCCCTTCGGGCCGCTAACAGCCGGACCATCTCGACCGCAATCATCCGAGCCTCAGAACGCAAACCTTCGAGAACATCATTCCCCATTTTGAACGACTACAAAGCATAGCTGATCGTATAAATGCTTGAAGTCGCTGCAAATTTAAATAGCGTCCAGCGTTACTTTGGCCATGAACGGGTCTATTCGTTTGTCCGTTCTCCTAATTTCGGCGCTGGCCTGTTTCACCCTATTGGCCGCCGTTGCCGCGGAGCCGGAGACGGGCTCGTTTTTCAAATATCGCTACGAAATTGCGTCGTCCGAAGGAGGCTCTTTGACGGGAACTCTTATGGTCACCGTGGTCGAAAAAATCAGCGCCGAAATGCTGAGACTTCGGTATGAAGCGACGTTCAACGATGGGCTGGCGACGTTGGAGAAGAATCTTCCTTCACGCCTTTTCGCTCCTCTGATGGTTGATTTCGCTTCCCTCGAAGGTGATTATCAGATTACGAAAGACGGAGGAAACATAACCTACAGGTTGTCCGTTGAAAGAACAGGAGAAAATAGGAGGACGGTCGGCGGAACATCTTACCAGACAAACGTCTACCGATTCACGGCTACGGCCAAACATGGGTCGTCGACCGTGTCTTTGGAAGGAACCGCTGAAACAATCGCCGAATCAGATGTCATATACCTCCTTTCGCTGCGGTTCAGCGATGGAGAACGCCGGGTTGACTACAGGTTGTTTCTGACGGACAGCAACGTTGATTTGAGACAGTTTAGGCTTGAGGAAGGCGTTGGCCCTGTTTCGGCTTCTTTAGCGTCGATGTTCGCCAACATGCCAGTCGACGGTAGGGTTTATGCCCGATTCGACGCTTTTCCGATATTCGGTCCCGACCGCGGTGTCCAAGCGGGTGTTGTAGAGGAGAAGGAGGCAGCAGACCAGACCGAACGGGTTGCGTTGCTGGGGTTGGTCGGCGTCGTCGCCCTCGTCGGTGTGGGGTTGGCGGCTTACCGGCTGGGACGGGGGGCCGTTAAAAGCGGGGAAAGGAAGGCACATTACGTGTGATGAAAGAAGTCGTAAAGGTTTCCTCGCTCACAAAAATCTACGGCGACCGCGTCAAAGTGGGCCCGATTTCGCTCACCATACGCGAGAACGAAGTTTTTGGGCTGGTCGGGCCCAACGGTTCGGGTAAAACCACCACTCTTCGGGCTGTTCTTGGATTGCTGCGGCCTTCGTCGGGAGACGTTAAGGTGTTTGGGTTCAGCCCCTTCGCTGCCCCCCAAAAAGTAAACCACGAAATAGGTTATTCACCTGAAATTCCCGTTTTTCCGCCCTTCTTCTCCGCGGATAAACTGCTCAAAACAACATGCGTGATGAAAGGAATCACCGGAAAGGCCGCCGACCAGCAGGTCAAGCAGATTCTCGAGCTCACGGGCCTCGTCAACCATGGCCACCGCAAAGTCGGAAACTTCTCCAAAGGAATGATTCAAAGGCTTTCAATCGGACAAGCCTTAGTCGGCGACCCTCCCCTTCTCGTTCTCGACGAGCCGATGCTCGGCGTCGACCCCGTCGGAAGAGCCCACATCCGGGATGTTCTCTTCGAACTCAAGAAACGAGGAAAGACGATTCTGTTTTCGTCTCATGAGCTTTACGAAGTGGAAAGGCTGTCCGACCGAATCGGGATGATCTACCTCGGCAGAACAGTTTTGGAGGAGGAAGTTGGCAGACTCCGGACTTCCAAAAAGGCCGTGGCCGTCACCCTTTCCCGACCAGTGGAAAAAATGCTTCTCACAGCCCTACAGGAAATCGAAGGAGTCGCGGAAATCATAGCAGACGGAACAACTTTGAAGATAAGCTGGGAAGGCCACGTCGACCCCCGGGAAAAAATCGCCGAAAAAATTGTGGCGTCGGGCCGTGGTTTGGTCGAGATGCGGATGGTCGAACAATCTCTTGAAGACATTTTCATCGCCAAGGTGAAAGAGGGTGTCGGCGGTTAGAGTTCTTGCGTCGCTGATGGAATACGAGGTGCGGAAAAGCCTCGCGAGAAAAAGAATACTGATTCTTCTGGCTGTGACCTTTCTGCTGGAAGTCGGACTCTATATCGTGCTTACAAGGCTGCCGCCGGCCTTTATCAACCCGTTTTCCAGCATGATATGGGTCGTTGGAATCATCGCTCCATCAGCCGGGCTGGTGCACGTCCTCGCCCTCACCATCGGCTCTGCAACATCGGCGGAAGAATACGAGACGGGAACAGCCGACTACTGGTTCACCAGACCAATACGCCGGCTCACATACTTCGCCGGCAAAACAATCGGAGGCATCGCCCTTCTATTCATTTTCATATCAACCTATTCCCTCCTATCCGTCGCCATATCTTGGTACGCCTTCGGGCCTCAAACAAAAGTTGAACTTCTTCCAACAGCAATAGCCGTCTCCGTTGTCGCCGCGATGCCCTTCTACTCCATCGGCCTCCTCTTCGGCGAATCTTTGAGAAGAAGCATGATGTCGACTGTTCTAAGCGGAACCGTCTTCTTCGCATCAGCTCTGATAGAAGGATACGCCAACATAGCCGCGACGATCGGAAACGACCCATCACTTCTCGATGCCATCAAATACCTCCCCACATGGGCCGCCGCGGGAATCACATCCACCATCCTACTCGACTCGATGGGCCTGAACTTCGCCGTTCCCGGCCCCGGGTTTTTCCTCTCCGGAGTCGGAGCGGAAAACCTCGGACTGGCCGCTGCCAATCTCATGTCCTATTCGGCTGTCCCCTTAGCTCTGGCGTGGATAAGGTTTAGATACAGCGACGTTACAAAGAGGGCGCAGTAAGTTAAGTTTTTTACGTCGGGCTAAAGTCAGGCCGAAGGATAACCAACTATGACGCAGGTGGTCCGAATAAAAATCACGAGCACGAACCTGACAAAGCTCGAACAAGTATGCAGCGAAATAAGGGACATCGCGGAAAAAACCGGCACAAAAATCGCCGGCCCGATTCCTCTTCCGGTCAAGAAACTCGTGCTACCGACGCGGAAGTCTCCATGCGGGGAAGGAACCAAAACCTGGCGGAAACATCAGATGCGGATACACCGCAGGCTGATTGACCTCGGAATCACAGACCAAAGAGTTATGCGTCAAATAATGAGGATTCAGATACCCGACGACGTCGCGATAGAGATGCAGGTCCAGACAAAATAAAGAAAGTTTCAGCCGGATTCTGTTATTTCTTTGACTACTCCGGCTGCTACGGTCATGCCACTGTCTCTTATAGCAAACCTTCCGAGCTCAGGTGAAACGCTGGCGGGCTCGAGCGCCACCGGGTTCAAAGGCCTGAGACGGACGACCGCGACGTCTCCCGTCTTGATGAAGGACGGGTTCTTCTCGGTTATCTGGCCGGTCCGCGGGTCCATCTTCTGGATGAGCTCAACGAATTTGACGGCTGTTTGCGCGGTGTGGATGTGCAGCACGGGCGTGTATCCGGGAGCTATTGCCGTCGGATGGTAGATGACGTAGATTTGTCCGATGAATTCTTTGGCAACGGATATCGGTGTGTCGGGCTTTGTGACGATCATACCCCTCGCCAGCTGACTTTTTTCAACACCCTTCAACGCGAACCCGATGTTGTCCCCCGGGATGGCCTGCGGTAGAGACTGATGATGCATTTCGATGGATTTGACTTCCGCCTTCAGCCCGCCCGGATAAATTGCCACTATGTCCCCGGGCTTCAGTATTCCCTGCTCAACCCTGCCCACTGGAACAGTACCTACACCCTTAATCGAATAAACACCTTGTACCGGTATTCTCAACGGTTTGTCCACTGGTTTCGGAGGTTCTTCCAGCTGGTCGAGAGCTTCGATGAGCGTGGGGCCTGTGTACCAAGCCATGTTCTTACTTTTTTCGGTGAGGTTGTCGCCGAGCCAGCCTGAGACAGGGATGAAGTTGATCTTGGCGATGTTGTATCCGATGGTTTTTAGGAGGTCGCCCGCCATCTGCTTGACTTCGTCGAATCGTTCTTTCGTCCAGTTGACGGATGTGTCGTCCATCTTGTTAATCAACACAACAAGCTGACGGATTCCGAGAACAAATGAAAGGTAAGCGTGTTCACGGGTCTGTCCACCGGGGGCGATGCCCACCTCAGCTTCTCCTTTCTTTGCCGACACGACGAGGACGGCGGCGTCTGCCTGACTGGCTCCCGTAATCATGTTTTTGACAAAGTCTCTGTGGCCGGGGGCGTCGATGAGCGTGAAATAGAATTTGCGGGTTTCGAATTTCTGGAAGGCAAGGTCGATGGTCAGCCCTCTTTCCCTTTCCTCCTTAATTCGGTCGAGAACCCAAGCGTATTTGAAGCTCTCCTTGCCCATCTTTTTGGCCTCCTCTTCGTAGGTCTTGAGAGTTCTTTCGTCGATGGCACCAAGCCGGTAGAGAAAATGTCCCATCGTCGTCGATTTGCCGTGGTCAACGTGTCCGATGACGACCAAGTTCATGTGTGGTTTTGCCGACATCGCTAAACAAGTCTATATTCCGACATATATATTCTGCCCCCAACAAAAAATGTTGAAAAAACGGGCGAAAAAAGCATCTTGCCCGCTATATTCCCTTGATGAGTTGTCTTCAGTGTTTGTGGCCGTGTCCGTCTTTCGCATGTTCGGGGGCCGTTACATCAAAATGGATGACCCGCCCGCTTTCCATTTTGAGATGAACGTGGAAGCTTTCGAATCTATCGAGGTCTCCGAAAACCATTATGTGGTATCCTTCCCCCTCGACCCCTCTCATCTTTACCGTGCTAAGCGCGTCAACGCATATACGGTCGACCCTAACCATC
>JANXEM010000051.1 GCA_025058435.1 Candidatus Caldarchaeum sp.
AACGCAGCCGAATTCAACATCACGTTGTTCGACTACTTCAGCCCGTTCCAGGGGATAGTTCACGTCATCGGGCCCGAGCTCGGCTTAACCATTCCCGGGATCACGCTCGTCTGCGGAGACAGTCACACATCTACCCACGGAGCTTTCGGAGCGCTTGCCTTCGGGATAGGAACAAGCGAAGGGGAACACGTTTTTGCGACGCAGACTCTGTGGCTCAAAAAACCGAAGCAAATGAACATCACGCTGAATGGAGGGCTTCAACAAAACGTCACGGCGAAGGACGTCATCCTCTACATTATCCGCAAACTCGGGACCGGCGGATGCATCGGCCACGTCGTCGAATTCACTGGCCCTTTGACGAAGGAGCTTAGCGTTGAAGAACGGATGACGCTGGCCAACATGAGCATCGAAGGCGGGGCCCGGACGGCCATCATCGAACCCGACGAGAAAGTCTTCAACTACATCAGAGACGCGCCCTACGCGCCGAAGGGCCGCGAATGGGATGAAGCGATGGAATACTGGCGGGCCCTCAGGACGGAGCCGAACGCAAAATACGACACAACGTATTCCTTCGATGTTTCGGGGCTTGAGCCGCAGGTGACTTGGGGGACGAACCCGGGGATGACTGTAGGAGTCTCCGAGAACGTTCCTTCTCCGGAGGATTTTGACGACCCGGCTGAGCGGAGGTCTGTGGAGAGGGCCCTCGAATACATGGGGCTGCGGCCGGGCATGAAGATATCCGACATCAGCGTTGACACGGTTTTCATCGGAAGCTGCACCAACGCGCGCCTCAGCGACCTCGTGGACGTCGCGCGCCTCGTCAAAGGCAGGCAGAAGGCAGCCGGCGTGAGAGTTCTCGTCGTCCCCGGAAGCATGCTCACCAAAAGAAGAGCCGAAAGGATGGGGCTTCAC
Source organism: Candidatus Caldarchaeum sp. (assembly GCA_025058435.1). The sequence goes on from JANXEM010000051.1 coordinate 913, forward strand.
CGCATCTTCATCGAAGCCGGGTTCGAGTGGCGGAACAGCGGATGCAGCATGTGCATCGCCATGAACGAAGACCGGCTCAGGCCCGGAGAAAGATGCCTATCAACCAGCAACCGCAACTTCGAAAACAGGCAGGGAGTAGGAGGGAGAACACACCTCGCCAGCCCACTGGTGGCGGCGGCGACAGCGCTAACCGGAAAAATAACAGACCCAAGACAATATGAACTAAGTGACCTAGCGTAGCAACCTTAAGTAATTTCTTCGTCGCTGAACATCCATGAGAAGGGCCGCCGACTGGGTCAGGCAGGCGAAAGCAGACCTCAAAGCAGCAAAAGACCTGCTGAACACGGGCAACCACGCGTGGAGCTGTTTCGCAAGCCATCAAGCGCTGAAAAGGCATTGAAGGCGGTTCTCGAACATTTCGGCCATCCGAGAACTGGCCACGACCTCGTCGAGCTCGTGAACGAAGTAAATAAATTAACTCCGGTTACGTGGGAGGTAAAGGATGATTCCCGCGTCCTAAACAGATACTACATTACACCTCGTTATCCCAACGCTTTTCCCGGCGGAGCCCCATCCGATATGTTTGATAGAACCGATGCAGAGGATGCTTTGCGGAGGGCTGAGAGAATCGTTGCTTTTGCCGGAGAAGTTACGAGGCTTACCCAAGGCGGATAAGCTGGAAAACACTGTAAGAAACATTCTGCGTGAAAGAAGCGGTGAGGTTGTTTCGGTTGTTTTGTTCGGCTCGATGGCGAAGGATGAATGGACAATTTACAGCGACTTCGACCTCATAGTCGTCGTTTCACGGAACGGAAGAAGAATCATCGACCGCATTCTGGAATACAGCGCCTACGTCGAAGGGCCTGTCGACCTTTTTGTCTACTCGGTCGACGAGGTGTTGAAGATGTTTGAGGACTTCAACGTTTTGGTTCTCGATGCGTTGAAGGATGGTGTGGTCCTTTATGATAACGGTTTTTGGCAGGGCCTTCGGAGACGGTTGAATGAGCTTGTGGAAGGCGGTGTTTTGACGCCGGAGCGGCGGGGATGGGCCATAAACCCGAAACGCGGAAGCTAAACACCCTGACACGTCCTGCAGATAGGGAAAAGAGGAAACCTTCGGAATGTCCGAAGTTCAAGGTTACCGTAACCCCTTTTAGTCTCCATGAACAACTATGGTGTGGGATTGATTGGCCAGTTTGGCGAAGATGTTCAACCCCGCCGTCGTCGCCTTAATCGGTGCAACGGATAAACCCGGGTCCGTCGGTCTTGCTCTCCTAGAAAACCTTTTGACTGGAAAAGCTAGACGCCGAATCTACGCCGTCAACCCGAACCGTGAAACAGTTCAGGGCCTCAAATGCTACTCATCCATCCGAGAAGTCCCAGAGCATGTCGACCTCGCGGTCATCGCAACACCCGCACGCACCGTTCCATCCATCGTCGAAGAATGCGGAGAAGCCGGCGTTGAAGGGGTTGTGATAATTTCGGCAGGGTTCAAGGAGATTGGGGAAGAGGGTAGAAGGCTTGAAGAGGAAATCGACGAAATAAGGCAGAGGTACGGCGTTCGTGTGCTCGGGCCTAACTGCATGGGCTTCATCCGCCCCCACATTTCGTTAAACGCATCTTTCTTCAGCAAATCACCCGAACCCGGCCAGATAGCCTTCATTTCGCAGAGCGGAGCCCTTGGTTCGTCGATACTTGACTGGGCCGTCAGCAGACACATCGGCTTCAGCATGTTCGCGTCCCTCGGCTCGATGCTCGACATCGATTTCGGCGACCTCATCGACTTCCTCGGACAAGACCCCTACACCAAAAGCATCCTCCTCTACATGGAGAACGTCGGAAACGCACGCAAATTCATGAGCGCCGCAAGAGGGTTCGCCCGCAACAAGCCCATCATCGTCATCAAGCCCGGCAAGTATGAGATTGCGGCGAAAGCAGCTAAATCACACACGGGAGCGCTTGTAGGCAGCTTTGAGGTTTACAGAGCGGCCTTTCGAAGAGCAGGAGTCGTACGTGTCGACGAAATTCAGGAGCTGTTCAACTGCGCCAGCGTCCTCGACTCCCGCCGTCTCCCCGTCGGCCCCAACCTCGCCATAGTGACCAACGCAGGCGGTCTCGGCGTAATCACGGCTGACGCAGTCGAAGAATACGGCGCACGTATTGCTACGCTTTCGCCGCAGACCATCGAATCACTCGACATGGTTCTGCCGAGTTTCTGGAGCAGGGGAAATCCGATAGACCTTCTGGGGGACGCAGACATCAATAGATACACAACCGCCTTGAAGCTTTGTCTCATCGACCCAAACGTCGACGGCATCATCGTTATCTACACACCCCAGGGAGCGGCTCAGCCCAACGAACTCGCCGAAGCAATAGTTCAAATCGTGAAGGAAAGCGAATGGGTCAAGCCTGTTTTGACGGTGTGGGTCGGCGGCGAATCACTCGCCGAGGCCAGGAGAATGTTCCATGAAAACGACATCCCGACCTACGAAACACCTGAACAAGCCGTAAAAACCTACATCTACATGTACAAGTACAAGCGAAACCTCGAGCTCCTCTACGAAACACCAGAAGACCTTCCCATCGACCCATCGCCACCCAAAAACTTCCTCAAACTCTTGGTGCGAAAAGCATTGAACGAGGGCCGTCACGTGCTAGACTTCGACGAAGCCAACAAATTCCTCGACGTCTACGGCATTCCTAGGGCGGACGGAGAATTCGTCTCAACCGTCGAGGAAGCGGTCGTTGCGGCACGAAGGATCGGATACCCGGTGGTCCTCAAAGTTGTTTCGCCGAAGATAATTCACAAAACCGACGTGGGCGGCGTGGTGCTGAACATCACGTCGGAGAGCGAGCTGCGCAAAGCTTTTTCGAGGATGAACGAAGCGGTCAAGAATGTTTTGTCGGATGCAGACATCAAGGGTTTTTATTTGCAGAAGATGGTTGAACCCGTTCATTACGAGTTGATCGTAGGCTCAAAGAAAGACCATGACTTCGGGTCTGTGATAATGTTTGGAGCCGGGGGTGTTGCCACGGAGTTCCTGAAGGACACAGCCGTCGGGCTTCCTCCGCTGAATCAGGTCCTCGCTAGGAGAATCATGGAGGAGACGAAAATCTACGACGTTCTCCAGAAAGGCCTGCGGAACAAACCACCCGCCAACATAAAGAAAATAGAGGAAACGATAGTTCGTTTCTCGAACATCATCGTCGACTTTCCTGAAATAAAGGAAGCCGAGATCAACCCCTTGATCGTCGCGGGAGACCAAGTTGTTTCCGCGGACTGCAGGATACTGCTCGACCCTGATTTTAGCCCAGGTGAAGAACCTTACCAGCATCTCGTGATTTCGCCGTATCCGACGAAGTATGTGAGGCCTTGGAGGCTGAAGGATGGCCGGATGGTTTTGCTTCGGCCGATCAAGCCGGAGGACGAGCCGATCGAATACGAGTTGATCAAGGGGTTGTCGGAGGAGTCGAGCCGTTTCAGGTTCTTCCAAGTGATAAGGGATATTACTCATGAGATGCTTGTGAGGTTTTGTAACATCGACTACGACAGGGAGATGGCTATCATCGCCGAATACCGTGAAGACGGGAAAGTAAGAAACGTTGGTGTGGGAAGGCTGATCATCGAGCCCGACCGACGGAGAGCGGAGTTCGCGGTTTTGGTTGCCGACGACTTCCAGGGCAAAGGCCTCGGAACAAAGCTCATCGACACCATAATCGAAGTCGCCCAGGACAAGAAAGTGTCAACCATCTACGGCATAGTCCTCCCCGAAAACACACGGATGATAAACCTCGCCAAGAAGATGGGGTTCACGGTCAAACGCCGAACCGATGACATTTACGTCGAACTCAGACTCGACACGGAGAAACCAGTTGAAACAATGCCCAAACCACGGCAAATAACACTAGAAACCAAAGAAATCTAGACAACATTTTATATCCCACAGCTCAGCCTAATGTGTTCCGATTCAATCGGTTTGACGGTCTTCCCTATTTTTCGCTGACAATCCTTTTCCCAAGTAGCCTAGGTCTTGACAGAAGCCTCTGCGTCTTCTTCACCGTTTGTTATCCAGAAAACCCTCGCAACTTCATCGTTTTCGCCGATCATGGGCTTATGACTGAGTAAGCAACTCTTTTATGTTGGACGCGATTTGTCCACACGTGCTCCTTATTTCCGATGAGAAATTGAAAACGGCCTTGAACAGGGCCAGAGATTTTCGGGAGGGGTTTTACGGGCACATGCGAAGCGAGGAATCTTTCGCGACTTTGAGGGAAAGTAAGACGAAGATGTTGCAGAATCTACTGAGCACAAATAGATTGGGGCAGCTGACCGAGGATGGCGTGTTCCTTTTAGCTGAAAACCTGTGGTCTACTATGATGTGGACTAACAAACAGTATGTCACACAATCGTGGATTCGAGGCGCTGGTGAAATCGACAATCTGAGAAAAGCATTAACCGACCTAATTTGGGGACCAGACGATATAGCTAAGAGATACGACCGTTTCAGGAATCAAGTTAAAGGTATGGGAAGCGCCACGATTACCGAGATACTGAATGCAGCACGGCCCGGAGACTATCCTATATGGAATCAGCAGGTTAGAAGAGCTCTTGAAAAACTCGGAATACAGGAGTTATCAAAACTTTCCAACATCAACGGCAGCCAATACAAACAAATAATCAACATGCTCAAACCATTTATCGAGGTCATAAAGGACAAAAATAATCTACCAAACCCCGATTATCTGGACTTAGATTATTTCTTCTATTATGTGGCGACAGGCGTTGACACCAGTAAGGTCGACATAGGACAAGAGCATGAACTTGACCATGAAGAAATGGTTAGATGGTTGATGCAGGTGGGTTCTGGCCTCGGTTTTGAGGTGATGAGCGAAGTTCCCATAGCTCCGGGAGCGAAGGTTGACGTAGTGTGGCAAACCCGTATAGCTAACCTGGGCGCCGTAAAGTACATGTTTGAGGTGCACGTCGGGGGAAGCATCGATTCTTTGTTGATGAACTTTTCTAAGGCTGTGAGCGACGCCTCTGTACAGAAAGTAGTTGCCGTATCACATGCGAAAGCGCTGGAGAAAATCCGCATGGAAGCCGCCCAGCTAAAATACTTACATGATAAAATCATTTACTGGGAAGTCGATGACTTAAGACGTGTCACTGAACTGATTGAAGAGCTAAACAGCATTATGCAAAAACTTGGGCTGATTAAGTTTGGCTAATCAGATTCTTCTTGCTTTAGTGCTCGAAAGGTAGTTTTTTGCTTTTTCTGGTGTTTGGACGTGGATTTCGAATGGTGTTGTTATTCCTGCTTTCCAGAGTTCGGCGTGTATGACCGCTGGTTCGGTTCGTGTTGCCACAAGGATGTCGATGTCTCTTGAATATGTGTGGGTTCCTTCGGCGACGGAGCCGAACAGGTAAATTTCCGCCTTTTCGTCGACCGCCTCCACCGTCTGCTTGATTTTGGTTAGATATTTTTCGAGGTTTTCGAATATTTTACGCCGTCTCAAAGCCTCCGACACGAGAAGGTCATCGGACAGCGTCCATCACCTTCTTCACAACGGCCCACAGCCTTTCCACCTCTTCTTTCCGAAACTCTCGCTCGGAATACCGCGAGGTTATGTAAACATCCTCCAACGTCCCCAACTCCATCACAAACTCGTTCAACAGGTTAACTATCGCCGCGTCGCCGGAAATTTTATGAAGTAGTTCGAGAAGCTTCCTGACGCTATGGCTTTTTGGGAAATCGACACCTCTTTCGAGCAGTTTTGCTTTCAGATACAGTCGAAGAGATTGCTCAAGGCCGCGAGGTCGTATAAACCGATGGTCGTTTGATGTTCCGCCGTCACCAAGAACCCTTTCGACTTGTTAAGCAAAGTGTTGACCTGTTCTTTTTTGACAACCCATAATTGAATGGTACAAGGAGACATGTAGATATCTTAGACCGCTGCGGCCTGCGCTCCTCCGCCGCCGTCTGTCTCCGAGCCATGTCTCCTGCCTCCGCCGCTTTCAAACCATCGCCCACCACATTTCGGGCACCGCTTCGCGCCGAATACGTCGATCCGTGGGATGATTCGTTCGCTGCAGAAGGGGCATGGCTCGGTCATGTTGCTAGTTTGGAGGTTGATGCTTAAAGGGTTTTCGGGATTGTGCGTGTTTTTCGGAAACCCTTTTTAATGGATGGCAAACCCTCGGGTCTGGGATGCGTTGGACATATCGTTACGAGTATGAGGTGCCGGTGAGCCCAGGCGAAGCTTACCAGTTTTTCCGGAACGT
>JANXEM010000007.1 GCA_025058435.1 Candidatus Caldarchaeum sp.
AGAAATATGAGGTGCCGATGAGGCAGGGGGCGATGATTTTGGCGGTCGAGAAAGTAGCGGAAGCCATAAATTACCAAGGTATCTGGCCTTAAACTCGATGGAGCTGTGGAGCACCGTAATCGTAGGCATTACCCTCCTCTATTCCTCCTACCTCGACCTGAAGAAGCGAGAGGTCGAAGACATTGTATGGGTGGTTCCGGCGGCCGCCGGCTTCGCGTTCAACTTCTACTTTTTTCATTCGCTCGGGCTCGACTGGTGGCTGAGATACGGAGCGGTCATCCTCGTCTCGGCGGGTCTGGCGTTCGCCTTCTACTTCGCCGGCCTGTATGGAGGAGCTGACGCAAAAGCGTTGGCAGCCATTTCATTCATCCAGCCGTTTTCGTCGAGTTCACCCCAGATACACGGCGTCACAGCTTTGACGGTGCTGACCAACGGCATGATTCTATCGATGAGTTTGCCGATTTTCTTCGGCCTTTTCAATTCATACCGGTTGTTGAAGGGTGAAAAGATTTACGAAGGGTTTGAAGCTGAAAAACCACATCGAAGGTTTGTGGCGTTGTTTCTCGGAACGCGGGTCAAAAACGCTGCGGGCAAAAGCTTCTGGGGAGTAATAGAGACTTCTGAGGACGGTGTCAGAAGGTTTCGGTTCAACTTGGGCATCGAAGAGCTGGAAAGAGTCGACCGGAACGATGTATGGATAACTCCGGGAATTCCGCTACTGATTTTCTTCACGGCTGGATATTTTCTGAACTTTTTCGCCGGCGATTTGATGGCCCATCTGTTCACGGTTTTAAGAAGGTAGCATACTTTGCAGAAAAACGATCAAAATCCATTCAAGGACTGCACCGACGAAAAGCAGGCCCACGACGGCCGCGATTGAAAGCGGCAGGATGCGTAGTTCGTTCCGGAAGGTTCTCTTTACGGCTGAGGACGTGAGGAAGAAGCTTTGGGATACGGCGAACCCGTAAGCGAGCATTTCGACGAACCCGTAGATGGTCAGGAACGGGACGAGGAGAGACAGCGCTACGGGTGTGTTGGAAACTATGGAGTAGGCGCCGATGACCATTCCCGTGTTGTAGACGATGAAGGCGGCCAAGGCCATTCCAGCCGCTGGTATCATCATCAAAAGCGACGCGGCCAGGTTGTTGAAGAAAATTCCGGCCGGCGTTGCGATGAGTGTGGGCAGGAGGTCGTTGAACTGGTTTACGACGGCTTCGGCGTCTCCCCGCGACATGGGGGTGAATGCTCCGACGGCGAGCAAAGCTATCAGTAGGGCCGTGGATATGGCCGCGGCTGGTAGACGCGAGGAGACAAAGCCGCGGATGTTGAATCTGGTCATCCTGCTTGATGCTGTCGTTTGATGTATTTTAGTCTGGTGTGTTTAATCGGTGGCGGCGGCTCCCCGGGGTGGCGAGGGCCCGAACCCGGTCTTCGGATGGGTGGAATGCTTGAACACGCTTGTGGGTGGGCTGCGCCGCTGCATCTTAGTGCTGCTCCCTCCCGGGCCTGACACGGTTCGACGCATTCGACGGTTTGGAGCCTTCCTACGAAGGCTTTGCCCGTCTACGGCGCCCCCATCCGGCGTATCCTCATCGCTTCCACGCATCCGAGGAACCGGAGGGCCTCACGCGCCCCCGCGGGTTGTCCGGCCCCCGCATGAAGCCCGTCTCGGGTGGAGGGAAGGGCTGGCTCCCCGGCCTTTCCCGCCGCCACCAACTCTATGAATGTATGAGCTGGTTTAAAGATTTAGCATAAACACGGCTGGCCCGGTTGAATTTTGGCGTTGGAAAATTTTATGCCCGGGGCCTTCGTTGGTTTTGTTTGATGAAGGTTTTGGTCGGTTGTTGCGGCTGGGCCGTCAAAGGGGGGAAAAAGGCCTATTTTGACAAGTTTCCCGTCATAGAGGTGCAGGAAACTTTCTACAAGCTTCCGAAGATGGAAACCGTGTTGAGCTGGAAAAGGAACGCGCCGTCGGGGTTTGTTTTCTGTGTGAAGGCTTGGCAGGCCATAACGCATCCAGCCACCAGCCCGACTTGGAAAAGGGCCGGCGTCAACCCCGAAACGGTGAAGAAAATGGGGTACGGCTGGCTACGGCCCGTGAAAGAAAATTTCGAAGCTTGGGAAAAGACGGTTGAAGTGGCCAGAGCTTTGGATGCGAAAATAGTCGTCGTCCAAACTCCGCCCACGATGCCCGACACAAAGGAAACACATGAAAACGCCCTCAAATTTTTCGAGCACGCAACCGCGTTCGGGCTTTTGCTCGCGTGGGAGCCGCGGGGCAAAATAGCCGCCAACAAACAGGCCGTCAAAGCTATCTGCGAAAAAACAGGCGTACTTCACGTCGTCGATTTGATGAAGAACACTCCCTACATGGAGACAGAAATTTTTTACACGCGTCTTCACGGCCTCGGAAAAGGTGAAGTAAACTACTCCTACCGCTACAGCGACGAAGACTTGAGACAACTCGCCGCCAAACTCCGGTCGATTTCGCCGGCGGAAGCCTACGTTCTGTTCAACAACGTTTCGATGGCCCAAGACGCGGAAAGGTTCATCGAAAACCTAAAGCGGGAGGACCAGCCGACCTGAAAATTTCTTCAAGCCATCTTTCTCCATCTTCGAAGCGATGCTTTCAGCAACCCTACATGGGATTGGGTTGGATAAGGCCTTCACGTATCCGTCTCCGTCGCAGACCACCACGACACAGAAGTTCTCGTCTTTGTTGACGACCGCGTAATGGTTCTCTTCGCCCACGGGAGCCCATCCTTCTTTCGTTTCCTTCACCATCATCGCGGCCACAGCATATCCCGTGTATGTGCTCAGCAAAACCTGCGCCCTCTGAGCAACCATCTCACCCATCCTCACAGCCTCAAAATACTGCATGACCCAACAACAACCCAAGATTCTAAAAACCTTAATTCCATCTCACCCATCCAAAAGCCATGATAATCAGGGTGTGGACGTGCCGGCTGAAGAAAGGAGCTGAAAAAGCTTTTGAAGAGTTCGCAGTCCGGGAGGCGGCGCCTTTGATGCGGAAGGCCGAAGGCTGTCTCGACGCCTACTTTGGAATCGACTTCTCTTCCGACCCAGCAGTAGGAGTGGTTGTTTCCTTGTGGCGTGACATCGAATCAATCAAATCGTTCACAGGCGGTAACTGGCGGGAACCGTTCATCCATCCATCCGAAGAACCTCTTCTCGCCGAAAAACCCAAGGTCAATCATTTCAACTTGGTCGGCAAACTTTGACGGTAATATCAGAAAGTTTCCGACGGAATACGTGAAAAAACGGGTTAGAAAAGGATTTAAAGCCTATTTTCCGTCTTATAGCGAACGGATATGGGCAAAGAAAGCATCGTGGTCGAATCCCGTGTTAGAGAGGCCTTGCCCGAGGGGATAAGGCTCGGTTCTGACGCTTTGGAAGGCCTTGACGCCGCGGTCAGAGAATTGATAGCGAAAGCCGTCAAACGATGCCAAGCCAACGGAAGAAAAACTTTGATGAAGGAGGACTTCTAACCCCCTCCCGGCCTTTTCAAAAGGCCTCTATTTTTTGCTCACTTTCGCCTCAATCGGCTTGAACCGGTGCTTCAGTTTTTCGATTATCTGCGGCAAAGTCGTGTACTCCATTTCTTCGTGGCCGAGCCTCGCCGGCTCGAATTCGCCCATCGTCCGAAGCGTCAAAGCCAGCTCGGCCGCCTTATTCCTCACAACGTCCCAAAACGGGTCTTCGAACAGGTCGACGGGCTCGACACCTTCGGCCCCGACCAGCCGTCCGTTGGAAACCTGCCAACCCATAGCAACGACCCGCGGAGGCCCGTCGAAGAACGAAACAACGTTGTGGCCTTTGCTGAAGGAGACGGGCATTAAAGGCCCTCGATGAGAACCTCGCATCCAACCCGAAACAATCGCGGGCGTGGCAAAGGCGGAAAGAACTTCTCCGACAGCGGGAAAACCTGCCTGAGCCCTAACAACCATGACTGGGTCGTCTTTGCCCACGTAACGGCCCGCGATGAGACTCAGCCGGGTCGTGCTGGCCGCCGCGGCTGGCTCGCCGTCCGAAGCCCTGTAAACCTTCGATATCGCATACCTGCCCACCGTCCCAATCAACGCAATCAAATCGTACAGCTCCTCGGGTGTTTTCAGGACCACCGACCATGATTCGATGAGGTCGAGCACTTCGAATTTGAATCCGTCGTGGAGCGTGGGGTCGATGACGAGGCCCGCCGTGTTGTCGGGGGATGCGAAGATGCGGTAAAGCGGAAGGTTCCATGCTCCGGGCTCGGTTTTGTCGGCGGCGAACACTATGATGGGGTCTGATTTTCTTTCCTCAAACTCGATTTCGGCGACGCCGGGCCCGAGGCCTTTAACGTTTCCGCTGAAAGCATCCGACAAAAGGTCTTGGCCCGCGCCGTAGAGCTTCATCGGCTTCGCAACCTTGTCCGTAATTTCCTTGAAAATCTCCCAGGCGAGCCCGTGAACTTCGGGGTTGTCTTCTCCTCTGTTGTGTGTCATGACGAGGATGATGTCGTCGCCGCAGTGCGTGGCGTATCCCGTGTTGATTAACCCGGTCTGCTCGGCGTTCCGCAGCTTGGATGAAGCCAGTTCCATCATCTTTGGATGCGGCTTGTGATGACCAGCTATGCTTCCAACATCCGCCTTAATTACCGAAACAGTTGTTTTCATAAATGCTCGATTCTACTGGCACGCGCTCGGTTAAAGGTCTTACGTATGCTAAACGTTTTCAATATAGAGTAACCCAGTAGAGAAATTAATAGTATTGATGAGGCGCGGAGACCAGCCAGTCCGAGAGGGTTGTCGAGAACTACGATCGTCCATGTCGTGTCGGCGGTTAGCTGGAAAGTTTCGGAGGAAAAACTTTCAGGCATGAGCGCTCTCACGACATGTGTGCCCTCGGGAAGCAACAGCGGTGATTTGCCTGAAATGAGTTGCCCATTTATTTCGAGAAGCCGCGGCCCTTGGTAGATGGTTCTGTTGGGGAAAACGAGCTTCACGTCCGTCTGGTAGAGGGTGACGTTGAGAAGTATCGTTTCGCCTGCTTCAACTACGAAAGCTGGCGTGTTGACGGTGGCCGGCCCGAATGATATGGATGCAACTACTTCTTTGGAAGGAATGATTGTAGATTGATTTATGTAGTCACTTATTTCGATGACGTCCATGAAAGAGACCATTATCATGGAATTGAGGATTTTCGTGGTTCCGTCGGGGACTTTTAAATCCGAAACGTTTTGGAACCTTCCGTGCACCATGTCGTAGACCCGGAAAACCGCCGCCGGCAGCCGTAGCGTCAAAATCCAGAGGTTTCCGGCTTCGTCGCCCACCAGCAGGGTGTAGTTCTTTTTCATGGCATCCCAAAAATCAACTGTCAGTGTCGAGCTCAACCCCTCCAAACTACGCTTTGAGGACGGCAGAACTACTATGTTGGCTTCGTAGACGATTCTGCGGTCAGACAAAGACAGCAACCTAAGTTTATGCACCCCAATTCCAACAGGCCTAATGCCAGAGGGTCCACCGCCTTCATTCGGTATAGGCACCGAAAAAACCATTAGGTCTTCGACCTTCCTTCCCGAAACTATTTCTGAAGAAACTATCTGTTCGATTTCCATGCTGTAGCCGACACCCATCAAGTTTCCGGTGTAGCGGATGGACGGCTGACTACGGACGATTTCGGCCCTCACCCTTGTTTCGTTAAAGTCCGGTAAGTTTATTCTTATGGAAGAGCCGGCTGCTTTTACGAAGTCGCTTCTCCCCTCCAAGAAGACGGCGAAACTTTGGGGCGTGGTGTAGGCCGCGATGTTCAGTTGGGAATCTTCGAGCCCGAACGACAACGTCACAGCCGGTCTGATGACAGGCGGCCTGACAACAGCTTTCACGGAAGAAGTGCCGTCGACGGTAACAGTCCATTCGCCGACATCAGCCATCCCGAATTTCCTCAACACAGTCCTACTTCCGTCCTTCACCGGTATCTCTTCAACAACGCCCGCCGGGCTCACGAGAGTCACCAACCCGTCTCTGCCGACCGACAAAACCACAAGAGATTCGCCTACACCATATTCAAGCACGCCGCCGTTCAGCAGCGGCACCATGTATCCTCCGCCGAACCCTATCAGCCAATAATTCTTCAGCGCATCAACGTCGGGAAAAGGCGAGACGGCGATGAGCAAAAGCACGGCAACGACGATGACTTTCTTCACGCCCTCCACCGCATCTTCACCGCCAAAAAAGCAAGAACAACCATCGAGCTGCCCAACAACAAAAAGGAACTTGTTGCGGGAGAAAAATCGGACGCAAAAACAACGAATGGAAGGACGGCGACTACGGCGAGCAGGGATTTGATGAAGGCCGTGTTGATCGTAGGTTTGACTCTTTCCCATGCCGCGAAACAGGCTAAAAGTGAAAAAGTTGCGACAGCCGCTAACGAATTGTAGATTGTTGACGGCTCTGGTGTTGCGGGTGTCATGTTAACTCTTTCGAGGGAAGCTATTCCGAGGAGGTTTCGGATCAGCGTCAGGAATAGTCTTTCGGGTTGGATGTTGCCTCCGGCGACCGCGCCGTAGAGGAGCAAAGCGAAAAGGTATGAGGTGTAGTAGCCGGTTATCAAGCCCGCTACGTTGGGGCTCCGGTAGGCTGATATCGCCAACACATATGGCGTCGAAATGATGTAGCCGGCGGCCAGACCAAGGAAAGGTGAGACGGTTCCGGTCAAAAGCAGGTAAACGGTGTAGATGGCTGGAACGTAGACGAAGACGACGCCGGCCCATTTGAAACGGTCTGTCGCCGAAATGAAAATCAACGAAAACATCCCTACGAGAACGAATGGATTTGAAATGTCTATCCGGGACAACGCTACGGCGGTTATCAGCACGGGAGGGAACAAGGCCGCCAGCCGGAGCGCTTTGTCGATCATGCCGTCATCCTCATCGTTTTGTGCAGGTGAATCAGATGGGGCAGAAGCTCGTTCTGTTTGACCGCGTATACGTAGCTGCAGTATTGTTTCAGGGATTCGACACGCAGTTTTTCCAGCTCGTTCAAGGCTGTTTCAACTCGGTTTTTTGCATCGGTCACTGGTATCAGGGTGAAGAGAATTCCTCCGCCTCGACGGAAATGTTCGAAAACTTTCTTCAAGGTCGGGCCGTCTACACCGACAAACCTGCCCACCATGAAAACAACATGATATCCACCCAGCTCCTTAACTCGTTCGAAGAGGTCGTAGCTTTTTCCCGGCGAAACCGCTGAAAGGAATTTGACGAGGCCTTCGTAATCTTTCATACCGTAGGCGCTATGCAGCTCTGGTTTGGATGATCCGACTGTAGCGACAGACACGACATCTCCTTTCTCGAGCATGGACAGGGCCGCCGCGCTGACCGCGGATACGGATGAATCGAGAATCGATGGCTTGCCTAACTGGTTAGCCCGCGAACAGTCGACAAGGAAAAGAACGTTGAGCAGGTTGAGTTTGTCGTATTTTCTGACGTAGATTTCACCGTCTTCTCGGGCCGTTCGCCTCCAGTCGATTGATTTGAGCGGCTGCCCTTCTTCGTATAATGTGATTTCCCGGAATACGTCGTCCACTCCCTGCTGGTAGGATGAACCCGAGCCCGTGAAAAGCGTGGGCTCGACTTTTTTGACGGCGTCGGAAAGCCGTGGTTTATCCGCGCCCGCCGACGCGACGACCAGCCTGTATTCTTCTTCGAGCGTCAAATATCTGCAGACAAGCCCGTAATCATCGGAAACACGGACCGAAACAGGCCCGAGACGGTAGAGACCACGTTCACCAGCCAGCAGAACATATTTGACCGCAAGAGCTTCTCCTTGACCGAGATATCCCTCTGCAACAGATGAGCCGCCGGCGACAACTAAACCTTCAACGTTGTCTATAACCATGACCTTGAGCTTTCTTCCAGCCAAATTCACAACGTTCACGACGACCTCGAACTTCTCCCCCGCCTTAGGCAAAGTCTTACTTAGTTTCCTCGAAAAACCAAAATCATTTACCCTAACTTGTTTTATTTCTTGGAAAGCGAAAACAACGTAAACAAGCACAAACAAAGTAACCACGAAAATTGATAGCGTGAGGGGCTGGTTTACGGAGACGGTCGATGATATGGTGGAGAGGATGAACAGCGTGATGAGTAGTTTGAACCCTTGGTTCGTCAGCATTACAGCGGAACCTCGACGGATTCGTAGTATTCTTTCACGGCGTTTGAGATGAACCCGTAATCTATCCGTTTTGAAATTTCCACGTATTCCGGTTTGGGGACGAGCCTGTGGTTCAAAACCCTGAAACAGGCTTTTTTGACGTCGTCTGGGATGACGTATGATCGGTTGTCCAAGGCCGCCAAAGCTTTCGCGGCGTAGAGGAGAGCTATCTCCGCCCGTGGGCTCGCGCCGATGACAAGTCTTTCATCAGACCGGCTCCTTGAAACTATGTCGACGATGTATTGGATGATTTGTGGAACGACGGTTACTTTCCGCACTTCTTCCGCTGCGGCGATCAAAAGCTCGCGGTCTACAACGACGTCGACGTCAACTTCTTCACCCGAAACATTTCGCATGCGGAGAATTTGCATTTCTTCTTCTTTGCTGGGATAGGAAACCAGCACCCGCATCATGAAACGGTCTATCTCTGCTTCGGGCAGAGGGAACGTCCCCTCCAGCTCGACGGGGTTCTGCGTCGCTATCACGAGGAAGGGCTCCGGAAGCCTATAGGTAACGCCCTCAACCGTAACCTGTCTTTCCTGCATCGCCTCGAGCAGGGCCGACTGACTCCGGGGCGGAGCTCTGTTGATTTCATCGATCAACACGACGTTGGCGAATAAAGGGCCGGGCCTGAACTCCAGTTCTCCGGTTTTTCTGTTGAAGACAAGTCCGCCGATTATGTCTGACGGAAGTATGTCGACGGTAAACTGGATGCGTTTGAAGCTGAGGCCGAGGGACATGGCGAAAGATTTTGCGAGCAACGTTTTCGCGAGTCCCGGCACCCCTTCCATGATGACGTGGCCGCCCGTCAGAAGGGAAACGACGAGCGACTCCAGAGCCTCCTCCATCCCGACGACTACCTTTCCAACCTCTGCCTTCACTATGTCCATCAAAGCTGATGAAACAGTCTTATTCGACGACGTTTTTCACCTCTTCACCGACTTTTTCCAACATCCGGCGTCTCGTCAAATTTTGTTCGTTACGAGACATCTGTCGGATTTTCTTAAGGGCTTCCCGATGTCTTCCGCTCTGTATTAATACGTGCAATATGCCGTAGTCGTCCATCCCCTCGAATTCGTTTCTCCCCGACTGAATCTTCCGCTTCTTTTCCCTCGGTGTGAGCAATATGGCTGCGAAACCCGCCAGCACCAACAACAAAAGTGTCGGAAGAACCCAATCATTCATCTTTTGACAGCTCCGATACAAGTTTTTCGAGCGTCTCTCCGAAAACAGATACCATCTGGTCTGACGGCATGGTGTCGGCGAATTTGGTCGGCTCGTAGACGTTGTAGAGGCCCTGCAACAAAGCCGTTACGTTGGGAGACAGCTTTCCCGTCCGTAAAAGCTCTTTCACGGTGAGGCCTTTGGTGCTGACGCCCGCGTGTTCACAGATTTTTCTGTAAACCATCGGAAAGACCGTTTCGACGGCCTCCTTTCCTTTCCCCTGCTTCACCAAAGAGTTGTAGAGAATTTTTTCTTCTTCAAGCATTTTGGTCTCGGTTTCTGTTGTGGGCTTGGATTGCGGCTTCGTCATCGATTGACGTATCAAAACAAGGCCTACGACAGCGACAATAAGAAAGAAGTTAAGCACGAGCCAGAAAGAAACATCGTACAGAAGAGATTCCATCGAGGGTCACTCCATTTTCAGCAAAGTAGCTTCAACCGTGTAGGCGATGACGAAGCTTTCATCGATAACTACCACCTGTATCATGTCTTGGACGGTTGCGAAGGAGGTCGCCGGCACGGGTTCTTCGAGGGCCTGTGTCTGCGTGAAGGGGCCGCTGTACTGTATGGCGGCGTCAGCCAAGTAGGGTATGATGACTTCTCCCGAAAACCGTTTGACGTGGTTTTCGAAGTTGACGAAAGTTATGTACGGCTGCCCGACAAAGAACGTCGTATTCTTCGGGGGAAGATAGGTGAAGGTCACGAGGGAGGTTTGGGATGCGGCGTCGACGATTACATCCACTATCTCTGGCTTGAACCGATGTTCGACGAACCTCACGACCAGCTCGGTAACGCGGGTTGACACCTCAACTTCGGTCGAATATGTGGGGAACAAAGACTGAGGCGAGGAGACCGTTACAACGTGTTTTCCGGGCGATGTGGTGAAAAACGCGTAACCGTTCGAGTTTGTGAGGCTGACCATTTCGTTGAAGCTCACCGCGGCGCGTGCAACGGGCCGTGGGACGCCGCCTGTTCCCACAATTCTTTCGACTTTCACCCGTAAAATGTACGGCCGAGCCGGCGAATCGCCGAACTCTATGTCTAACGAGAGGGATTGTGACGAAATCGGCGGAAATATTTCGAAAAAGTTGAACGCTAAAAGTAGTGTCAGAACCGTTGCGACGAAAACGGCTTTGGAATATTTCACCACACCTACGTCGGAACGCCTTTTCTTATGCTTTATCGTCCATCCACCAAGGTTCATGGATATATATCGTCCAACTGGTTTTTATGCTGGGTTTGAGCGAAGAGGAGCTTGTCGGCGAAGCTGCGACGTTTGAGTTGCTCGACGACAACCGTGCCGTGTTGGTCAGCGGGGACATCGGCTGGTTCAAGGAAAGAGGATACGGCGACATCCGCCAAGACGGAAGATATCTGTTCAGTCCTGTCGAAACTCTTTATTTGGTCAAGAACGGGAAAGCTTCGGTCTTTCGAAACGGTGAAAAACAGGAGTTCAACACGCTTTTGACCCGTTTTATCCAGCATGACCGGAACGTTTGGCGAGACTACGTTATCTACGTGGATTTACGGAAAAGACGTTACGTCGTCAAAGAGGGGTTTGGGCCCAAGCTCCGGTTCCGTGTTTTCGAAAGAGGCGAGTATCTGGAAAAACCCGCGAAATATCTCATCATTCCCCTCTACGAAGGCGAAAGCATAGGAATGTCCGAGCTTTTGAGCCTGCTCCGCTCCTGCAGGGCCATGGACAAAACCGGTGTCGTGGCCGTCCTCGACAGAAGGAACGAAGTCGTCTACTACCAAGCTTCTGTCGTCGAGCTCTGGAACAAATAGGTAACAAACCATGCGGGCCAAAAGCCTTTTCAAGCTTTCGCGGCCACCCAACGGCCTTCTCATGTTTTTCGCCGTCCTGATAGGCGTTCTGTTCTCCGAAAAACAAAATGTAACGTTGGAGACGGGTTTCTATGCCTTCGTGACGGCTTTTGGTTTGACAAGTTCTTCGATGGCGTTGAACGATTATTTTGACAAAGAGGTGGACGCGGTCAACAACCCTTCAAGACCCATACCCTCTGGAGAAATTGCCCCCAAAACCGCTCTACTGTTCGCCATCTTCACGGCCTTCGCGGGGCTTTTCACCGCTTTCCAAACTTCGCCGGAATGTCTGGCTTTTGCGTCGCTGACCTACCTTGTTTCAGCCTCCTACAACATTTTCCTCAAGAAAACCGGTTTTTTCGGAAACCTCGCGGTCAGCTTCACCGTCGTCGCACCGTTCCTCTACGGCTCGCTGCTTTCCGACGCAAACATCTCACAGAAAATAGTCGTGCTGGCTTTGCTGGCCTTTTTGGCCAACACGGGCCGCGAAGTCATCAAGGGGATGACCGACGTAGAAGGAGACGCCCTACGGCAGGTAAACACGATAGCGAGGAAATACGGTTTGGTTAGAGCCGCCCAACTTGGAGCAACCCTTTACCTATCGGCCGTTGTGCTCAGCCCCTTACCCTATCTCCTAAACATCGTCGGGCCCTACTACCTGACCACGGTGGCGGCGGCCGACGCTGGATTCGTCTTTTCCAGCATCAAAATACTGAAGAACCCTTCGTCGCAGAACGCCAGAAAACAGAAAAACCTCACACTCGCTTGGATGTTCTTCGCCTTGCTGTCTTTCGCCGTCGGAGGCGTCGCCTAAACTTCCGCCAAAACCGTGCAGGGAGCGCTATCGACTTCCTCAACCATCAGCGGAACAACCAAGACCCGTTTCAGGTCTGCTGGCTTATTCAACAAATCCATGTCCTCGATGATGAGGAAATCTCTTCCGACCAAAAGTTTCCGATGCGACTCTCGCCCGAGCTCACGTTTTGAAGGCGAAGAAATCGAAACCATGTCGACACCCAA
>JANXEM010000049.1 GCA_025058435.1 Candidatus Caldarchaeum sp.
AGTAACTCGTACATCCACGGGGTTGGTGTGAGGATTATGTGGCCGGCGTTTTCGACTGCGCTGAAGCTGTGAAGCCGGTATTCGTTGATGATGTTGTGGTGCCGGACTTTTTCGTAAAGTCTTTTGGACAAGATGTCGTCGACGGCCGTGATGCTCCATTCGGTTGGAACGAGTTTTCTTTCGTTTTTTCGTCCGAGAACGCCGGCTGAGAAAACTCTCGACAGGTAGTATTCGTCGAAGCCGGTGAAGTAGAGGGTTGTGAGGGCGTTGGACGCTGATATGTCTTGGTCGTAGATGTAGTTGTCGACGCGGCGGGGGACTGAAATGTTCCCGACCAACGTGATTGTTTCGATTTTTGCGGATGGCCCGTACGGGGCCGACCGGATGCTGAACCCGGGTGAGGAAGAAGGTGTTCCCGTGACGGTCAGCTCGATTTCGATGGGTTTTGCGGATGCGGCTGATTCTTGGACGGCGGAGATGAGTTCTTCGGGCTTCGACGCGGCTTTCACGGGCCTCAACGACCTTCCGAAAAAAAGCGACAACCGCATTTTCAGCAGTTCTTCTAAGTTCGAGCTGAGCCATTCCCGTGGCTTGTCCAGCAGCTCTGGTCGCATGACGTCGGCTATGGAGACGGCTGGGCCGACAACGACTTTTGGATAGCCTTTTTCGCCCACGAGCACGGTCGGTGGTGAAGGCCCCGTTATTGTTTTCGATGAAAGCTTTCTGGCGACTGATTCGTTGAATATGCTGCGGTAGTAGGGGCATGTGCTGATTTTGCAGAATCGGGCAAAGCCGCGGCAAACGTTGCAGACGGGTTTTTCGGATTTTTCGGAGGCCGCGTAAGCCTCTGCAATCAAACGGTGGTCACTGTTTGGGGGTTACTTCGACGTTGAGGCCGACCTGTTTAGCGAGCCTGAGCACTTTGTTCTGGCATTTTTTGAAGTATGTTCTCATTTCTTCGGGGTTGATGCTGATGACGAGTTTGTCGCCTGTATAGTTGATGCTGAAGTCTGTGAGATGTTTGGAGATGATGCGTCGGAAGACGATGAGTTCGTCGTTTCTTTCTTCCGATGGCCTGACGGGGACGAAGAATACTCGTTCGCCGAAGACGTAGAGCTCGTAGACGGCTTCGTCGTTGAGAAAATCTTTTACGACGACGGTTGGTCTGGCGAGGTCTGCGCGTTTGAGGCCCGCCGGAACTTTGACGACGATTTCGAGGGTGTGGATGCTGGCTACCCGGCCTTTGTCCATGAAAATTAAGGTGTCCACGATGGACGGGAGGACGCCGATGTCGACACGGTTGGCTATTCGGTGTAGTGCGTCGATGGGTGTGCTGGCGTGGATGACTCCTATCATTCCGATGCCTGCGTAGCGGAGGTCGATGTACATCTCAAAGTCCCTTGCTTCACGCATTTCGTCGAAAACGGTGTAGTCGGGCCTGCTGAGGAGGAGGACGCTGTGGATTTCGCCGTCTTTTGCGGCGCTTTTCGAATATTGGGTGATGTCGGGTGGGAGGTTTAGGTCGCGTGGGCTTTCGACGGTTTTGACGACTTTACGCATGTTGCGGTAGTGTTCGGCGAGGGCTTGGGCGAAGGTGGATTTCCCCATGCCCGGCGGCCCGGCTATAAGTATGCCTTCCGCTCTTTTGTCCAGCCTTTCGAGGACTTTCGGCGGTAGACGGTAGTCTTCGAGCTTGACCCGTATCACGGGCTTGACCACGGTCATTTCCATGCCGTCGGAAAGAGGCGGCCGAGTTATGACGATGCGGAACTGTCCCAGCTGGAGAATGGTCAGCTCTGGTTTGTCGACTTCCACGAAAGCCTCTGTGCCGAAGACGTCGTAGGCAGTTTTCATGATGTAGGCGACGAGGGATTCCAGCTCCGTCCGGGTTACGGGCCTCTCCCTTATCGACTCGAAAACCCATCGGCCGGGATGTCCTCTTTTGATACGGGGTTCGAGGCCTTCTTTGACGTGGAGGCTCATAACGTCTCCCGCGAAGACTGATTCGATTTGGATGGGCGGTTCGGGAACCATGTAACGGTATTTGACGCCCATGGATTCGGCTACCCGTGCCACAAGCGGGTCGGAAGTAAGAAGGGTTTGGTGGTTTTTTCGGCAGTATTCGAGCACGGCGTCGCGCCAGCCAACGTCGGTCGTTTCACCGACAAACTCCACATGCGACTCAGTTGCCGAAGTCAGCCTTCTCAACCCATCAAGCGAAGCTAAATCACCCGCGAAAGCCCTCTCCATCAGATGCTTCAACAACGAACGATGCACAGACACCCGTAACCCCGACTCCGTCACATAATCCACCGCAACACCTAAACGCAGAGCAGACTCGTCAACGACAACGTTAGAATCCTTCATGCTACCCAATATACCACACAACCATCAACAAACCGACTAATAATGCTAACCATGCGGGGGGTGGGATTTGAACCCACGAACCCCTTCTGTCCAGCAGAGGCGTGGACGAAGCCCTTTTCGGGACAGGGGCCTGAACCCTGCGCCGTTGACCAGGCTTGGCGACCCCCGCCAATTCCCTCTTTTCCTGACTGGTTTATAGTGTTTATGCTTTTATGTCTGGTTTTCACATTCAGTTCGGACGGAGTTGACGGAAGCTGTCCAAAGCTTGGGATATATGAACAGAATCGCGAAAAACGTCAGCAACATCGATTTGGGAAGTTTGGAGAGGCTTCTGCACGACATCCAGTCTGCGGGCGTGATTATTCCGCTGGGGGAAGGCCGGTCGAAAGGGGCTTTGAGCATCGCGATGAGTGAGCTGGCGAAGATGAGGGATGGAAAGATCGTTATCGACCGAGGTGATATCGGTTTTCCAGGTCGGGAAATAGCCGAGGCCGCTCCCATCCTCAAGCAAAGGTTCGGCCGCGTATGTCTGCTGATAAATTCGGGGTCGGGGAGGACAATAACCCCGCTCGTCGACGCCCAAAACATGGCCTCCTACATCGGTAAAACAGGAGCTTTCCGAGACTACACCATAGACCTCGTCACGTCGGACATCGCGTCACCGCTCGCCAAAATCGCTTCGAAATATGGAAGCGTTCTCGAGCTGATGGGCAGAGAGGAGGTGCACGAGGCAGAAGAAGCGAAAGTTTTCCGCGACGTCGGCATCATGGAGGACACATTCATTCTCGGAAGCGGAGCGCTGTTCCACGCGATAGCGGAAACTTTGTACGACAAAGCCCTTCCCGTGAAAGCCTACGAATACGCTAAAGAAATCTGCACCGAGGCTGCGAAAATCGTGGAAAAAAGTCTTTCATCGGATTTCTACGAGTTTGTGACGAGGAGGCTGGAAACTCGTAGCATAGGGTTTTTCGCGGGGTTGGGCAGCAGCTACGAAGTAGCGTGGATGACCGCCGTCAGAGTGGGACACATCAAACGGGCTATCGGCGACCACGTATACGTTGCGAGGGAGTCGAGCACGCCGGCCCCGAGACACGGCGACCTTTTGATAGTAATATCGAGTAGCGGCGAAACCGAGATCGTTACCACTTGGTGTAAGAGCTTCAAACGGTTGGGGGGTCAGATAGCTGCTGTTGTGGGGAAGGCCGACAGCACCATCGCGTCCATGGCAGACACGGTTCTTGAGATTCCGGTGCGAAGCGAGCCGGG
>JANXEM010000052.1 GCA_025058435.1 Candidatus Caldarchaeum sp.
GATGGCTTTGGCTCCGTTTTTCGGCCATTCGTGGGATGCTTACGTCTGGGTAAAAAGCGGCGAATTGTTCGTCGGAGGCAGAGATGTTTATTCCGTCCGTAGTTTGACCGATTTTCCATGGGGCTTCTACGCCTATCCGCCTGTCTGGCTCTACTGGCTTGGGTTAGCCTACTACATCGCCGGCCTCCAAGAAAACCTGAACATCTACATGTTCGTGGTCAAACTACCCATCATCGTAGCCGACTTGGCTGTCGCCGTCCTCATATCCAAAATAGCCGCTCAAATGAACCTCTTACGCATAGCGGGGAAGAGCGCTATGCTTTGGCTCTTCAACCCGCTGGTTATTCTGATTTCGGCTGTTTGGGGGATGTTCGATTCGATTCCGGTCGCGTTGTCCCTTTGGGGAGTTTTGATGGCCGTTCGAAGACGGTATCTTTTCGCGTCTTTTTTGTTTGGTGTTGGGGCGGCGGTGAAAATCTACCCGCTGTTACTCATCCTCCCGCTTTCCGTCTACATCATCTTCCGTGAGAAAAAGGATTACCGGGAGGTGTTGAAAGTTTTTTCGGCAGCCTCGGCCGGCTTCGTCGCGCCGATGGCTCCGTACCTTACGAATCCTCTACCAATCATCGATAAACTCCTTTACCATTTTGGAAACGTCGGAAGTTTCACCTACTGGACTGTGTTGTCGGTTGTATCGCCTCCTCCGGCCGTTCCCGTCATTTCCTATGGGCTGTTTCTTCTAATTCTCTATTTCGCCTTTAGAAAATATCTGCGAAAGACGGCTCCGTGGTCGGTTTTCGATCTTTCCATGGTTACTCTGCTGGCGTTTCTCGCCACATCGGCGAAGGTTAACGTCCAATACGTTTTGTGGGTTTTGCCCTTTCTGTTAATTTTCTCCCTCCGGAACGGTGGTAAAGAGTTTCGGTTCAACACAATTCTTCTTGTGGCCGCGGGCCTGCTTTTCATCGCCGCTGCTCAGACCGCTTTGGCGATCTTCGACCTCCGTAACATCGGGAAAATCGTCGTTTCGCGTGAAGTTCAGTCCGTCACTTTCGGCGGCTTCATACTTCTTGTGTCTGCTCTTCTCGGTGGCTCTCGGTTCGTGACGCTTCTGATGAATCTTTTGAAGACAGGTAAAACTGTTTGGACGGTTTCGAGGATTGCCTTGGTTTTGCTGGTGATGGTTTTCGCAGTCGTAGTCGTGGTTTTCCCGGTTGGGACGGGGCTTGTCCTTCCGAAATCACGGGTTGTCGTCGGCGTGACCGAAGGAGTAGAGGCCCTGTTCAACAAGTCAGAGCAATATGACCTGTCACCTGTGCTCGACAGGTTCACGCTGACCCACCTCGTATTTCCCGTAGGCCCTGAAGCCCTGATGTACGGAGGCGATTACGGAAAATCTTTCCGGTTCAAGCTGTCCAACGAAGCATGGACTATGGAGGACATGCGAAACCTTTCCACGCAGTTGAGGAAAAACGGTGTAAAACCTCTCCTCGGAATCTACCTCAAGGCAACATACGTCTCAATCCACTACGGATACCACGGATACAACTCAAGCCGGTTCATCACGGAATATAGCGACTGCATCGACGGAGACGGCAACATCTACTTCCAGTGCGTCACTTCGTCAGGCGTTACGCTTGCCCGTGTTTTTGCGGAAAGAGCGTTGCATTCGGTCCGTGAGATGGGTTTAGCCGGCGTCTACGTGATGGGGGCTGACTGGCAAGCGGGTGAGGAGTTGATGGCGAGCGTGGCCTCGCTAATCTCGGAGTTGAGGCAGCTCAGCAACGGAAAAGGAATTGAAATATTCGTTGAAGCTGACCTTCTGTCGACAAAAGACCATCCATGGGTCGAAGAAGTTCTGCTAAGCCAATCAGACTACGTCGTCGTCTTGACCAACCCATTCATAAATTCGTTGAAACGTCCTCTGCAGGGAAACTTTACAGCAGTCCTTTACAAAGCACATCTCGAAAGAATTTTGCAAAAAACCGGTAGCGGGGCGGCAATCCTTTTTTCCGTCCACATCATGGACATCGCGGAAGGATGGGTCAGCCCAGCCCTCCAGCTACAGGTCGAAGTCAACACATTCGCGTCGGTGCCGGGAATAAGAGGCTACGCAATCTACCACGTAAACCGATACCTACCGGTCAAAATCTCCTTCAAATAACGGCTTCCGGAATTCTCCGCCATTTCGGAACCTGCGGATAAGCCATCCCGTTAACGTCGACCAACCCGGAACCCAGCCAGTGCCCTCGATAAACTCCTAAAATGGTTTTCGAATTCGTCGGCCCGACTTTGACGGGGTCGCCTTTCATCCAGGCAACGGCCTGTTGCCGGGAAAGCTCCAGGACGTGGGCGTTGGAAGTTTTTTCGATGAACATGCATCCTTCAATCGTCAGCGTTGGAAAATATTTTCTCCTCTTTAGGATGTACAGCCCCACGTTCATCACTCCTTTCAGAGACGAAGCGACGGAGAAGGCCTCTTCCGTAGCTATCCTGATTTTGTTTTCACCCGTCTGCAACAACACGTAGCCATTCGTCCGGAGAACAACACCGTAGGCTTTCTCAACCTCTTCCAAAAGATCTCTACGGTTTTTTTCGTCGATTCTACGCATTTCTCTCAACCTCGTTTCCTTATTTTGGCGACGTAGAACCCTTCCGCCCCGCTGTGGTAGGGGAAAATCCTCGCCGTCTTCTTCATTTCTGATGAAAAACGCAGTTGATTCCATTCTTCAAGCCCTTGGTCGAATTCGATATTCTGGAGGCCCAGCGGAACAACTTCGGCGTCCACATGTTTTTCGACCAACGAAGACACTACCATCTCGTTCTCGTAGGGATGAAAGGTACAGGTCGAATAGACCAGTATCCCGCCCCTTTTAAGGGCTGAATATGCGGAGAAAAGAAGATTTTTTTGAAGCTGGGCAAGCCTCATCGAATTTTTCGGGTTCCAGTATTTGAGGACGGCCCAGTCTTTCATGCCTATGCCGAGGGAGCTGCAGGGTGCATCAACCAGCACCCTGTCAAAGAATTCGCGATGCCTGTAGCCGAAACGCCTCCCATCTGCGAGCGTAATGATTCCGTTTACGACGCCGCATCGCTGCATGTTAGAGGCCAAGGCCTTAAGCCTCGTCCTCGACACGTCGTTGGCGACGACCACTCCTTTTCCAGCCAGCTTCTGGGCGATGTGGGTTGCCTTACTTCCCGGCGCGGCACACAAATCCAAAACCTTCAACCCCGGCTCAACTTCAAGCAAATCAGTTATCAGCATCGAGACAGGGCCTTGAACGTAAACATATCCAAGCATATGCCAAAGAGAAACAGACAACACGCCTTCGGGTTTCGCATAAAACCCGTCCTTGGTGAACGGGACTGGAACAACGTTAAGCCCCTCCTCTTCCAAAAGCTCCAAGCACACTTCCCGCTGAACCTTCAACGTATTGACCCGAAAAGCTTCAGGCAGAGGTTTCGCGTAACAATCGACGAGGTTGGTCAGCCGGTCGCCGACGAAACCACGTAAGAAAGACAACAACTCATCGCCAATCTTGACGCTCATTTGACGACCTCACCGACCGCATAAGCCCAAATCAGCAAATCCAGCAACGCCGGGCTGACGCCCAGCCTATCAGCATGTTCGATAAACTTCTTCTCCAAGCTGAGGTAAGTTTTTCGTGACAGAGATTTAGGCCTCATCCTAACCAACTTGTTAGCCAACAGGTATCTCAGAACATGGCGGTCTATGACCGCGACACGTTCGAATCCCAAATTTCTCAGAAAATGGCTTGCCTCCTTCCAACCAAGGCCTTTCACGTTTTCCACAAGGCACTCCCTCAACAAATGCACGTCGTCAACCATCCTTATCTCACGTAGGATGGAGGGAAATTTTCGACGGGCGTCAACGATGTATCGGGCCTTTGTGTTGTGAAATCGGACTCCGCAACTTCGAAGAACAGAGGCGACTTCATGCAAGTTCATGATTTTCTTGCCAGTCAGTTCTTCAACAGCTTTGAGAGCGTTGACCGCTTTTGTCTGAGGTGTGCACAAACAATAGACCAATTCTTCCCAAACCTTAGTGTCATCCTGTATGTTGTGACGGAAAACATTCAACACCTTTTCCGCTTCCCTGCCGTAGACGACGGCCTTGTCCAACACATCTTTCGTCTTCATCGTTTCATCTGAACAGCATCCAATTTTTTGAAGAAAAATTTAGTCTTTCCCAAAGTCTGCAAAGAACTCGGCCTAACTTTAAGCAAAACGGGAATATCCGAAACAATCTTCCCAAGAACCAGACAGTGCTTTGGCGGCATTTTTTTGGCAAGTATCCTAACCGTTTCGGCGTCAATTTTTGAGATTTTCGCAATTTTTTCGAGGTCGTTGTCGTTTGTGAAGTTGAAGAGGAAGATGTTGTCTGATTGCCGGTAGACGAGTTCGGGGATTGTGTCGGGCTGGTTGGTCACGAAGACGGGGAAAAGCCCGATGTGACGCATCCTGGTGACGAGGTCTTCCCAATAGGTTTCCCGCAGGTAAAGATGAGCTTCCTCGGCGAAAAGGAACAGCGGCTCCGCCTTGTTCTGCGACAGAATCGATGAAAGACGGCTGAGAAGGTATTCGACGACGAGACGTCGGACGCCCGGCATTAGATTTGAAAGGTTGGCGACGAGAACGTTTCCGCTCGGACGTGTTTCCAGAAGCGCAACCAAGTCAGAGGCCTTTTCTGCGATGAAGCCCGATGATTCTATGCTCTGAAGCCGAGACAGAACAGCTTCCCTGACGGCTTCGTTCATCGACTCTTTCTCAACTGCTTCAATCAACAGATGCAGCGTAACATGGCCTACCTTAAACTCCAGTTTTCGCCACACCCTCGCGAGCTCCCGCAAACTCGTCGCGGGCGTAAAATACACGTGCTCAAGAATGTCGAGAAACGTCCTCAGCCCCATGTCGCAGAGGGATGCCGTAAAGTTTTGGCCCGGGTTGAGGACGGTCAACGAACCCGCTAAAATGCTTCGTCCTCCGTCAACTGTTTTGTCGAGGTTTAGGTATTCGCCGTTGACGTCGAAAATTAGAACGGTTCCGCCGCAAGATGCTATGGCTTCGACCAATATTTTGGCGAGATGTGATTTTCCGCTCTCTTTTTTGCCCGTGATTATCGTTAAGCTGCCATCGAGATGGGAAAGTGATAGGTGAAATTTTTCACCGCAAACCGTTCCTGCTTCGAACACGAGAGAGTTCGCGCCTCCGGCGGTTATTTCCTCCAGAAAACCTGCGGGCGGTTTTTCAAACCGAGCCGAATACCTGTTTGGTAACCAAGGCGAAGTATGCGAATGGGTGCCTCGGTCTACGACCGCGCGGACTTTCGCTGTCACCGTTCTTGCTTCCCGCACCATCATAGAGAGGGAAGCGGTGTTGTATGGGTCGAGGACGGAGACGTTATCCATTCCGTCGACCACAAGGTCTCTGAGAAGGTCTTCCAATTCGCCGGGAAAATCGACGTAACCAACGTCGATGACCTGCGTAAGGAGGTATCGTTGTTCATCACCTATTTTGATGTAGTCGCCTATTTCGAAGTTCAGCTCGGCTGGTGTGCAGAGAATTGCAAGGGAATCGCCTCTCTTGTGGAGGATCTTCATCTCGGTTCACGAATGGGTTATGGGTGTGAATAGGGATGTTCTTATCCCTGCTGTGTGGATGAAACGTATGTTGAGTAGATTTTCGAGCGAAGCTCTGGTCGATATCATGTCGAAGCGGCTTATTTTGGCCAGTTGGTGGGCGAGGATGAGCGATTCGGGATATCCGTAGATAATTGGTTCGCTGGACAGAAGGGCGTTGAAAAGTTCCGCGTCGCTTTCTTTCGAGGAGGCGTCAACCCGAAAAGGAAAGTAGCCTTGAGAGAGCCGGGAAACGTAAACCGTACCTTTGCAGACACGCCACCGGCTAAGGTCGTGGACTGGTATCCGAATGAGGTAAGGCGGCTTAACGTCGGCTAAATACGATAGTATGCTGCGGCCTCGCAGGGTAAGCGTCGTTGATTTTGAGAAGGCCGCTACACCGAGGCCCTGTTGTTTGGCGACTTCGACGATCTTTGAAACGGCTTCTAATGGGCTGTCCAACGGCCCGACGGTCAGCGAGCCGTCGAGCAGTAGTATTCCTCCTCTCATGAAGCGGGCCGCGTGTAGTTGGAGAATTCGTTCGAAAAGGTTGCCGACGAGTTTAGGAGCGGCTGACAGACTGAATGATGGCTGCTTCCTGTTGATGTCGAGGGCCGTGTAAAGTGTCGCCAGTAGGTTCTTTATGTTTGCCGCTGACGCAGTGTAGGCGAAGGGCCCGACGACGAATGCTTTGACCTCTTCTTTTGTTCTGGAGATGATGCTGCCCCTGACCGCCCAGACTGGGCCTTCTGCCGTTTCGGCGAGTTTGACGGTCGACATGTCGCAAGCCACCACCGTCACAGTTTGCCGTGAGGGATGGAGAGGGATCGTTTCGACGGCGGCCGATAGTTCGAGAACGTCATGTTCGATGTCCTGCGTCGCGTGCGGTTCGGAGTAGATTAACGGCATGTTTCTCAAGATTTTTAGCGAATGGCTTGTTTCAACAGTAAAGGTTTTTAGGAGGTTTTCCAAATCCATCATGTGGTGGTGTTGTTGAAAATGGTTGGTTATCATGTGCATCAATTCACTGTTAAATATATTCATGGGAGATATTTATATGTTGTGCAACATGTTCATCATGAGTGATTCAATTGTCGACAGCTAAGATAAAAATCAACATCGGCAACATTACCGTCGAAATCGAAGCTCCCATGGAAAAAATCGAGGAAGCCGTCAGAAACACAATTGCGGCCATAAAGACGGCGGAACCACAACCACCAGTCAAAAAGCCAGCCGTCCAAAGAAAGCCGGTGACATGCAAAAGAGCCGTCCTCGAACTGGTCGAAAGCGGCTGGATGAACAACGGCCGAACCCTGTCAGAAGTCGCTACAGAGCTTGAACGGAGGGGATTTTCCTACGACACCACGGCTGTCGCCCATGTGTTGCTTGACCTTGTCCGTGAAAACGTCCTCGAAAGAATAGGAGAGCCGAGAAGCTACCTTTACGTCGTCAAAGGAATGACGTTGAAAACTTCTCAGATATCAAGCGACGATTCAACCACATGACTCAGCCCAGCGGAAGTGATGCTGTATCCTCCCCTGCCCAATCTTTTCAGCTGACCTTTCTTAACCAGTTCAGCCAATCGGCCGGAAACAGTTTTGTCCGGCCTTCCCAAAACCGCGGAAACTTCCGCCGAAAGAAAATCCGGCCCTTGTCCGTGTCCCAACAAATGGTTGAGATGTTTTAAAACTCCGAAAAGGAGTATCGCGGTCGACGTCGGTAACTTTGACAGGTCGGTTTTGAAATAGAGCCCAGACGAGGTGTCGTAGGCGACGAAATTTTTTATTTTTTCGAGAATTTCGTCAACACCAGCCGCCGTGTTGAGTTTCGAAGCGAGAGAAAAAGAAGGAATGGTCTTCTCCAAAAATGCCACGACGTTGCGGTAGACATCCGCCGGCTCGCCTTCAAAATCGGCCTTCAACTCTCCATAGCTGATCGAGACCTTCAACGACATATCTCAATCCTCCAAAAAATGCCATCCTTTCGACGGCTTAAAAAAGTAACGGCCTTCATCGTCCTTATCGACCGTTCCGTCGCGCCAAAGCTCGCTCAACCTCGCCCTCGCAGCCCTTTCATCCATCCGAAGAAACGACGCAACCTTCTTCGGACTGAGCCCGTCATCGGACACCAACCCAAGACGCTTACCCAGCCAAGCCCCCGCAAGACAAGCCAAAATTCTCTTTTTCGAATCACCGCTCACCAACACGTCTACAGATTCTCGGTTGATGACAACTTTACCCACCAGCTTCTCCGCCGCCTCCGTCACAGACGTATCACCCATCAACCTCATCATCAAATCAACCGGACCAAGCCGTTCCGCGAAATATCTGTTGACGGACTCCCAAACAACGTCCTTGTCGCCCTCGAACACCACTTCGAAATCGCCGTGTCTGATCCTAACCGTAACAGAATGCTGGCGCTGCAATTCGCCGACAACAACTGCATGCTGTAGTTAAATTTATATTCACAGCGACAGGAAGGAAAGCCATGCCTAAAGACCAGACTCTCGGAGCGTTGCTGTTGGTCGCAAGCGTCGCCGGAATAATCGTCTACGGATGGGCCCTGTTTCTTCCACCTTTCGCTGGACTCGACATCTTGGTTCTCAAGCTTACAGGTTTTGCTGCCGTGGCAGCGATTTTGGGCATCATCGCGTGGATAGGATACACTCTCGCGACAACACCTCCGCCTAAACCACTCGAAGAAATCGAAAAAGAACTAAACGAAGAGCTGAAAAAAGGTTGATGTTAAGCGCTTGATTGGATAGCTTTCTGTTTCGCCCTAACTTTTTTAGCCATTTTTCTTCTCCGTTTTTTCACCGGTTTTCTCTGTGAATAACGGAATACTGTTTCCCTGATTTCAGGCGGAAGCTTTTCAGAAATTTTATTCAACCTGTCTGCGAGCGTCAACGCTTCAACGATAAGCTGCGACAAACTTCTTCTTGGCACATATATAGATTGATTATAAGTTATTTAAACATTATTTTCGAAGATAAGAGGCGTAACTCTCTCCCTTTTTTTGACACACAACTTTTTCAAAAGTTTTACCGATTCATCCTCTGTGGAAAGCTGTCTAAACTCCAAAAAACCGCTCTTCACAGCATCGTCGATTATATTGCGTCCCGCGAAAGATCTGACGACCGTTATGGTCCATCCATGGGTTGCTAAAGCCCCTACCGATATGTCCGCCAGCTCGGCTGAATAATCGCGGCAGAAGCGGCACGCCGGTCTTTCGTATTGGTGGAGTGGCTTAAGGGGTTTGATGATGTCTTCGCCGTTTTTGAGGGTGATGATGACCTTACCTTTGATGTTTATCTTTTTCACATCTCGCGGTTCAACGCCGACGTCCCGTAGATACTTAACCAGTCCTGAATAGGTGAATACTTCGGAACAGAAGAGTCCGACGACGAAAACAACGTGTTTCTTAAACCATTTCGCGTAT
>JANXEM010000056.1 GCA_025058435.1 Candidatus Caldarchaeum sp.
CTTAGCATGGATAGAGCGCTGGCCTCCGGAGCCAGAGGTCGTGTGCGCATGCACCGAAGTGCTGTGCCGACAGGGTTCAAATCCCGCCGGGCCCGCTAAGTTTTTTGGACGGCGTCCTACCATCGAAGTCATGTTCAGCGACATCGACGGATTGATGGGTCGTATGGGTTATGACGCTTTGGTTGTCTACGGTGAGTCGACGGCGTCATGTCCAGAGCTTGCGTACTTCGTTCGGACGGCCATACCTCGGGGAGGAATCTACGTCAAGAAAAAAGGAGCAGAGCCTCTGCTCGTGGTCAGCAACCTCGACCTTGGATGCGCCAAAAAAGGAATTGTTTCAACCGTCAAGTCCTACGGAGACTATGGGCTACGGGCGCTTCAGAAACGGTACGGGCCGGGCAGGGCTTTCGCCGAGCTTCTGACGGCTGTTCTCCGGAGTGAAGGTGTTGCGGGCAGTATTGCTTTAGCGGGCAGGATGGACGTCGTGCAGTCTGTTTTTGTGGTTGATTTTTTGAGGCGTCGGGGTTTCCGCGTCGCTGGTTCGGCCAAGCCGACTATCGTTGACCTCTGCCGTAGGACGAAGGACGAATGGGAAATCGATAGGATACGAGATGCTGGGAAAAAGACGGTTGTCGTCGTCCAGAAGTTTGAGAAAGTTCTCGAGGATTCGAAGACGGTGAACGGGAAAGTTGTTTTCGATGGGTCGGTTTTGTCGACGAATCGTTTGAGGAAAATGGTGCGCGTTTGGTGCGCGGAGGAAGGCCTAAGCTTGGCGGAGGGTTTTATTCTGGCTGTGGGGCCAGAGTCCGCCGACCCCCACTACGTCGAAGACAAAGACACCGTGATATCGGAAGGAGAGCCGATATTGTTCGACATCTACCCAGCGGAAGCTACGGGCTACCGATACGACTTCACACGAACCTACTGCGTCGGAAGGCCTCGGCCACTTTTGCGGAAGATGTATCAAGACGTTTTGGATGCGCAGCAAACGGCATTCGACGCGATAAAAGAAAACATCCCATGCGAAATTCCTTTCACACGCGTCTGCCAGCTTTTTAGGTCAAAAAGATGGCCGACACCGCTCGACAGAGAGGTCAAGGACAGAGGATTCATCCACGGCTTAGGCCACGGCGTTGGATTGTCTATCGGCGAAGAACCCTATTTGACGAGGTTCAACCCCTCTAAACTGGTTTTGGGCGACGTGGTAACGGTCGAGCCGGGGCTTTATCAGCCCGGTTTCGGCGGAGTGCGTCTCGAAGACGTTGTCACGGTGACGGCTAGCGGATGCACGGTTTTGGCGGAACACCGTAAACAGCTCGAATTCTAGTACAGATACGCCCAGAGGCTGTAGGCCGCGAAGGCCCCGTAGAAAGACGCCAACAAATTGACCAAATCGTTGTTAACATACCTGTTTCCAGAAACGTATTCTGTCTCCTTGCCGCAGTGTTTCTTGACTTCGACTGCCCTGCCGCAGACCGAACATCTGTACCTCGACTGGAAAAGGCCGCCGACCACGCTGTCGAACAAACTTCCCGTAAACCCGGAAAAAACACAGACAACCGCCGTCGCGTAAACACCCCACGACGTCCCGAAAAACACGTCATACAGCAAAACCGACAGCGCAACAATCAAACCCGTCAACAAACCGGCGAACAGTCCAAGGACGCTGACCGCGCCTGGTGTGCCCGGGCTGGCCGGTTTCAACGAAGTGATCATGCGGGGAGGCTTTTTGGAGAGGAGGCCGATTTCAGTTGACATCGTGTCGGCGAAGACTGAAGAAATAGCTCCTACGAACATCACAAACGAAGAGGAAGGGTTGTCGAAAAAGTAACCGGCAGCGGCGAGAAGGGCCGCGGCGGAGCCGTTGGACAGGACGTTAGTCCACGTCCGAACCCCTCTTCCGTATTCGCCGTATTTTTCCCGGTAGCGGTAACGGGTCGTGAAACCAGCCACCACGAAGAAGACGAGAAGAAGTAGAAAATGGATGCGTCCGCCCAAAACATATATCACGTATCCGACGAAAACCGCCGCGGTAACCCCCTTGAAGTCGAGGAAACGACCGGCCAAAGCAACTACGCCGGCGAGCGCGATGACGACGGTCGCTTCGAGCAAAACCGGCAACAAAAACCATCACATTTGCAAAAAACCGAAAACCTCCTCCAAGGAGCCGGTAAACTGGGTTTTAGCAACCAAGTCACGCACAGTAACCTTGTTATCCTTCATTTCGTTTTCTCCGACTATGATGAGGTATTTGGCGCCTTTGTTGACGGCGGTTTCGATGACGTCGGAAAGCCTTTTCCTGACGACGTCGACGGCGACGGCCGCCCCCCTGCTGCGGAAAGCGTCGGCAACACGTAAACCATATCCCGCGGCCTTTTCACCCACGACCGCCAACACAACCGACGGAGACGCGAGATATTCGACGGTTTTTTTCTTCATCAAAAACATCTGAATCCTCGTAATGCCGATCGAACATCCGACAGCCGGCGTGGGCTGGCCGCCGAAAAGCTCAACCAACCCATCGTATCTTCCGCCGCCGTTGAAAGAAAGCGGCTCGTCGGCAATCTTCTGTTCGAAAATCATCCCCGTGTAGTATTCGAGGCCGCGGGCGAACCCAAGGTCGACTTCGAGATGCATGTCGCGGTCGATTTCAAAAAGAATGTCAAGAATGCTGGAAAGGTTTTCCGACGACTGGCGGGCCTTTTCCCACGGCGTCAGCAGGTCGGATGCTTTTGACATGATTTCTCGGCTCCCTTTCATCTCGGTTAACCGTTGCATGGCCTTCACTGCTTCGGGTTCAACATGCTGTTCCGCGAGGGCGAATGCTTCTTTCTGCATTTTCCTGTCTATGTATGAGAGGATGCTGTCCTGAATTTTCTGGTCGACTTTTTCCATCAAGCCGCGGAGAATCCCGACATGTCCGATTTTGAAGATGTATTCTCCTATTCCGAGCTTGTTGAAGACGTCTCTGCTGGCGACCAGAATTTCGACGTCGCTCGTCGGGTCTCTGCTTCCCAGAAGCTCGAGACCGCCCTGCCAAAACCGTCTCCTCCTCCCCCACTGCGGCTCGTCGTAGCGGTAGCAGTCGGCGATGTATCCGAGACGAAGAGGGAGGGCCTTCCTCGAAAGCTTCAACGCCACAAGCCTCGCGATAGAGGCCGTTACCTCGGGCCTGAGAACGAGCTTACGGCCGTGCGGGTCGTCGAAAACAAACATCCGATGCCTAATTTCCTCACCCGACTTGGCCTCAAAAAGCTCCAGATATTCCAAGGTGGGTGTTTCCACCTCCTCGTACCCGTAGAGCCGATACACCTCCCTTATCACGTCCACTATCCGCTGCTTGACGGCGAATTCTTCGGGCAGGAGGTCATCCATCCCCTTCGGAGTTTCAAACCGCAACCCACACACCGGAGCCAGACGCTTCATCTGTCTATTTAGCCGTTAACGAAATGATGGATTCATGCATCAGATATATTACCAGCCGCCACAGACTTGAGCCATGGCCTCACGCCAGGCCCTCGGAGCAGTCTTCGCCATCCTCATCATTTTAACGGGGCTAAATTTCTTCTTCCTAAACGGCATCAGAGAGGAGAGTTTGCAGATTCGGCAAATCCTTTCAACGATGACTCCTGTAACCGTGGAAAGAACCGTCACGCAGGTCTCCTACGTATCAACCGTTGTAACCGTTCAAGCAACACTTGCCAGCTATTCCGAAATCTATGAGGCGGTAAAAGATTCGGTTGTGCTCATACGGGTTTTTACGACGGGGGGACAAGGTCTTGGCTCTGGGTTCGTCTACGACACAAACGGGCATATCATAACCAACCACCACGTCATCCGTGGAGCCACGTCAATTAGGGTTGTCTTCGCCAACGGCGACATGTATGCCGCAAAGGTCGTGGGAACGGACATCGACAGCGACCTCGCCGTCATCAGGATTGAAAACCCGCCATCTGGCTTGAAACCCCTAAAACTCGGAAACTCCACAGCCCTCAAAATAGGCGAAGAAGTGATAGCCATCGGCAACCCCTTCGGCCTCGAAGGAACCCTGACCACCGGAGTCGTCAGCCAGAAAGGCCGACTTCTTCCGACCGGAAGGGGATACTCCATCCCGGGAGTCATTCAAACCGACGCGGCCATCAACCCGGGAAACTCCGGCGGCCCGCTCCTCAACATGCTAGGCGAAGTCGTGGGGGTTAACACAGCCATCGAAGCAACAGGCGTCGGAATCGGTTACGCAGTCCCGTCCTCCATCGTGGCCCGTGTAGTTCCTTCACTCATCGAAAAAGGAAGTTACCAAAGGAGCTGGATGGGCGTCAGCGGAACAACCCTCGACATGGACATAGCCGCGGCCGGAGGATACACGGTCAAAAAAGGTGTGCTGATATCGGATGTGGTTCAAAACAGCCCAGCCCAGAAATCGGGGCTGAGAGGCGGAACCCGAAACGTCGTGGTCAACGGAATCCCCGTAAGGGTCGGAGGAGACGTCATAATCGCCATCAACGACCAGCCCATCAACAGCATCGACGACCTCATCACCTACCTCGAAGAAAAAACAGCACCAGGACAAACCATCACCCTTACAATCGTCCGAAACAACCAAACTCTCCAGATACCACTGAGGCTCGAAACAAGACCGTAGCATCAATACCTGTCTCTGACAACCGTGTTACGGAGCAAACCGATTTTCTCTATTTCAGCTTCCACGACATCTCCTTCGCTGAGAAACCGTCCGCCACCAGCCGCCACACCGGGAGGCGTGCCAGTCGCGATGATGTCGCCGGGCTCAAGAGTTAAACCGTCGGAAACGTATTCAACCAGCTCATCGATTTTGAAATACATGTCTTTCGTCGAACCATTCTGCCTAACTTCGCCGTTTACCTTCAGGATGAGCTGAAGAGGATAAGGCGAGCCGATTTCATCTTTCGTTACAAGGTAGGGCCCGCAGGGCGCCGCGTTGTCGAGGCCTTTCCCCAGAACCCAGTTCTGACCAAAAGGGTTCAACTGTTGCGGCCAACCCGGTGGAAACTGTTTGTCCCTGAAGCTGACGTCGTTGAACACCGTGTAGCCAGCCACGTAGTCGTAGGCCTTTTTTCTGTCGATGTATTTTCCGCGTTTCCCGATGACTACGGCCAATTCAATCTCATAGTCAACCTGATGGGATGACCTGGGAATTATAATTTCGCCTTCATGACCCACGAGTGTGTTGGCGAATTTTGTGAAAAAATACGGCTTTTCCGGAACTTTCATCTTCATCTCTTCGCCGTGCGCAACGTAGTTTGCGGCTACACACAGAATTTTTCTCGCATCGGGCACCGGCGGCTTAAGGGCGGTTGCTGACGGGCTTCGGTACAGGTGTTTGTCCAAGCCAAAAGACCGTGCCTCTTTCTCGAGTTTGGCCACGAA
>JANXEM010000003.1 GCA_025058435.1 Candidatus Caldarchaeum sp.
TGGAAGAGAGCCAGCTGGAAAAACTCGATAGATACGAAGGCGTTCCCCACCTCTACCATAGGAGGAAAGTGCTGGTCGATGTCGGCGGCTCACAGGTCGAAGCCTACATCTATGTTGGAACAAACCCTCGGCAGCGAATAATCGCCTCCGCAGAATACGTCGCCTTGTTGGTTAAAGGGTTGAGACGCCTCGGTTTTGGGGAGGACGTGGTCAACATGGTGAAAACTTCGGCGGAGCGTCAGAAGTGACGAGATTTGATTGACACAGAAGAGCTTCTGGAAAAACTCGGCTACGACTACATCAGATTGTCGACCGAAAAAATTTCGCCTCCACTATGCGATGAGAAGTTTTCAGACCTTCTGTCTGGCTTGACACAATCGCAAAGCCATAGATGCAGAAACCTCGCGAACTGCCGTCTTTACGTTCATCAGAAGAAAGCGTTCGATGTTTTGATGAAAGGTCAAAACCTCGTACTCAAGGCCGGCACGGGCAGCGGCAAAACAGAGGCTTGGTTCCTCTATACAGGTGTTAAACGGGTCAAATCTCTCGCGGTCTACCCTACCTTGGCTCTTTCCAACGACCAGCTCGAAAGGCTTCGAGACTACTGTTCGTGTCTCGGTCTTAAAGCGACGGCCATCGACGCTTTGAGGAAGGAGGAGATGCTGCGAACCAGCAGCCCCCGAGAGTTGCGGACGATGCTGCGGGAATCCGACCTCGTCATCACCAACCCGGCATATCTCCTCAACGAGTTGAAGAGAATAGGGGCCGGCAAGCCATCATTCATCAAGGATTTTCTCAGCGAGGTAAAGCTCGTCGTCCTCGATGAATTCGACTTCTACGGCCCACGCGCGATAGCCATTTTGCTGGCGATGATGCGGATAATGGTCGAAATCATCAACCCGGATTTCCAAATAACCATAATGACCGCTACACTTCAAGACCCGAAAGAGGTCGCAGAAATACTTTCCGAAATCAACGGAAAAAATTCAGCCGTCGTCGACGGCGAGCGGTTTCAAGCTGAAAACAGGACTTACCTTGTCCTCGGAAAGTCGCTCAAAAAAATTTGGAACACGATTGCTTCGCAAAAACAGGTTTTGGCCGCCGCCGGTGTCGGAAACGACGTCCTCAAATTCTTGGAAAACTTCGAAGATTTCCGGAAAAATTTCTTCAAGGTGGTTGAGGCCGCAAAGGCCGCAGGAGCGCAGTTGCCCGAATATTTCGGCGACCCGGCGGAAATCCTCCGCCACTACGTTGAAGACGATGTCCTCACCCTCGCTTTCACGGTAGGGATATCTTCCGCTGAAGAGATGTCGCGCAAAATCTCATATGAAACTGGCTCGGGCAACAGTGTAGCCACTCATCATCATCTTCTTTTGAAGACGAGACGGCGGGAGATTGAAGAAGCGGCGAAAAACGGCGTAGTCAAGCTGATTTTTACGCCGCGTACGTTGAGTCAGGGCATCGACATCGGGGCTGTGAGGAGGGTCGTCCATCTCGGGCTTCCCCAGACAGTGAGAGAGTTTCGACAAAGGGAAGGAAGAAAGGGCCGGAGGCCCGACATCCTGTGGACGGAGACCGTCATCATCCCTTTCAGCCAGTGGGACAGAGATTTGCTCAGCCGCGGAGTAGATGTTTTTAAGAAATGGCTTGATCTACCGCTTGAAAAGACGATCGCCAACCGGCACAACCTGTACCGCAAACTATTCAAGACGCTTTTTGACTACCAGTCTCCCATCACGCGGAGCAAGCTTTCGAAGGAAGATGTTCTGTTTTTGAGGGAGCTTGGGCTGGAAAGCGACGGCGCTTTGACGAGGAACGGTAAGCTGGCGTGGCTGAAGATGAATTTTTACGAATTCGCTCCGCCCTACGGTGTCAAGAGATGGCGCATAACCGACGACGGCGGGATGAAAAACCTCGAAGACATTTCGCATGTCGATTTGGTCGAGAAGTTTCAGCCGGGGGCCATCGACCCCAGCAGCGACGGCGTCGTGGTTGAGATGAAGACCGGGGGGCGGAAAGGCCGTGTTGTGACCGCGGTGGTGGTCGACAGCCTTTTTGAAAGCCGGCTCAGGAGAAACGACGCGCTCGCGCCGGTCGTCGAAGAATACGAAAGAACCAAGCTCCGATGGGGTGAAGAACCCAACATCCGGAGAGATTTCCACAGGGGGAGCGTCCAGTCCGTCATCCATCTCGTCGCCCAACTGCCATCAAATGGGTTCGGCTTCTTCACCGAATTCCCCAACCGGGTCGAATGGCGCGTCTTTTCCAACAAAAGAAAGCTCGTCACCGTCGGCGACCGGACGTTTGTCTCTAAAGACGTCAAAACAATCGAAGTCCCCACACCGACCTACGGCGTCTACGGAGATTACACCTATGGTTTGGCGGTGGAGGCCTCTCCCCTGGATGACAGCTCGCTTCTGCGTCTCGGAGCCTGCTTCATTTTGATTGTTTTACGGCGTGTTCACCACATCTCGCTTTTCATCATGAAATACGATATGATTGTTCTGGGTGAAAGAAAGTTTGTGCGGTTTTATGAAGGAGAATGCGCCAGCTATCTGCCGACGATCGACTGGGCCACGCTTCGCGGGGATGTTGAAAGATATGTTCCGGACGAAGTTGACGAAGTTTTGCTACAGCAGATAGAGGAGCAGGTTTACAGCGATTTCTTCGCGAAGAAACTTGACTGGGAAACCGCTCGAACATACGCCTTGAAGATAATCGACTACGTGCTGTTGAAGCAGACGCTTCGGCTGCAGGTGGGCGGAAAAATTTTGACGATTCCGAAGCCTTCAAAAGCCCATAAAGTTGTTTCGATTTCATCGGTTGCCGTTGTTTTGCGCGACGACCTCGGCGCGGGCCTCTACTCCTTCTCTTTGTTCGACGGCGAGGAATCCAAGGCCTTTACGGGTGTTTTCGAGTTCAACAGGCCCGTGGACGATGCGTCCGTAATCGTTTTGGAGGTTTCGAAGCTTGTGGACAAGGGGTTTGCGGTTGTTGTTTACGGCTTTGAAATTTTGGTCAAGACACTTGAAGCGGCGGGGTTGGAAGGTGTAAAAGCCTTCTTTCTTGGACTCGTTCACATGGGGAAGATAATGGACGCGAAGAAACTTCTTGAGCAGGCGGTTGTGAAAGACCTTCCGTTCGAGATTCTGGAATCTGCCTTGAACCTCAAACGTGATGTCGACGTTTCTGACCTTGTGGTTCGGACGGAGCTTGAAAAGAGACGAAGGCCCGGCATGAAGTTCATCAGGTCTAAGCCCGAAAGATTTGTCGCCGTCCTCGAATCCTTCGTGAAAGACGAAGCGCGGAACATTTACACGGCTTATCTCGTTTCCCGGTCGGGGGATGGTCGGTAGCGGTTGAGGATAGCGTTGGATGTCGACGGTGTTTTGGCCGACCTCGCCGGCATGGTCATCGAGGTCTATGAGGAGATGACGGGCGTGAAGATAAGCCGTGAAATGATTACTGAATGGGAGTTTTGGGTCAAGCTCAACATGACGAGAGGCGAATTTTTGAAGCTGATCATCCGGGCTTGGGAAAGATGGGAACAGCTGCGGCCTCTGGAAGACGATTTGGAGGAGGATACGAGGAATCTCATGGAGTTCGGCGAAGTGGATATTTTGACACAGAGGCCTGCTGAAACGGTCGAATACGTAAAAAAGTGGCTCCGTCTTCACGGCGTCGCCTACAGGAGGTTTGTCTGGGTGCCTTTGAAGGGCAGTAAAGACAGTTTTCGTTACGACGTTTACATAGATGATTCTCCTCGTCTTGCTGAAAGGCTGGCGAACAAGGGGCGTCTGATGCTGCTCTACGACCAGAGCTGGAACCAGAAAGCACCTCAGGCTTCCAACATCGTTCGGATTGTTTCGCTCGACGACGGGTTTAATAGGCTTGCCGAAGGCCTTGGAATGCGTTGAAAGAGGTTTCCGCCGAAAGGTTTCACCGGCTTTTCTACCCGCAGGTGGCGGCGGTTGTAACGGCTCGTCACGGAGACGAAGTCGGAGGCCTTCTTGCGTCAAGCGTCATGCCCACATCCTTCAGCCCGCCCATGGTGGCTGTCGCGTTGGGGAAAACCCATAACACGACAAGGCTCGTCGAAGCGTCGCATGCTTTCGCGGTCAACTGGCTGTCCTACGAAAACGTTTCAAAGATGGAGAAGCTTGCGCAGCCGACGCCGTCCGGTGTGAAGGACAAGCTGCCGATGGCTGGACTTTCATACCGCGGTGGAGAAAAGACGAACGCGCCCATACTTTTGGATGCCGCTGCTTATCTCGAATGCAGGGTGGTTTCGGGCCACGAGGTCGGAGACCATTTTCTGTATGTTGGGGAGGTTGTCAACGCCGAGGCCGTTGACGATTTCGAAGATTATTGGCGGTTTCGTGTTTATCGTCCAGTTCTGTATGTTGGGTCTGCGAGGCCCGACTGGCCCAAATTCGTCAGATTTCCCCTCGAATGATTCCGGCGGCCCTCCGCCGCGCGTGTTTGAACCCCATTCCTTTGAACCTTTCCTCTTCCCAAACGTTTCCACGTTCATGATAACCATACATCTCCCAGTAGCCGTCGACGTATGATGGGATCAGCGTTATCTCGGTCAGCCATTTGGCGCTCTTCCAGCCGTAGAGGTGGGGAATGAAAGGCCTTGCGGGAAACCCTTGGTCGACGTTCAGCGGCTTGTCGTTCATCTTTAAAGCGATGATGGCCTCATCGTGTAAAGCATCTTCCAAAGGGATGGGAGCCGTGTAGCCGTCGGCGCATCCAAACATAACCCATTTCGCCTCCTGCTTCGGCTTCGATTTTTCGAGAAGCGTCTTAATCCGGACACCGGTCCATTTGACGTTGTCGATGCTCCACTTCGTCACACAGTGGAAAGACTTCACGTATTCCACGTCAACCATCGCCAGAAGCTGTT
The DNA here is from genome assembly GCA_025058435.1 of Candidatus Caldarchaeum sp. The sequence goes on from JANXEM010000003.1 coordinate 4,910, forward strand.
CATAGCCATAGCTGGCCTCGTTTTCTACAAGGCCTTCAACCTTGAGTTTCCAGTGCCGCGGGTCGATTTTCGGTGTCCCAAGGGCTGAATAGATGACCCAGTTCCTCGCCCAAACCTGACCCGGAGGAAGAGCATTCAACACCAGCCTCTCTACTTCTGGTTCGATATATCGGTTCCGCCTTTTCCAATTTTTGCTGAAACTATCCGTGCTTAAACCTTTATACTGGGTGCCGATGGTCTTTCCGAAATGATGGTAGACCTGTTGACTGTGTCGATGGTGCTCGGTGTTCTGGGCGCTCTGACCGCGGTTGGGTTCGTGGCTCTGGTCAACCGGTATCCCAAGGGAGGGCCCGCGTTTGTTTCGGTGTGGTCAGCCATACGTGAAGGCAGCATCGCCTACCTGAAACGACAGTACCGAACAATATTCACCATCGCATTCTTCATCTTCCTCCTCATCGTCGGCAGTTTCGCAGCGTTTCCGCAGATGGGTGGGCTGGTCTACGGGCTGCAGATTGGAGGAAGCTTCCTTCTCGGCGTCGCGTTCTCAATAATCGCCGCGAGCATAGCGATGGATTCTGCCACGAGGGCCAACGTCCGAACAACGTATGCCGCGTCCGTATCATCCGTTAGTGCTCTACGTGTGGCGACGATGGGCGGAGCCGCGCTCGGTTTGGCCGTCATAGCGATG
>JANXEM010000038.1 GCA_025058435.1 Candidatus Caldarchaeum sp.
TGACTACGGGCCCTGTTGGGACCCGGCCCCTCGCCAGCGGATGCTGGTTGCGGGCTTCTTGGTTTCCCTTCGCCTACCCGCGTGATGCGGTTAAGCTCGCCACGACGGTGAACTCCCCGGCCCGTGTTTCAAGACGGAGCAGACGACGCCGGATAATCCGTCCTCCACACCTATCCGGCATGTTCGGACGGAGTACCTTGCGCGCCGCCCTCGTCCGTTACCAGCCGGTTTCAACCGCTTTTAACCCCCCTCTCGGGGTAGTTTTCAACTTTCCCTCACGGTACTGTTGCGCTATCGGTCTTGGGAAGTACTTAGGCTTAGAAGCCAGTGGCTCCCAGGTTCCCACACCATATCCGAGGTGCGGTACTCGGGGTCCAGCCCATCTCCACTCCCAGCTTCCCCTACGGGGCTTTCACCCTCTGCGGCGGACCTTTTCAGGTCGCTTCGGGTCGCTGGGCACAGGAGGGCGGCTGGCCCGCACTCCACATCCCCACGCAGTTTCCCGCGCGGGTTTGGTTTGGCCTGGTCCCCTTTCACTCGCCGTTACTCGGGGAGTCTCGTTTGATTTCTTTTCCTCGGCCTACTTGGATGCTTCCGTTCGGCCGGTTCCCTCTCCACAGCTCGAGGCCGTGGAGCGACATCCAACGCGGGAACGTCGGACGTCAGGAAATCCCATTAGGGGATCCCCGGTTCAACGCCTGCTTGCGGCTACCCGGGGCTTTTCGCAGCTTGCCGCGCCCTTCTTCAGCTCCCAAGCCGAGTTATCCACCGGCTGGCGTATTCTGGCCTAAGGCGTCTTCCGTCCAGTTGGCGACGCATCCAAACCCTTTGGACGCGGTCATCGAAGCATGAACTTCTTCTACCGCTTCGGGCCTCCATCCATGGATGGAGGCCGTCATCGTCACGCAACTATTTTATTCGTTTCGGCGGCTTATAAATTTGTTCACGGGCCTTTGAAGAAACACGTCGGACACACATATGGTTTTGCCAACTCTCTGCACACCCGGCAGCGCCAGATGATTGTTTTTCCGCAGTTGGGGCATGGGAAAGAGACGGCTGATTCGCTGGGGATGATGGGTCTGTGACACCATGTGCACTGTGGCAGCGTCAGGGTGCCGCTCATCTTCTATTACCAGCTTTTTGCGAATAATTTAAAGGTACACGGATGTGGTTGAATGCTTGAGGGCGGAGAAGGCCATTTTGACGAAAGAGGTTGACGCGGCTGCCTTGATTAGTGTTGTGAGATGTTTGTCCATGTCGCCGACTTGACTGAGTTTCTCGGAAAAGCCCGATTCCGCCGCTGCTCTAATAATAGCTTCGATGTGTTTGGGTGAAAGGTTTTCGTAGATCCTTCTTATCATGTAGGTTCCTTTCAATTCGTTGAACAGAGGCCTTAGATGTTCTTCGTAAACAACCTGACCCGCCGCGTGTCTCGCCGCGGCCATAGCCGCTATGCCTCCCGTGATGACGCCGCCGCCGGTCGTCGACTTAACCTGCCCCGCCACGTCACCGACCAACATCACGTTCTTTCGGCGGATATCCACAAGCGGATGGCCCACGTAAATCGAGGAGGAGGACATGCCGGTAACTTTGGCTCGGGGAAATACTTCTGACAAAAGTTTGTCCGCGTATCGGTGGATGAATTTTGATGCGGCAACGCCGAATTTGCCTGTTTCGTCGTCGACTGGAACCAAATATCCGAAAAATTCCCGAAGGTATTTTCTGAAGTAGAGGTAGACGAACTGCGGGTCTTGGCCGTGGTTGGATATCTGGTACTGGATGATGGGGAGCCATTTTCCCGTGGAATAATGAATGAAAATTTGTTTTGCAACCGAAGCAGCTCTACCTTCGGCGTCGATGACGTATCTGAATCGGTAAATGTTTCTGGATGTCTTGACCGATGCCGTCGTTCCGTCGGTTGAAACTTCGTGTACTCGGGTGCCTACCATCATCTCAGCGCCTGCATTCGCCGCTTGTTCGGCGATGAACAAATCCATACGTTCCCTGTTGAAAACGACGGCCACTTCCCGGCCCGCATCAACCTCGAAGGCCTTTCCCGAAGGCGAAACGAAAACCGCGCCACGGACGACGTTTTGAAGATAAGGCCCTTGGACGGGGATGTCCAGCGACTTTAGCCCCTCAACGCTGTAGAGGCCCGCGCATTTTTCAGGCCTGCCTATGGCGACGTCTTCTTCGAAGACAACCGTGGAAAGGCCTCGTTTTGCGGCTTCTCGTGCGGCGACCAACCCTGTGGAGCTGCCGCCGACGACGGCGACGTCATAGATCATGGTTTGTCCTTGTGGGAAAATTTTTTTTCTGAGGTTTTATAGGTGATTTCATGGGGCGTGTCGGTGTTCGTGTCCGTGTTTATGGCCGGGTGCAGGGCGTGTTTTTCCGTGCTTCGATGAAGGAGGAGGCGGATAAGCTGGGTTTGGAAGGATGGGTTCGCAACAATCCAGACGGCACGGTTGAATCGCTTATCGTCGGGGACGAGGCTAAGGTTAAGGAGCTCGTCGAATGGTGTAAAAAAGGGCCGCCGTCGGCCAAGGTATCCAGAATCGAATTCTGGCCGGAGAACCCTATATTGGAAAGGAGGGGGTTTCACGTCCTTCATTAATTTGTGTTTGAACAATATTTAATTAAGGTCGGTGATGCGATAGATTTTTTGGGTGATGTTTCAGGCCCTTTCGCCTGATGGGCGGAGGTTGGTGGAGCCGTTTCCTGATGAATTCTTGCTGCTCGGGATGTACCGGGACATGGTGATGGCCCGTGTGCTGGATTCGTGGTTGATGAAGTTGCAGCGCATGGGTAAGGTTGCGATACACGCGCCTTCGGTGGGGCAGGAAGCTGTGGGCGTTGGAACCGCCTACGCATTAGAGGACGGTGATTGGGTTTTCCCGCTTTACCGCGAGCTGCCCGTGTATGTGGCGAGAAAAATTCCAGTCAGAGAAATCGTGAACAGATATCTTGCTAACTCGGAAGACCCTTTGAAGGGTAGCGACTTCGCCATTTACGGAAACAAGGCCCACCGAATCGTCCCCGCACCCATCGCCGTCGGTTTAAACATCAGCCTCGCTGTAGGCTTTTCGCTCGCATTCAAGATTAGACGCTCGGATGCCGTTGTTTTAAATTATTTCGGAGACGGCGCCACCTCGAAAGGCGAATTTCACGAAGCGCTAAACTTTGCTGGAGTGTTCAAGGCCCCGGTCGTCTTCATATGCACGAACAACATGTATGCAATTTCAACACATGTGTCGAGGCAGACAGCCGCGGAAACCATCGCGGATAAGGCCGTCGCCTACGGCATCGAAGGAGTTCGGGTCGACGGCAACGACGTTGTTGCTTGTTTTCTCGCGGCAAAAAAGGCCATGGAGAAGGCGAGACGATGTGATGGCCCCACCTTGATAGAAGCCGTCACGTACCGCGTCGGCCCTCATACCACGGCCGACGACCCTTCACGTTACAGGGATGACGAAGAGGTCAGCGGATGGAAGGCCAAAGACCCGATAACAAGGATGAAAAAGCTTCTGGTCGCCCGGGGCCTCTGGAGACATGAAGATGATGAAAAGCTTTGGAAAACCTGCGAAGAACAAATCAAAGCGGTTTTGGAAGAATGTGAAAAAATTCCACCTTTGCATCCGTCGGTAATTTTCGAAAACGTGTACGGCGTCGAGCCGTGGCATCTGCAAGAACAGAAACAGGATTACAGTCAACAGCTGTGAACCAAACGCAGAAGCTCTCTACCACCTCAGCCAAGCTGTCCGGCCCGCGCCTCTAACCAATATAAGTCGGGTGGTTTGTGTTTTTGCCGAAGTGTGGCCGGCTGTCGACCCTGTTTCAGCCGTTTTTGTCATCGCCATGTTTTTTCTGGGGTTTTACGTGTTGGGCTCGATATTTGGAAGGCGGCGGGTCGCGAACATCGCGTTATCCGTGACCAAAGCCGTGAATTCTCTCGGAGGAAAGTATGTCGCCGGACGTTCCGGGGTTTCGGCGGCCGTGTTATCCTTCCGTGAAATGGGCGACCTCACCGAATTTTCAGTCGTAATCGGAGTCACGACTTGGGCCAACCCCCTTAATTATCTCATTTCGAAAATGATGAAACGAAAAGACCTCCTAATCATCCGGGGAAAGATGAAAAACCCACCGGCCCATTCGGCCACTTTCATCAAAAAAGGTTCTCCGGCGATGCGTTACGCGAGGAGATGGGGAGAATTCGTGGCAGATTTGGGTGACTATGTTGTGTTTTCGTTCGAGAAGAGTTTGCCCGTAGCCTTTGCTCGGGCGATTGTCGATGTTTTGAACGACGATGGTCGCATGTACCTTTTGTCCGTAAACACGGAGCTGCCTCACGTTCAGGCTTATGCACCGCCGGGTGGGTTTGAAGAGATAAAAACTTTACTTTCTATTCTAAAAAACCTTATATGAATTGAATATTTAGAAGATAGACGATAAGGAAATGGTGTTCGACACACCACTCGGGTTCACACTAGTGGGCATCGTGGTGTTCCTCTTCGCCTACACCATTTACAGCAAAATCATCGACCGCAAGGTTTGGAGCCCCGACAGATCAAGGCCTACTCCGGCCCACATGTATGCAGACGGCGTCGAATTCTTCCCCGTCGGAAGGTTCGTCCTCTACGGCTTTCAGTGGAACAGCATCGCCGCTCTCGGGCCCATCATCGGGCCGGGAACCGCCGCCCTCGCATTCGGCTGGCTTCCTGCATTCCTCTGGATACTTTTTGCGGCGTTGCTTATAGGCTGGGTTCAGGACTACAGCTCGATATTTCTGTCGGTGAGGAAAGAAGGCCGCTCTTTCGGGCCGCTGGCCTATGAAATGCTCGGGCCCACACCACGAAGGCTTTTGCTCGGCTTCCTGCTGCTCTACCTACTGCTGATAAAAGCGGCATTCATCTTCGTGGTGGGAACAACGATGAACGCTTTCCCCGGTTCCTTCTGGTCGCTTCTGGTTCTTGTAATCGCAGCGATGATAACAGGACATCTACTGTTCAGGATGAAGATGAGTGTAGGGCCCGTGACGATTCTCGCCGTCGTCCTACAGGCCGTAGGCATCGCGCTCGGCGCAACAATTCTTTCCGCAGTTCCGCCTCCTGGAACATTCGTGTTCACGCCTCCGCCGCCCGGCGTCGCGCCGGCAGCCAACCCCTACACATACTGGCTCGTACCTTTGGTAGCGATATTGATACTGGGCTCGCTTCTGCCGATGCCGCGCCTCATCACCCCGATGAACTACATCGCCTACTATTCACTAATTCCAGCGGTGCTTTTGCTGACGATCGGAGCTCTCGTTTCACCCGCCACGGGGGTAAAAATTCAGGTGCCGGATTTCCGAGGATGGGCTGAAGTCGTGACGGTTGGGCCTCTGTGGCCCGCTTTGTTCGTGACGATTGCGTGCGGCGCGATCTCAGGATGGCACAGCCTCGTCAGCACGGGCATAACCTCCAAACAAGTCGACGTCGAAACAGACATCCGGCCAGTTGGAGCAGGAGCGATGATAACCGAAAACCTCGTCGGCCTGTCCGCCTTGGCTGCTTGGGCCGCGATCCCGCTTTTGACGATTCCGGGAGGAGCTTCGCCCGGCAACTTCGTCCTCGGAGCCACGACCCTAACTTCACCTCTCGTGGGTGGAGAGGCGGTAACACCGTTCCTCAGAGTCTTTTTCGCAAACTACATGGTCGGAATGGCCGTAACAATCCTGACAATATTGGGCAGGTTCTGGAGAGTCACGATGGCCGAAGTTTTCGGAGGAACCCCAGTATCCATACTCGGAAACAAATACATCGCTTCAGTCCTCGGCTTCGTGTTCCCGATAGCTTTCGTCCTTACAGGTAGCTGGACAAACATCTGGCTCTACTTCGGCGGCACAAACCAGCTCCTCGCCGGATTCGCCCTCCTCATCGTAGGCCTATTCCTATTCACTCAAAGAAAATTCCACTGGTACACCACCATACCGGGAATATTCATGATGGCCACCACCCTCGCAGCCATCTTCTACCAGACGACGATATTCGCGAGAGCGCTAGCCGGTGAAAACCTTGCGGGGCTGGGGCCCGGCTTGCTCCACGCGACGCAGCGGATAGTCCTGAATGCTGTTGGCTACGGCGGCGTCGTAGCCATTAACGCTTTCTCGACGGTCGTGGGCGTCGCGATGTTCATCATCGGGTTGGCGATGGCCATCTACTTCATCAGAGGGTTCCGAAAAGCAGCCAAGGTGGAAATAAAAGCCTAAACTCCATATTTTTTGTTCAAATCTTGTTCCGAAACCTTTTTTAAATAAGTTACAGCTTGTATAGACATGTCCGAGGAGCGGAAAGGAGGGATGTTTTCCAGCTTCAAGAAAGCCGTAGGGGACATGTTATACGGAGTCGCCTTACATCAGCAGGTAACTTCGATACTCAAAACCCGGATGTACATGGAACACATGTTCATCCTGATGATCATGGGCGACATGCTCGGCTTTCCGATCCTTCCGCCTTATTACTCGCTTCGTCTGCTGCCGTACGCCATCCCCAACGTCAAAGCTTGGAAGCACAGGTTCTACCGGGAAAGAGATTTCACAGACGTGATTTACGGTTGAGAGGGTTCAACGATTTTTTGGCTTCGAAACCAGATTTGCGGATGGTTATTTTCGCGGGTAAAGGAGGCCTCGGCAAAACAACTTGCAGCGCCGCCCTTTCCTACGCTGTGGCGAGCAACCAAAAAGTCCTCTGCTTCAGCACAGACCCACAGGCATCGCTCAGCGACATCTTCGAAAAAAACATCTTCGGAAAGGGCGAAGTCGAAATCCTGCCCAACCTGTTCGTGGTGGAAATAGACGCCGACACAAAAATCGCACGATACATAGAGGAAATCAAACAGAGAATAAGGGACATGTACAAAACCGAAATTCCGCCCGAAATCGAATCATACATCGACAGCTCCGTCGCCGAGCCAGCGATGTACGAATCCGCCACCTACGACGCGATGGCCGGATACCTCGCCGAAGGGTCTTATGGGTTGTATGTTTTTGACATGCCTCCGTTCGGCCACGGCATCAGGATGATAACCATGGCTGACATCTTGAGTGCGTGGGTTGAAAAACTGACGGAAGCCCGCGAAAAGGCCCGGGAATACGACGAAATAGCACGCAAACTCAAGGGTGAAAAGCTCGTCAAAGAAGACGATGTGTTGAACGAGCTCTATGACATTAAGAAGCGGTTGACAACTTTCACAGACGTTATGAAAGACAGGAACAAAGCTGCTTTCTTCATGGTCATCACGCCGGAACGGATGTCGATCATCGATACAGAAAAAGCACTCGAAATGTTCAAATCGGTCGGCCTCGAACTTTCGGGAATCGTGGTCAACAAAGTGCTTCCGCCGGAGATGTCGTCGAACCCGTCACCGTTCATCGTCAACAAGCTAAAACAGCAAAGGGAATGCTTGAACGAAATCATGGAGAAGTTCGGAAAGCTGGTCATATCAATCATCCCGATGTTTCCGAGGGAGCCGAGAGGTTTGGAAGGGATAGCGGCGGTCTCGAAGCATCTGATGAGCGGAGGAATCGAATGGACATGAGCGGCGGAAGTTTGGGGAACGCCAAATACATCTTCGTCGGGGGCAAGGGAGGAGTCGGGAAGACCGTTTCCGCCGGAGCAATCGCGGTGGATTCAGCTCGTCAGGGAAAAACTGTCTTGCTCGCCAGCCTGAACCCAGTCCATTCGCTGAGTAGCTTGTTCATGCAAAACCTTTCCGGCGGGAGTTTCCGAAACGTCGAAGGCCTGAAAAACCTTACAGCGATAGAGGTCGAGATATCAGACCTCCTCGAAAGATACCGGATGAACATGGAGTCGAGGTTGAAAGAGTTCTTCAAATGGGCTGAAATTCCGATCAACCCAGAGCCTTTTATTCAGATTGCGACGACCAACCCTGCATTCCAAGAGTCAGCTATGTTCGACAAGGTCATGGACATCATGGTGAAGGAGGGTGAAAGATACGACGTCGTGGTGTTTGACACTGCGGCGGTCGCGAACGCCGTCCGTCTCATCGGTTTAAGCAAGCTGTACGGTCTATGGCTGGCGAGAATGATTCAGTCGAGAAAGGAGGCGCAAGAATATCGTCTGAGGCTGTCGGTTAGAAAGGAGAAAATCATGGAGGAAATCAAAAAAGACCCCGTGGTAGCCGACCTGCTCAACCTATACGACAGGTTTACGAAAACCCGGCAGTCGATAACAGACCCGACGAAAACTCTCTTCTACTTCGTGACAACGCCGGAAAGCCTTCCGATATCTGTTGTCAAGAGGTTCATCACGATGGTTCAGTCGTTCAACATCCCCGTCGGCGGAATATTTGTCAACATGGTTCTTGACCGTAGCGACGTGTCGTCGGACCCGACTGGATACCTGCAGGCCAAATGGGAGGAACAGAGGCATTATCTGGGTCTCATCGAAAATGACCTCGGGCAGTATGTGAAAGGATTCATTCGGATGTATCCGACCGAAATTCGTGGCATGGAAGCCCTCGACCAAGTGATAAACGACATAGGAGAATTCGTCCCGAGCTAATGGACTGAAGGCCCTTCTTTCAGGAGCTCAAGAACATCTACATCACGTAGGAGACGCTTTTTCGCCGCCTCCAGCTCCGGCATGAAATAGGGAATCAGCCTGATGGTGAAATAGTTACCAAGCAGGGGAATGCCGAGAAATTCCCCCATCACGAGCGAAAAAAAGATGTCGTCGTATTTTCGTTTAAACCGCACCACGTTCTGGTAAAGGCTGAGAAGAAGTGCTCCGAAGAAAAAGTCTTTCAACGCCTGCTTTATCTCGGCTATTTTCGAGCCAACTACGGGCCGTGTTTTTTCAGCC
>JANXEM010000024.1 GCA_025058435.1 Candidatus Caldarchaeum sp.
GTATGAGACGATGAATTGGACGCTGTTTGGCAGAAGAATGACGAACGTGTCTCCCTTACCGACTCCGAGTTTGCTCAGAGCCGTGGCGAAACTGTCCACAAATTTCTTCAACAACCCGAAGCTGAACGGTGTGTCGAGAAAAATTGCGGCTGTTTTCTGGCCCGCTGTTTCGCAGATTTCGTCGAACATCTTTGTCAGAGTGATGCGGGGGGCCGTGACGTTTGGGTCGACTGATTTGTGGTAAAACCTTGTCCATGGCCTGCTCAACACGAATTCTAAACCATCCATGTGAATAGTGCGTCCACTAAACCTTTAAAAGCATTTCGACCCACCAAAAACCATGGTTGAAATAATCCACAGCCCAGTCAAGCAGTTAGTGATAATGGAGTACGTCAGGTTTCCGAGCGCGGAAGAATTGGTGCGGAACATGATTCTTCCGCCGGGACAACCTGCAGTGCTCTATTGGGCCGAAGGCGTGGTCTTTCTCCCCATCCCCATGCCGACCAACAACACGAAAGTGGTTGAAGAGCTTTTGAACGGCAAAATCTATTGGATGAGCGTTTCTTTCGCGCCGATGCCGTCTTATTCAACGATGCTGAGCGCGGAAAAAGGCCCCGAAGCGTTGGTCATCAACGTGTCAAGGAGCGGCCTTTTCAGCCAAGTGGCGAGATGGCTCCGGGAAAGGCTGTCTTCTGACTCTTAAGTCCAGAACCCAGTGGGAAAATTTTGGCGAATACGTCTTCACGGCCCTCTTTCCCAAAAGCTCAACCTGATAACCAAGTTTTTCTGCGGCTTTCCGGCACTTTTCGTAAAGACCCGTCCATCCTTCGACCGTTTCTCCTACTTCGTGGAAATGAATGACTCCGCCGCTTGGTTTAATGAGACGGTAAGCGGTTTCAACAAATTCAGCCGTCCCCCATAGATACCCCATCAAGACGCGGTCGGCTTTCTCCGCAAGGCCTTTCTCCAAAGCCTTCCTGCAGTCAAGGTTGTAGACCGAGACCTTGTCCTCGACGTGATTGAGGCGGATGTTTTCGACCAGATATTGGTAGGCGATAGGATTTAGTTCGAAGGCGTGAACATGCGAAGCCGCCGATTTCGCGACAGGAATAGTGAACTGGCCCACGCCAGCAAACATGTCGACAACAACTTCACCGGGTTCCGGAAGTTTTCGCATCCGTCTTCGTTCAAAACTGTTACCCAGAGAGAACATCAGCTTCGCTGCGTCGAGCTTGTAGACGATCCCGTCTTCTTTGACGACGGTCTCTGTTTCGGTGCTGCCGGCGACGTGTCTCACGACGGGAACCCTAAAAACGCCATCAACTTTTTCGATGAGAAGAACTGTTTTTACCGCCCTGTTTCTTTCCAATATTTTCGCCGCCAACCTCTCCACTTCAATCCCGCTATCCTTGGGAAGTCTGACAAGCGCGACGCTACCGAGGAATTTGACGCTCGCTTTCTTCACTCTACCCAAGGAATTTAGCCGCCGCGGTTTAAGGCTTATTAATTAAACCTTCGGAAAAAACGCCGTGAGCACGGAAGCCAAGAAAAAGCCAGAGAAGAAAAAGACGCCGGAAAAGAAGGAAGAGGCTGTCGAAAGAGGCGTCCTCGGTGTCGTAAGCCCTTCGATGGACGATGTCAAAGAATACGTCAGAACGGCTAAGGTTTTGACCCCGTCGACTTTGGCTGAGAGGTTTAAGGTGAGGGTTTCTGTGGCGAAAGCTGTTTTGAAGGAGCTTGTGGCGAAAGGGTATGTGAAAGAGGTTGTGGGAACGAACAGGATAAGAGTTTACGCTCCGCTGTTAGCTGCGGCCCCGTCCGAGCCGAAGGCCGTCCAAGCCGAGGCAAAGCCCAAAAAAGCTAAGAAATCTTCGAAACAATCCGCATCCGCGCCCCAACCTGAGCCTTCGTAATCTCCCTAAAACCTTCTCCCACCGAGCCGACCTTGATGGTCTGGCTTCTCGGAACATGCTCGACCAAAGCCACCCCAACGGCTTTTTCAGGAGACCAGTAAAACAAATCTCCCGCCGCAAGCTTGGCCGACGACTTCTCCACACCCCTCGAAATTTGCGTTATCATGTAGACCGCCGTTTCCCATCGTGCGACATATCCCTCCAAAGGTAGTCGTTTGACGATTTCATCGACGGTGAGGGGGGCCGCAAACCGATGTAGCTCTCCTTCGACCGACGACAGCCCCTCCACTTGAACGACGACCGGAATTCGGGCGGCGGTCATTCGCCGAACAACTCCAAAGCACCGACGTAGTTGGCGATGATGGGCATTAAATCAATCCCCCGAATTCTGCCGATTCCTCCTTTCGCGCAGCTGATTTCGTCGAAATATTTCACGTCGTCGCCCCTGACTTGCGGGCCGTAAATCAAAATTGGGACCGGGTCTCCTCTGTGGTCGCCTAATTCGGACGGTGTCGAATGGTCTCCCGTGACGGCGATGTGTGTGTCGGGCGGAAGCGATTCGTACATCTTGTCGAGGACCGCGTCGATTTTCCTTATCATTTCGGCTTTCTCCCGTGGTTTTTTGTCGTGGCTTAAGGTGTCGGTTGCCTTGATGTGGAGGAGGACGAAGTCGTGGCGTTTGAGTGATTCGACGACTGCGGCGGCTTTGTTGTTGAGGTTTGTGTTGACTGTGCCCGTCGCGCCTTCGACGTTTACCACTTCGAATCCGGCGGCTCGGCAGACACCTTTGTAGAGGGCTCCTCCGGCCACAACGGCCGCCGACATCCCGTATTTTTCGCGGAAGCTGGGAAGATCCGGCAGCCTTCCTGCTCCACGGGTTAAGATGTAGTTGGCCGGTGGGAGGCCGTTTTGCTTTCTTTTCCGGTTGGCTGGGTGGTTTTCGAGGATTTTATGGGTTTTTTCGAGGTACTGTTGGAGGAGCTGTGCGGTGCGGCTTGCTTCCGGTGTTGTGTCAAGTGGTTTGGGTTTAAGAACTTTGGTTTCTCTGCCGTGCGGGTCGACGTTTGAAACTTTGTGTGAAAGACCGTCGCCGCGGATTATCAAAACTCCCCGGTGTTCTACGGTGTGTTTGAAGATTATTTCAACGCCTTCGACTTCCATCGACGGTATCGCTTCGGCGAGGGTTCGGCTTTCTTCCGATGAAATTCGCCCCGCCCTCCTGTCTAACACCTCGCCGTCAGCGGAAACAGTCGCAAAGTTGCATCGGAAAGCCACGTCTTTTTCGGTCAAGGTCAACCCCGCTCCCAAAGCCTCAAAAGGCCCCCGGCCCGTGTACCATTTAAACGGGTCGTATCCAAGAAGGGCGAGATGGCCCGTGTCGCTTCCGTTCGGCAGACCCGGAGCAACCACGTCAATCAGACCCGTCTCCCCCATGGCGGCGAGACGGTCGAGGAACGGGCTCCGCGCCGCTTGAAGAGGAGTCATCCAGTTAAGCGACCTGCATCTTCTGTCACCCAACCCGTCCAAAACGACCAAAACGGCTTTCATGTAAACTCGTGGCGGAGCCGGTGCTATTAGTTTTTATAAACCGCCGGCCCGCATGTATCTGGGTTGAGCAACATTCGGTACAACGAAATCGAAGACCTTCCCGGCGTCTCTAAGCTGGTCGCGGAAAAGCTTCGAGAAAACGGTTATTCGACCGTTGAATCGATTGCAACCGCGACCGTGGCTGAGCTTGTTTCCCTCGGGCTTGATGAGAAACATGCTTTGGAGGTCATAAGCGCGGCCCGTGAAGGGATTGAAGTTTCGTGGGTTACGGCGAAAGATTTGGCCGAGATTAAGACTTCGATAGGCAGGATAACGACGGGCAGTAGTAGGCTGGACGCTCTCATAGGAGGCGGCGTAGAAACCATGTCGATCACCGAATTTTTCGGAGAGTTCAGCTCGGGAAAGTCGCAGATGTGTCATCAGCTGGCCGTCAACGTTCAACTGCCTTTCCGGAGGGGGGGACTCGACGCCGCGGCCCTCTACATCGACAGCGAAAACACCTTCAGACCCGAAAGAATCGTGTCGATGGCGCGTAACATCGGCCTCGAACCCGATGAAGCCCTCGAGAAAATCATCTACGCAGAGGCCTACACAAGCGACCACCAGATGCTTCTCGTGGAAAAAGCCGACAAAATAGTAAAGGAAAAGAACGTCAAACTCATCGTGGTCGATTCGCTGACCGCTCATTTCAGAAGCGAATATCTGGGCCGTCATCTTCTTCCCGAAAGGCAGCAAAAGCTCAACAAACACATGCACAAACTCATCAGGCTGGCGAGGGCCTTCAACGCGGCGGTCGTGGTTACAAACCAAGTGATGGCGAAGCCCGACGACGTATTCAGCACCACCGCCGTTTACCCAATAGGAGGCCACATCGTAGGACATACGAGCCACAACAGAATCCTACTCCGCAAAGTATCGGGAAAAAACATCCGAATCGCGAGGCTGATTTCGAGCCCCTACCTCCCCGAGGGGGAGGCGGTCTTTAGAATCACCGAAAACGGCGTCGAAGACGTCGAGGCCGAAAACCCATGACTCAAATAACTCCAAAACAAACCAAAGAGTTCCTCGAAACACTTTTCCGGAACAAAATCACAGAAGCAGAACGCATCCTTCAGCAGCTGCATGAAAAGCATCCCGACGACACCCGCTACATACATGCTTTAAAAGGAATTTTCCAAAGCCACGTCGGAGAAGACAAAGACTCGCTCCTCCACACCGTCTACAGGAACGAAAAGATATGGCGGGAGCGAAAAAAATTGGCCAAAACCCTCATCGACCAAGGAGAGACGTTCGGCGCGAAAGACCGGTTTTTCGAAGCATGGAACGACGTGCTAAACCTTTTAGACAAACTCCCCGAACCTGCGAAAATCACTGGACGGTCAGCAGATTGAAAAACAAAATCCACGTCAAAAGAAATATGCCAACGAAACCGCCCAACCCGTTAAGATACGAGCTTCTTCTCCGTTTGTCTTTTTCCATAATTCGCCAAAGAATTTCCGCAATCCCTATGTAAACAAATGCGGCTGAAAAAACCACCAAATACGTGAAAAGCGGCTGTCTGAAAGAGGCAACTATCCATGCAGCGGCAACACCGTAACCAATTCCCAGCGCAAACTTCGTCCAGTAGACCTTGTCGAAGCCCAACCCAATTCAGCCCCACGATTCAAAAGCCATCAATTAAATGTTGGCAAGATGAATTCTCTGTAGCGGCCGACGGCTCAACATGATTCAGCTGAACTCGCACGAACTCAAACTGCTTGTCGACGAATGTCAAGAGAAAGTGGTCGATTCCTACATTAGGAACGTGTATCAGATAACGCCTAAAGCGCTGGCCTTCAAACTCTACAAACCGGGCGGGCAAACCGGAGAACTGTGGGCGGTCGCCGGATACGCCGTCTTCTACGCCTCGAAAACCGTTTCGAAACAACCAATTCCGTCAAAAACAGTCGTCGAACTGAGAAAACAACTGGTCGGAAAAAAAATATCCGACATATCGCAGGTCGAAGGAGAAAGAATTGTAGCGATAGCGGTTGACGGACAAACGCTGTACGTAGAATGTCTTCCCCCCGGCAACATCGTCCTCGTCAAAGACGGCCGAATAAGCTGGCTTCTGGAAAAATTCGAATCCAAGGACAGAATTTTGAAGTTGGGCGAATACTACAGACTTCCTCCGTCAAGGCCTTCGACGGAGTTGAAGGCTATTTTGGAAAGTTTGTTGAAAGATTTTCCCCGGAAGGCCTCGGTTGTCTCCGTTGTTTCTCGGGAATTGGGGTTGGGAGGTAAATTTGGGGAAGAAATTGTTCACCGCGCGGGCCTCGACAAATCAACCAAAGTCAGCGAACTAAACATGGAGCAGGTGAAAAAGCTCGCCGCAGCCGTCGAAGAAGTGCTTGATGAGATAAGCACACCCAGCCCGAGGGTTTACCGAAAAAAAGACTACTTCGTGCCGAGCGCTTTCGAGCTCAAAACTCTTCAGACAACGTCCTCGACTGAGACCGAAACCTTCGGAGAAGCTGTCCAGTTAGCCTATCTCATCGGCTTGGAGACGGATAGACAGAAGGCCTTTGAGAAGGAGAAAGAGGAGCTTTTGGAGAAGCTTCGACGCGAGATGGAGAACCGGTTGTATGTTTTGCAGAATATTGAAAAAAGGGCTGCGGATGTTCAGTCGTTTCTCGATAAAGTTTTGCAGGTTTCGCCTATGGTTGAGCAGGTTTGGAACACACCAAACATGGTTGAAAAAATAGCGGTGGAGACAGGGTTGGGCGTGGAGCTGGTGAACAACCGTCTCGTGATACGGTCTGCGGAACAAGAGTTAGTCTTTCGCAAGGGGTCTTCGCTGTATAAGGAGCTGGGAAGACTTTACGATGAATTGAAAACTTTGCGGAAAACCGCTCAAAAACTCGGGGAAGAGGCGGCCGCCATCAAGAAAGAGGTCGAATCCGTTGAATCCCGTGTTTTCGAGGCAAAGGCCGGTCAATTGGATTTGGTCAAAGTTGAGAAGAAGCGGCGGCCTTTCAGGGAATTTATGACGTCGGGCGGCTACAAGGTGCTGATGGGGAAGGACGCCCGAACCAACGAGGTTTTGCTGAAGAGACATTTGGACAAAGAGGACTTGGTTCTTCACGCAGAGATACCGGGTTCCCCCGCGACGGTCGTCAAAAACGGCTCGTCAGCTCCCACAAACGATGTGGAGGAGGCGGCGCAAATGACCGCCTGCTACAGCCGGGCGTGGCGGGAAAAATTCGGCAACGTCTCGGTGTACGCCGTGAAAGCCGACCAGATATCTTTTTCACCCCCTTCAGGCCAGTTCCTCCCGAAGGGCTCGTTCATGGTCTACGGCAGGAAAACCTACTACGTCTCCGAGCTCCGCCTCGCCGCCGTCTATGCCGAAGGTGGTCCACAGGTCGTTCCATACCTAACCGCGTCCAGGAAAGCACAACGGTTCGTAGAAATTAGGCCTGGAGATACGGCGGCCGCCGTCGCCTCCAAGATGATTCTTGAAAAGCTCAAGGTGTTGGTATCGCCGGAAAACCTTCAGCTGCTTTCGTCCCAAATCCCGTTTGGCAAATGTTCGGTGTTAGACAACCTTATTAATGGTTGATGAATTGAATGGTTGTGGTGGTATGGTCAAGCCTTCGACCCTCGTCGACGAGTTGAAGGTCAGGGACGTGATGTCGAGCCCTGTCGTAGAGGCTTCTGAAAACGCCTCTGTTGTGGAGGTTGCCGAATTGATGCGGAAATACAACATCGGGAGCGTGGTCATCAGCTCAAACGGCAGACCGAGGGGGATAATCACCAAAACCGACATCGTTGAAAAGGTGGTCGCCAACGGTAGCGACCCCAACAAAATACAAGCACGGGACATCATGACGACACCGCTTCAGACAGTCAGCCCCGAAGTGGCAATCGACGAAGCACTGAGCAAAATGAACAAACTCAAGCTGAGCAGGCTTGTCGTCGTCTACAAAGACCGGCTCGTCGGCATAGTCACCATCAAAGACATTCTACAGGTGACGCCTGAAATATTAACCATCGTGCGGGAGAGGTTGAGAATCGGCGGACCGGCCGCTGTTAAGGCTGAATCGGTGGCCGAAGGATACTGTGAAGTTTGCGGCGAATGGTCGGATTATCTTGTGAGGGTCGAAGACCAGTTGATGTGCGAGGACTGCCGGCTCGAGCTTGAGAGAAGCGGCGGCCGAAGCGTTTTGGAATGAAGTTTGTCCTCGACACCATGCTTGGCCATCTCCTTACGTGGCTCCGTCTTTTCGGCTACGACACCGTTTACGTACGTGACATGGAGGATTATGACATAATATCATTTTCCAGAAACGATGACAGAGTTTTGGTCACGAGGGATAGGGACCTAGCTGAAAAGGCTTGGAAAAACGGTTTGCGGGTGGTCTTGCTCGACAGCGTCGAGACGGTTGAATGTCTTCTCCGGTTATCGGAGCATGTTGGCGTTAATTTCCGGTTCGACCCCGAGAACAGCAGATGCCCCTCCTGCAACACATCACTGACCAAGTTTTCTCAAAACCCTGTCCGATGGGTTTGTACGGGTTGTGGGAAACAGTTTTGGGTTGGCAGACACTGGAAAAACATAGGCAAAGTTTTGAAGGTTTTGGAGGAGAAGAGCCGTGGAAGATGAAAAGGGAAAGATTCTCGTGGGTCTGGCGAGGTCAGCCGTATATTATTTCCTCGAGCACGGAAAGTTGATTGAGCCGCCTGAGAAAGACTGGCTTTTCAAGAAAAGCGGCGTCTTTGTTTCGATTTACGAGTTTCCGACCAGGGATTTGCGTGGTTGTATAGGATATCCGCTGCCGGTCTTTGCTTTGGGCGAGGCCACGGTGAGGGCGGCTGTTGCCGCGGCGGTTGACGACCCTCGTTTTCCGCCTCTCGAAAAACACGAGCTGGCGAACGTCGTTTTTGAGGTGAGTGTGTTGACCGAGCCGGTCGAAATAAACGTGGAAAAAAGGAAGGAATTACACAACGATGTCAAAGTCGGGGAAGACGGGTTGATTGTCGAGACGCCGCATGGCTCGGGCCTTCTTCTGCCGCAGGTTCCCATCGAATTCGGATGGAGCGCTGAAGAGTTTCTATCGCATCTCTGCATCAAGGCCGGGCTCAACCCGACCTACTGGGTCTACGGCGAGATGCGGCTATTCCGCTTCGGTGCAGAAGTTTTCGCCGAAACTTCACCCGAAGGCGATGTGAAGAGAATCAACCTTTTTGAGAGGAAATGTTGATTCACGTGGCTGTCTGCGGGATCGGGCTGGGCCACGTCACGAGGTCGGTTGAAGTATCTGAAGAGCTTGTCAGGAGAGGACACAGCGTCTTTTTCACGGCCTACGACCAGGCCTACACCTACCTCGTCAAGACTGGCCGTAGTCCGGCAAAGGTGATGAAGGTCGGATACGGTGTCGGCGCAGACGGAACGATTTCAGTAAAGAAAACCCTTCACGCAAACGTAACTCTTCCGATTAAGTTTACTGCTCAAACGATGTCCGAAATCGCTTTGATAGGTGAAGACGAGGCCGACGTCGTTTTATCGGACACAAGAGCCTCCGCAACGCTTGCAGCCGCAGTTTTAAGGAAGCCCGTCGCAACAATACTCAACCAATACAACGTCAAACTCCAGTCATCGAACCATCCAAAACTTGCGGCCTTTGCTGAAAAAGCAATTCAAGCACCTCAAATCATCTGGAATATGTCCAACATTATCATCGTCCCCGACCTCCCACCTCCCTACACCATATCAGACGCGACTTTGCAATTCCCCGAAAAAATCAGAGAAAAAATCCTCTACACAGGGCCCCTTATAGAAATCAAACAGGCATCAAAAACAGAGGTTGAAAAAATCCGAGAGCAACACGAGGCGTCGGACAAGCCGTTGGTGCTGGTCGTTATCAGCGGAGGAGTGGAGGAGAAAAAATCTTTCGTGGAAAAACTTGTTTCCCTTGCCGATGGCCTCGGCATGGATTTTTCCTACGTTGTCTCGACCGCAGACGTTGAAGCCAACAGTGAGATACGGAAAGGACCCATGATTTTGAAAAGCTGGATTACGGACTTAGATGCATACATTCAAGCCGCCGATGTTGTTGTTTGCAGGGCTGGGCAAACCATGATTTGGCGATGCATCCTGTATGAAAAGCCCATGGTGCTGATTCCGACCCCACACCACGGTGAACAGGTATCCAACGCATACAAAGCCGAACGTCTGGGAATCGGTCAAGTCTTGGACCAGTCGAATCTGAATGCCTCCGACCTAAAAACCGCTGTCGCAAGCGTGCTTGATAATGGAGATGTACGTTATCACCTTTCAGCTTTAAACAGGCTATCGAGAGGCCTTGGAGGGGTTCGGGCCGCCGCTTCGGCTGTCGAAGAATTGGGTCGGTAAGCCTTAATTTAAGCGGAAAACATGATATCTACTGTATGGGGCAACATTTGCGAAAGTTTCCCTTGGACGCGAGGCTCGGAACCGTTTTGGGGCTTCTCGAACTTGTGGTGGCCTATGGAGGAAAAGCTGACATAGCTTTCATAGCACGTGAGCTTCAGATGGAGGTAGACCACATCCTTCCGGCTTCGACGGCCGCGGAGCTATTGGGCGTTCTCGAAATCCATGACGGAGAAGGAATCGCGACGGCCCTCGGAATTAAGGTGAGCAAAAGCTTGGCCAAAGGAAAGAAGAAAATCCTCCGGGAACAGCTACCAAGCCTCGAACCATTTGCAACGGCCCTCGTTCTCGCCCGAGACAACCCAAAAGGCTTCAGCTTGGAGGACCTCGTAAACCGGTTGTCAGCCACCCCCGACCTCGTCGAATACAGCGAGAACGGGGAAAAACTCAAAGAACTTCTGATGGACTGGATGATATATACGGAGCTTCTTTCCTACGACGGCAACACGGGCCTTTTCAAGCTCAAGGCCAAAAAAGCATTTAACTCATCAGCGTAAATATGACGTCGACGTATTCGTAGAAACGTGGACTCCGTCTGTCCCTCGGTTTTCCCATGTCAATTTTGACCTGTCCAGCGATTTGGGCGGGCCTGTTCGTCAAGACGAGAACCCTGTCGCTGAGCTCCACGATTTCCTCGACGTTGTGTGAAACCAGTAAAACCGAAGAGGGCGGAAGCGTTTCATGCTGCCGGAGCAGGTCTATCTCTCTACGGAGGGACACGGCTGTCAGCGGGTCGAGGTTGCTGAAAGGCTCATCCATCAGCAAAACGTCGGGGTTCGTTACAAGGGCTCGGGCGAGAACGACTCTCTGTTTCATGCCGCCGCTCAATTCACCCGGATAACTATTCTCAAACCCCGACAGCCCAACCATGTCGAGAAAAGACTGAGCCTTGATTTTCATCTCCTCTTTGGAGATGTTTTCAACACGCTTGAGGGCGAGCATGACGTTTTCGAGGACGGTCAGCCACGGAAAAAGCACCGGCTCCTGAAAGACCAGCGATATCGCGGGCGTCGGACCGTTGACCGCCCTACCTTTGTAGAGAACTTTTCCGTCGGTTGGTTTGATCAACCCCGCCATGATTTTCAGGAGAGTGGTTTTGCCTGACCCGCTTTGGCCAACCACTCCAAGGAATTCTCCGTAGTAAAGGTCGAGGCTCATGTTTCGGATGACTTCGAGAACTGCTCCTTTTTTGGT
>JANXEM010000060.1 GCA_025058435.1 Candidatus Caldarchaeum sp.
AAAATCGGTCAAACTACGGACGGAATAAACATCTCTGCCTCCGACGAACAATTCGCCGCTTTTTACCCAGACGTAAGCATCCCACGAATGGCCGAAAAACGGAGCCAAAGCCATCCGAACCAAAAAAGCCAACCCATAGACGGCCAGAGTCTTCCATCGAGCCATCAGGCCACAAAAAAGGAAAAACTCTATTTAAACGATTTCAGACGGTAGACGAGGACAGAGGATGAATCAGTACGAATTCCTGCTGAGAAGTCGGACGCCGTTTCTCGGTATTGAAACAAGTTTCCAAGACGCGAAGTTTTTCGTCTTCGGCGTCCCATACGACCTTTCAAGCAGTTTCAGACGCGGAGCAAGCGCGGGCCCTGAAGCAGTCAGAAAATTCAGCGCCAACATCGAAGCCAACAGCTACCGCACCAAAGCCGACCTTTCCGCCGCAAAAATCTTCGACGGAGGAGACGTTGTATACGACGTCAAACTACCCAAAATGCTGGCCCGCGTCAACCGCGTCGTCGCGGAGATCGACGCGGACGGAAAAATTCCAATCATGATTGGCGGCGAACACACCTTCACCTACGCCGCCGTAAAAGCCCTGAAGAAAAAGGCCTCTTCCCTGATTGTCTTTGACGCGCATTTCGACCTCCGCGACGACTACGCCGGGCTCAAAATGAACCACGCATCCTACCTGCGGAGGCTCGTCGAGAAAAACCCACCCCTCCCTGTCGCCGTCGTCGGTGTGCGAGGCTACGATTTTTCCGAAGAGGCCTACGCTCGAGAGAGAAAAATCTCCTACGTCAAGGCCTGCGAGCTGGATGATGTTTCCCGTGTTTTACGGGTTTTGTCTGAAACTGTTGCGGGCGGAAGGCCTTACATCTCGGTCGACATCGATGTTTTCGACCCGGCCTTCGCGCCCGGCGTCGGAAACCCAGAGCCGGAGGGCGCCCATCCTTCACAGATAATTGATTTGGTCAAATTTCTGGGAAAATACCATCCCGTGGGGTTTGATTTGATGGAGGTCAACCCAGCCTTTGACACCGGGTCGACCGCGGCTTTGGCGGCGAGGATGATTTTCGAATTCATGGCATCAGTGGAAGAAACCTAAATAAGATTGGCGCACAAGTGGATTCGGCTTCATGTCGATGAATTGTTTTCTGCTGGGCGTCGGCTACGACGGCCACGAACGCAAAGCATATCTAAAGCTTCTCGACACGGAGAAGAAAACAGTCAAAATTCTTCTGGATGACAGCGGCCACAAACCCTACTGTCTGGCCGAGCACCCCAAACATGAGCTGGAAAAAAACCCCGCGCTCGGCGAGGCAGGCGCCATCGGGTTTGTCGAAGTTGAAAAATACGACAGCATAAACGACAGCATCAAAAAAATGACTCTCATCGAAGCCACGGACCCCCTCGCGGTCGGGGGCAGTAAAAAATCCATAAGAGAGATCGTCCCCAGCTGGGAGGCGGACATCCCCTACCACCTCAACTACGTTTACGACCGGCGGCTCATCCCGAGCATGATGTATGAGCTCCGGGACGGAATCCTAAACCCGGTGTACGGCGGTGACGAAAAAGTCGACGAAATCCTGAACAAGTTCTTCGCGAATTTTTCATCGGAAGAAAGGGACGAAATTCGCAAATGGTTGAAAATCCTCGAATCACCCCATCCGGCTATAGATTTCACAGGCCTTGACATAGAAATTCTCGGCGACTCCCCCACACGTGTTCCCTCTCCCAGCAACCCCGTCGACCGGGTCGTCGCGGTGTCTTTTTCGGGAACCAAAAACATGAGCAAAGTCCTTGTCCTGAAAAGAGATGGAGTCGACGCTGGTTTCAGCGGAGGCGAGTACGCGATAGAAGTTTTTGACGACGAGTCGGCTCTTCTGAGTCGTTGTTTCGACATCCTTGAAAGCTATCCGGTTGTGGTGACTTTTAACGGCGATGATTTTGACCTTCCGTATCTTCGGAATAGGGCTGAAAAACTTGGCATCCCGAAAAACAAAATCCCCATCACCATAGGCCGAGACGGAGCTTCTCTCCGCCACGGCATCCACCTCGACCTCTACAGGTTCTTCAACAACAAATCCGTGCAGGTCTATGCTTTCGACAACAGATACCGGGAACACACGCTGGACGGCGTGGCCCGTGCTCTGCTGGGTATGGGAAAAATCGCCGTCGAAAAGCCTTTGAGCGAAATGACTGTTCAGGAGCTGGCGGACTACAGCTACCGCGACTCTCGTCTGCTCAGGGACCTCATGGAATCCAACGACCGGCTTCTGCTGAGGCTGATGGCCGTCATTTCGCGGATTAGCAGGATTCCCGTCGAAGACGTTTGTAGGCATGGTGTCAGCGGATGGATTAAAAACCTCATGTACTGGGAGCTACGCGGCCGGAATTGGCTTATCCCGAGGAAAGAAGATTTGCTGGTTTCGAAGGGGACGACGGCCACGAAAGCCATCATCGAAGGGAAAAAATACCGCGGGGCTTTGGTTGTCGAGCCCATCCCTGGCGTCCATTTCAACGTAACAGTTCTCGACTTCGCATCGCTGTATCCAAGCATCCTCAAAGAATACAACCTCAGCTTCGAAACAATCAACTGCCCACATCAAGAATGCAGGTCGAACACGATCCCCGAAACTCCCCACTGGGTGTGCAGGAAACGTAGGGGTTTGCAGAGTAGCTTGATAGGTGTCATCCGCGACATCCGTGTCAAATGGTATAAACCCATGGCCTCGGACAAATCGATCAGCCAAGTTCAGAGAAGCTGGTATGAAGTAGTTCAGCGAGCTTTGAAGGTTTTTCTCAACGCCAGCTACGGCGTTCTCGGGTTTGAGGAATTTCCGCTCTACTGTCCGCCGCTCGCGGAAAGCACAACCGCCATCGGCAGGTATGTTTTCTCTTCAGCGGTTGAGAAGGCGAAATCTTTGGGTATAGTCGTCGTCTACGGCGACACCGATTCTATTTTCCTCAAAGCAGAAAAACCTGAACACGTTAAGGAGATTATTAGATGGGCTGGCGAAAAGTTCCGGCTCGACCTTGAATTCGACAAAATCTACCGGTACGTGGTCTTTAGCAGGAGAAAGAAAAACTATCTCGGCGTCACCGACAGGGGGGTTGTCGACGTCAAAGGTTTGACGGGCAAAAAGCGTAACATCCCTGTCTTCATCAAGGAAGCGTTTGATGACATGCTTCGGCAGCTGGCCGAGGTCAAATCAGCCGAGGAGCTTGAAAGCGTCAAGAAGAACATTCGTCAGGTGATTTCGACATGGTATTCGAGGCTTAAGAACAGGACGTTTGAGATCGACCAGCTCGCCTTCAGGGTGATGATGTCCAAAACCATCGAAAGGTATGAGAAGACGACGCCGCAGCACGTCAAGGCGGCGAAGAAGCTTCAAGCCCTCGGCGTTAAGGTCGGGCCCGGCGACATCATCGGCTACGTCAAAACAAAGGACAAAGAAGGAGTTACGCCGCTACAGCTCGCCCGTAAAGAAGTCGTGGACGTCGACAAATACATCGAATACATGCGTTCGACCTTCGAGCAGGTTCTCGACCCGCTTGAAATCGATTTTGACAGTGTCGTGGGGCTGACGAGCCTCGAAAGCTTCATGTAGTTTAGCGGTCGGCTTCGACGGGCCAGTAGTTGAGAGACCAGTAAATGGGCGGGATGTTGGCTATCTGCTCTCCACGCAGCAGGTATTTCATCACAGGCAGTAGGCGGAACGACGGCGGGCTGATCTTCACTCGGTAGGGCTTGTCCCCTCCTTCGCTGCGGATGTAGTACATCATTTCCCCTCTCGCGGCCTCGGTTCTCGCAACCGCTTCGCCCGCCGGAACCCGGATGTTTATCGGATGTTGCTTCAATTTGACGGGCCCGTCCGGCATCATCTCAACCGCCTGCGAAATGATTTTACAGCTTTCCCTCATCTCCTTAAACCCTACGACGGCCCTGTCGTAGCAGTCGCCTCGCGTCCCCGTCGGGATGTCGAATTTGAGCTCTGGGTAGGCGTCGTAAGGGTTGTTGACGCGGTTGTCGTATTTTATGCCCGATGCACGGAGCGTTGTTCCGACGGCGCCGAGCTTGACCGCGTCGGTCGCGGTGAGTATTCCGACGTCTTTAGTCCTCGAGATGAACAGTTCGTTGTTGTAGAACAGGTCCCAGTAGTCGTCGAGACGTTTGTCGAAGAATTCGCATACGTAGCCCACGTATTTCCGGAAATCTGATGCGTTTGCCGGAAGCTCTTTGCCGGTTATCATCCTGTAGTAGCGGGCGAATTCTTTGACCAGCTCCGGCGGGATTTTCTGTGGTGCGTCGTTGCGGACACCGCCGGGGACGAAGTAGCTGTGGGTGATCCTTTGTCCACCTATCAACGACGTTATGTCGACAAGATATTCCCTGTCGCCGAAACACCAGAGAAACATCGTGGAGTTTCCGAGGAAAACGCCGTAGAGGGCGAACCAATAGAGGTGGCTCGCGATTCTTTGGAGCTCCGCCATGATGACCCGGAGGTATTTCGCCCGCTCGGGTGGTTCGACGCCCATCAGCTTTTCGGCCGCAAGGACGTAGGCATACTGTATACCCGCGGAGTCGAGGATGACTGGTCGTTCGAGATGCGGGATGTTGGTAATCCACGTCTTGTATTCTGCGAGTTTTTCTTCGCCTCTGTGGACGAAGCCGGGGTCTGGGTCAGCTTCCAGCACCGTGTCGCCGAGAACCGTTATCACGAGCCTGAAATGGCCCGTGCCCGGATGCTGAGGCCCGTAGCTGATTTTCAAAGCTGCTTCGCCGACGTCGAAGACCTCTAATTTCCTGATTTCTTTCCGCTCCGTGACGACCATCAACCTCACCTGCCCGGCGGCTCGTATTCTTTCAGCATGGGCGGGATGTCGTTCCAGTACTCCGGCAGCAGCAGCTTCCTCAAATCCGGATGGCCTTCAAACACAACGCCGAACATTTCGTAAACTTCTCTTTCATGATACTCCGAGCTGGGCCAAACCTCCGTCAAACTCGGCATGCGTGGGTTGGCCTTCTCCAGTTTGACGGACAACCCAACATCCGACTTGTGGAGCTCGGGCCTCGAATATGAGCCGACGTGGTAAATGACCTCGATTTTCTCCTCTTTCTTCAGCAGCTTGCTAAGGTCGACGCCCGAAACCGCTTTCACGTGGTCAAACCCCAAATTATCCCTTAAGTAAAGAGCCACGGCCGTAATCGATTCCCTATCAACCACGATTTTGACCATCTTTTTTTCGTCGACGATTTTCTCTGTCACCGCTTTGCCGAACCGGCCCAAAACGGTTTCAACTACCGACTGCGAAGCCGACGCCGCCATCACATCACCTTCCCGTAGAGGATTTTTTCACGGAGAAGAAGTATTCCTTGGAATAATGTTTCGGGACGTGGCGGGCAACCCGGAACGTAGACGTCCACCGGCAGAATGTCGTCAACGCCTTGAATCACGTTATACGAGTCTTTGGCGTAAAGGCCGCCGCTTATTGCGCACGCGCCCATGGCTATCACCCATTTCGGATCAGGCATCTGGT
The DNA here is from genome assembly GCA_025058435.1 of Candidatus Caldarchaeum sp. The sequence continues at coordinate 5,539 of JANXEM010000060.1, forward strand.
CATAAACAAGCCGAAGACGCAACGCCATTTTCGATGTAACGGTTCCTTCCACCACGACCACGTCGGATTGGCGGAGGCTTCCCGTGGCGGGGAGCCATCCGAACCTTTCGGGGTCGTATCGAGGCGAATGGGTGGCGGCGAATTCAACAGAGCAGCAGGCGGTTGTGATGTGTGCGGGAAACAGAGACGCCATCCTCCCCCAGTTGAGCAGGAACCGAATCAGCCTGAAATCCCTAAACCGATAGAGAAAATATTCAAGCCCGCGGGATGTTTCTTTTTTGTGAACCTTTCCAACTCCATATCTGGCGATAGTTTCGTCGATTTTTTTCGGCGATATTTTGGTTTCCTCAACCATCGAGACGATTGATTTCGAGTCGGCGAACCTGTAACCGAAATTTCCGGTTTTGTAATGGCCCGGGAATGGCGTCCTTGTAGGTGCGAACATGTCTTATGCCATTAATTTTGGCTGGTGATTTTTATAGGTTGCTAACCGTAAAGCATCCATTCAGGCCTTCGTCTTCTGAAAGGTAGTGATGCGATGAGTCCGGCTACGAACCCGCCCACATGTGCTGTGTAGGCTATCGTGCTGAAGGGTGTCGTCAGCATGAAGAAGGTTTGGATGAGTATGAAGCCGATGATGATGACGTAGGCGGGTGCGATGACCGGTATGAAGTAGAGGAATGCCGCGAGCCTCCTCGTCGGGAAGAAGATGAGGTAGCTGCCCATGATGCCGAAAATGGCTCCAGACGCGCCGATCGACGGAATCAGGCAGGTGACGGGTATGGGCCTTATGTAGGGCGAACAGTTTAGCGAAAGGAAGGCCACGAAGTAGAAGATGTGGAAAACGGCTGCGACTATCCCGCTGAAAAAATAGACCGCCAAAAATTTTTTCGACCCCAAATATTCTTCGACGTCTCTTCCGAAAAGGAACAGGCTGAACATGTTGAGGAAGATGTGGAGGAAGTCGACGTGGACGAACATGTAGCTCAAAAGGCTGAAAAGGTTTTGGCCGTTCAACAGGAAGATGGGGACGACGCCGAAGGTGAGTAGGAAAGCGGAAAGAGCCGCCTGTGTCGTGAACAGAAGGTTGATTGTCAGCCACACGATTGCGTTGACGATGATGAGAACGTAGACGACTAAGGGCCTTTGCTCATACATCGGATACTGGCTTCAAGCCGTTCTCATAAAGTTACAGCAAAGGAAGGTTTCCCGTCACTTTGTCAACTTCCTCCTCCGGCGCCGGACCTACGCCGAGGGCGGTCGCCGTTCCCGGCGGAAGTTCCGTCAACCCAGCGTCTTCAACGATTTCCCAAGGCAGAGAAAGCCTTTCACAAAGAGACGCCAGCCGCTGCATCTCCTCCAAAGAATTCACCTTGAGAACGACTTTCTTCTGGCCCGCGTCGAACCATTCCCTGACCCATTCTGGCCTCATTTTCCGCGCCCGTTCGAGGGCGAGTACAGATGCGTGACAGGCTTGGACGGCGGTTTTGCCATGGCTCATCCGGAGGTCGGCCCTCACCACGATCACCTGCTTAAATTTCCGCATCACAGGTAAATTTCACCGGAGGGTAAAAAAGATGAAAAACCCCGTCGTAGCACTTCTGACCGACTACGGGCTCCGGGACACCTACGTTGCTGAGCTCAAGGCAGTCCTGCTAAAGTTCAGAACCGACCTCATCTTTGTCGACATCAGCCACGACATCCAACCTTTCAACATCCTTCAGGGCGCGTTCTTGCTGAAGTTGGCGGCGAAATCATTTCCCAACCATACAATCTTCATAGCAGTCGTCGACCCAACTGTGGGAAGTAAACGCGACGGAATAGCCCTGTTCACAAAATCTGGAAAAATCTTCGTCGGCCCCGACAACGGCCTCCTCGCACCAGCCGCAAAAACAGAGGGAATAGACCGGACATTCAGAATAAAGACGGAGGGAATCCCTCATGTTTCGCCGACATTTCACGGAAGAGACGTTTTCGCCTACCTCGTCGGACATCTAATAGCGGGAAAAGATTTTCAACATCTCGTGGAAACAAAAACAGAGCTAACCGACCTCAACATCCCGAAACCGACTAAGAACTCCGACCATATCGAAGCAGTCATCCTACACGTCGACCGGTTCGGCAACGCCATAACCAACATCGAAGGCCCCTTACCAGACGACTGGTCATTTGCCGAAATAGTAGTCAACGACAAACACATCGAAAAAGTCAAAAAAGCAAAAACATACGCAGACGTTCAACCCAAGGAACCGCTACTCGTAGTCGGCGGCACCGGCTACACGGAAATCGCCTTGAATCAGGGAAACGCGGCCCAAACATTCGGCCTTTCTCCGGGCGATGTGGTGAAAATTTTCAAAAATCGTCCGTAATGATGGCGGAAAGCCTCTTTTCCGCTCCAATCCGCTCCAGATATTTGACGGCCTCGGGGTGGAGACGGCTTCTCCAGTCGCCGCCGGTCGATATGAGCTTCCTTATTTCCCGGCCCATCATTTTGTCTCGGTCGAAGAACGGAACCGATTCTACCCAAAAACCCGCCTCTTGGAACAGGATTTTCACGAGGCTGTTGTTGCTGTAGACAGTTTGGAATTCGGGGCAAAAGGAGATGACCCTTGAAACCCAAAGACGGTGTTCTCCGATGTCCGGTATCGGAACGATGAAAACTTTGTCAAGGCCAATTGAATGTTTGAGCGTCCGGCTTATGATTTCGATTCTTTCACCGGCGGTGAAAGGGTTTTCGAGGGTGTGGCTATACTGGGCGCTTCCCACGCCGATGACCACTTCGTCCTGTAAGGCGAGGATGTGTTCGACGACCTTGAGATGTCCGAGATGAAAAGGCTGAAACCTTCCGATGAATAGCCCCCTACGCATCCGTTGAACCGTGTTCAACCCTGTATATTATTGTTGACAAAGCCGCATCCTTCAACGGTAATCACAGCCCTCTCTCCCAACTTGCCCTCCACCACCGCCCTTATCCCAAGCAAAGCCCTACAGACCTCGACACTCGTTACGGTGTGATTGGTCAAATTCGTCACCCTGTACTTCGACACCCCATGAGCCAAAGCCGCGTAAACCACCATCATGTCGCCGAGATGAGAGTCAACCGGCTCCCTTCTCCACAACTCGTTCAGGAAGGCTTCCGCGGCGTTTCGTCCAACCTTTTCAGCCGGAACACCCTTTTCGCCCAATACGTCCACTCCCATCGGAAGGGGTTCGCAGTCTCCGAAGACAAAAATTCCGGCGCCGGGGTCGGCCGCGCACCGGGGGTCCGACTCGGTCAAAACCTCCTCCAAAGCATCGACCGGGCCTATTCCGTTCTCCAGCAACACCTGTCTGCAGGCCTTCGTCATCCTTTCGGCGACATGGGACGGGAGCCGTGAAGTGTATGCGTGAATCGATGCTTTCAATAAGTTAGGCGGAGCCGTGAAGTCGAAGCTCGGAAAACTTTTGACGGGCGACACATATCCTTCAACTGTTCCTCCGCCTCGTGGATAGAAACCTCTGCGTTTGAGGTCGACCTGTGCATCTACTCCGATTTTCCGCAAAAAGGTCATGAAAACCTGTTGGAAATATTCGAAGGTGGGGGCGTTGGGGTTGTTTGTCCCACCTTTTATGCGGAAAAATGCTTTTTCTTTTCCGAAGCACAGCACGGGCAAGAGTGACTGAAGAACGAGGGTGGTGCTTCCCGCCGTTCCTGTGTCGAGGTCAACAGAGGTTTTGCTGATTTTTCCCGGCATGAAGAAGATTTCGGATGAGCCAACAGACGCTCCTCTGACTTCGCCTCCACATGCTTCTTGAACGGCCTTGACAGCCGTTAGATGCTGATGCCGAAGACCCGGGTTGCTCCTTTTTTTGCGAATGTTGTAGATTTTCAACGGTTTTGACGTTACGGCTGAAATCGCGAGAGCTACCCGGAGCACTTGTCCTCCTCCTTCGCCTACGGAGCCGTCGAGCTCGAGCACAGGCCCTTCACCGAGCTATCATTTGGAGCCATGGATTTTAATGATGACGTGAACGTATATTAATGACGTCAAGTCCATCTGCTTGGGAACGGAAACATGGCGGCTCCTCTATACTATCCCGGCGCCACGACCTTGGGCATCAGAGGTGAAGACAGCGTCGTCATCGCTGCGGAAAAGAGGTTCGCCTACGGGTATTTTGTGATGTCGAAGCAGGCTCGTAAAGTTTTCAAAATAACGAACCACGTGGGGGCGGCTTGTGCAGGAGTCATGGCAGATATGCAAAACATGATAAAGGAAGTCACCGCGATGGCAAATCTTTACAAGCTGGAACAGAACGTCGAACCAAGCGTCCGAACAATCGCGAAAATCCTGTCGTGGAACCTCTTCGGAAACCGCTACTTTCCATACTTCATGGAAACAATCGTAGGCGGAGTGGATTCAGCCGGACCTCACGTCATCGTCCTCGACCCTCTCGGCTCCATGATTGAAGACGACTACGCCGTCGTGGGAACGGGGGCTGAAGTGGCCGTCGGCGTAATCGAAAACCTGTACCGTAAAAACATGTCTCCTTCGGAAATTTACGAAGTCGCTGCAAAGGCCATCAAGGCGTCGATGGCCAGGGACGCTGGAAGCGGCAACGGCATCGACCTCCTCCTCTACACGCGAGAAGGTCTTAAGGCGGAAGACACAATAACCGTTTAACCGACCGCCCTTCAGTAAATTAAGGCCGGGACGAATTTTTGAACAAATTTATATCTTCCCTAAACCTGGGACAGACAAGGTGCAGAGCCTTTCGCTTCGTGAAAGAGTTTTGATTTACCTCGCTGAAGCGGGAGGGATAACCACGAGTCTGCGTATCACTACGCCAATTCTTTCCAAGCATTTCGGCACGTCACAGCAGTCGGCATCAAGGCTTCTAATAATTCTTGAAAAAGAGGGCCTCATCGACCGGCGGGTCGTCGGCAGAACCAGCTACGTCAAGCTCACGCAGAAAGGGGTGGCCAAGCTCCTCGACCTATACCTAACTTTGAAGATGATTTTCGAAAGGCCCGTGAAAGTCAATTTGGAAGGACGCGTTTTCTCTGGATATGGCGAGGGCTCCTACTACATGAGCGTTCCCGGTTACGTTAAGCAGGTCGAGGAGAAGCTCGGGTTTCTTCCCTATCCGGGGACGCTCAACGTAACCCTATTGTCCAAAGATTCCATAGAAAACAGGATGTTCCTTCAAAAATACGCGGATATAGAATTGACCGGGTTTAAGGACGACCGACGAACCTACGGGAACGTGAAAGCCATCAGAGTTATTCTCAACGACACCGAACCAGTGGTGATGGTTTTCCCGGAAAGGTCTCTTTACGACAGCTCCGTCGCAGAACTCATATCCCAGTATAACCTACGGGATAAGCTCGGCTTAACAGACGGCTCACTCGTCCGCATTTCAGCCGTGCTTCAGCCAAAAATCTTCTACGAAGGATTCAAGTCAAAGATTTCTGTATCGCAGCCTCCCGCGTAGAATTTTCCGCATCACGTCGCTGCTGCTCATCGGGTTAACTCTGTGTTTCTTCAAAGTAACCACCCTGACGTTATATCCTTTTTCATCGACGAATTTTTGGAATTTGCGTCGAATTTTCCGTTGGTCATATCCGAAAGCCACGACATCGGGCTTCACCCGTTTTATGACTTTATCGAAAGACAGCGGCTCGTAGCCTACGATAACTTCGTCAACAGGCTTGAGAAACTCAAGCATCTGTTTCCTCTCTTTCGCGCCGAAGATAGGCGGTCTTCTCTTATTGCGCCTCACTGTCTCGTCGGATGCGACCACGACGACGAGTTTGGCGTTTTTCCCACCGGTCTTCTTGGCATCAGCGAGCATCTTCATGTGCCCGAGATGAAGAATGTCGAAGGCCCCTGTCGTAAGAACGACAACACGTTTCACCATCGGAAGTCGACCCCCTTAAGCATACGCAGCCCATCTAACAACCCTTCCGCATAACCGATGGCCAGAAGCGAGTTAATTACATCGCCTTCTTCGAAGAATTTTTCAGCATCATCGACGTAGCTCGAAACATACCTTAGGTAGTCATCCATTTCTGGCTTGGCAGACAGTTGAGCCAGTATACGCCGGCACTTCTCGACATATGTTTGCACGCGATTTTTCAGCGGGTTAACCCCCAACTGCTCTTCTGAAAAGCCGAGTTCGGAATAGGTTGACATGACTTCTTTCTCTGAAAAATGTAGTTTCGAAGGGATGATGACGCAGTGGGGTGGCGGAGGCAACGGTGTTTCGAAAACTCTGTTCACAGGCAACGCAACTATACTGAATTGCGGAGACCCAAGCTTCGCGCAGACGACGACCACGGTGTTTTTGTTCAGCCAACCCATCCCGTAAATGGCGGCGGCTTCCGTCAACGACGCCAGAGCATCCGAGGCTGTTAATCCGTTGTCCGCGGTATCGAGGAGAAGCAACGTATGAAGGCCTCGTGAAAGGTTTTCTTCAACCGTTTTGAGGACTGTCCTCAGCTGTTGGAGGTCTTCTGTTCTGGGAACGGTCACAGGTTTGCCGAACTTGTAGACGTGAAGGCCTGACACGCTGACCGCCGACGATACTATGGATGTTCCGTGAATGATTTTTACGGGAATGTTTTTTCTGTGGGCGAGTGTTCTTACGGCGGCGTGGGTTGTGGCGATGAAGGGGTCGCCGGGAACTAAAATTCCCACGTCTTTGGCTTTCGCTTCTACGAGAATTCGGTAGACTTCGTCTTCGAGGAGTTTTCGGTCTGCCCGGACGTAGTTAGGAGCTATTTGGCTGAGCTTTCCGAAGAAATCGTCCGACCAGATGCTTGTGTAGACGTCAACGTACAGTCTGTCGCATTTTTTCACCTCTTCAAGGGCCTCGATGGTCATGTTTTCGAACCGGCCGAGGCCCGCTCCGATGAAAATCAGACCCATCTTGGTTAGAGCTATTATGAGGCGGGTTTTAAGAACATCCAGCTTTGAAGGCGGTGGTTTTCGCGGCGGGTTATGGCAAACGTTTACGGCCTCTAACGCTCAACAGGCCGAAGCATGTTCTGCCGTTGGCCGGCAGGCCGCTGGTCAGGATGGTGGTGGAAGCCTTGGGCAAAGCGGGGTTTGAAGAAGTTGGCGTTCTAGTCGGATATCAGGCGGAGAAGGTGAAAAGCTCTCTCCAAGACCTCTCGAAGCCTAAAATCAGCTTCATCACGCAATCTGATTTGTTGGGCACTGGTGCGGCTTTAAAGGAATGCAGGGACTATTTGGCTGGGGAAGAGTTTTTTGCGGTCGTCTACGGGGACGTGACCGTTTCCGCCGACGTCGTCCAGAGCTTGCTCAACATGCTGGACGAAGGGAGATACGACGGCGTTCTCGCGGCCGTCGAAACAAAAGAAACCGGGCGGTACGGTGTTTTGGATGCCAAAGAGAACCGCTTGGTCAGAGTAGGCGAAAAGGAAAACAGGCAGGGCCCTGTCAACGCAGGCATCTACATCCTTCACCGGAAAATTTTCGACCTTCTCGACCGCGTAGGGTTGTCGCCGCGCGGAGAAATCGAGTTGACCGATGCTTTGAACAAGTTTGTTTCGGAAGGAGGCGGTATCGGTGTGGGCTTTTTCGGCGGCGGATGGTGGTTCGACATCGGCAACCCAGCAGACTACCTCAACGCAAACACCGTCTACCTGTCGCGGCTCTACGGCCGTTCGATAAATTTTGAACGTTGGGTAAACGTCGGCTCGGGAACCATGTTCAAAGGCCCCGTCTTCATCGGAAACAACGTCTCCTTCGGGAGAAACTGTGTCGTCGAAGGCCCGGCGATGGTCTGCGAAGGGTCGGTCGTCGACGACGGAACCGTGGTCAGGAATTCAGTTGTTCTAGAAAATTGCTACATCGGAAAGCATTCGAACTTAAAGGACGCGGTCATCTGCGAAGAAAGCGTTTTCGTCGAAGGGATTGAAATCGGTTCAGACCGTTTCCCCGCCTACGTTTCCGACCCCGGGTTCAAGGCCGAGAAAAGGCTCAAAGTTGTTTAATACAGACCGTGCCAAAAGCTTCGCAAGTCGCACCGGCTCCGGATAACGGCCGTCCACCAAAAACTTGTCCAAAACCTTCTTCGCCTCTTCAACTTCCAAACCCAAGCACCGCACAAACACTCTGTAACCTGTTTTCAGCAGAATTTCCGTTCTTTCACCGTTGGACTGATGAACCGCCAGCCGCGTTTCCCAGTCATGTGGAAACCTCCTTCTGAAAACATTTTCCAACCCGGTTGACTCCCGGTAGCTGAGGCAGATTAGCGGTGTATTAGTGGTTTCGTAAAGTCTGTTGAGGTCGATTACGTTGAACCAGCTGACCACGCTTCCGCTCAGCATAATCACGTTGATGTCCTCTCTATCCAGCTTCTTCCACATCGCGACGATGCTTTCCGTCGAATCCAACCCCCCAACCGTACACGTCGAAACCCCAAACCCGTCCACCAACATGTCAGACCTCATCACAACACCGGCCAAAACAGCCCGCGAACCAACGTGTTTACGAAAGCTTTCAGCGACGCCTAAAGCCCTGATCCCTTTCTTCCCAATCCGCAGTTTAGTCGGCAAGGGCTTTCACGACGGCCGTCCAAGCAAGGGCGACGTTGTCCGGATTGTAACCGCCCCCACCCATGGCCAACATCTTACCACCGCATTTTCTTTCCGCGACCTTCCGCAGAGCTGACGCAGCGTACGCGTGGGCCTTGTGCGAATACTGGAGGTTTGTCAGGGGGTCGCCCATGAGCCCGTCCGCCCCACACTGGAGCAGAACAAAATCGAACTGGAATTTTTCGAGGAATTCCTCAACTTCTTGGAACGCTTTGATGAATTCATCGTCGCCCGAATACGGCATCAGCGGAATGTTGAGCTTGGTGCCTTTGGCTTCGCCTTCTCCGGTTTCGTTCCTGAACCCTGTTCCGGGATAAAGCGTGCGGCCGTCTTGATGGATGTCGGCGAAAATCACCCTCTTTTCCCGGTAAAAGTCGTAACAAATCCCGTCTCCGTGATGCGCGTCTATGTCGACGTAAGCCACGTTTTCACAACCTTCTTTCTGCAGAAGATATTCGATGGCGACGCCCGCGTCGTTGAAAATGCAGAACCCTCCCGCTCGGTCGCGTCGTGCGTGATGAAGGCCGCCCATCGGAGTGAACCCCGACGAAAATTCGCCTTTCATTATTTTCTTAAGCAGTTTGAGCGTCGTTCCCACTACATAGGAAGCGGCTTCAAAACAGCCGGGAAAAGCCGGCGTATCGCCGTAGTCGAGATATCCGCGTCCGGTTCTGCATTTTTCGATTACGAAATCAACGTATTCTCTTGTGTGGTAAAGCAGGATGTCTTCGACGTCGCATTTTTCGGGCTCGACATATTCGACGGCGGGAAGGGAAGGGCTGTCTAAATCCATTTTTTCGTAAAAGGCTTCCAGCCGGATGCGGTTCATCGGATGAGCGTTGGGAAAGCTGTAAAGGAGAAGTTGATGACCTTTGGCCACGCCCACTTTACGCATCTCGAAGATAGCTGATGAATCGATGCTTTTATACCATTTTACCCCCTTGATTCGTGGGTTGGCCCGGGTAGTTTTGTTTGTTGATTTGGACTATTTTTTCGCCCAAGTAGAAGAGGTGAACAACCCATCGCTGAAAACCATGCCTGTGGTGGTGTGCGTTTTTTCGGGCAGAACCATGGACAGCGGTGTGGTCAGTTCTGCCAACTATTTGGCTCGAAGATACGGTGTCAAGGCTGGTATGTCCATTAAGCTTGCGAAGCGCCTTCTTCCACAGGAGTCAGCCGTTTTGCCTGTGAGGATGAGCCGGTATGTCGAGATTTCCCGGACGGTGATGGATGTTTTGAGGTCTTTCGGCGGTGTTTTGAGGGTTGAAAGCATCGATGAGGCGGTGATGGATGTGACGCGGGTGGTTGGCGGCGATTTTGACGCGGCTTATAGATTGGCTTCCGACGCGAAGAGAAGGGTTTTTGACGAAACTGGTTTGACGTGTAGCGTAGGGGTCGGGCCCAACTGGGTTGTGGCGAAGGTCGCGGCCGATGTGTCGAAGCCGAACGGGTTGAAGATGGTGAGGCCCGAAGAAGTGACGGATTTCCTTCATCCTCTCGCTGTAAAGGCGTTGCCGGGGGTCGGCTCGAAGACGGAGAAAATCCTGTCCGAGATGGGGATTAAAACGCTCGGCGAACTTGATGCCCTCAACTACGAAGTGTTGGAGAAAGTGTTTGGCACGAAGAAGGCCTTGTTTATTCATCAAGTTGTAAAGGGCGTATTCGACGAAGCGATTGTTGAAAGGCCTCCGCCCAAGCAGGTGAGCAAAATTATAACCTTAAAACGCAACACACGAGATGTTGATGACGTCATGCAATCTTTGGCCAACGTCGTGAGTCAAGCGGCCGCCAAACTCGAGTCAAACGGATACGCCGCTTCGAAGCTCGGCCTCATCGTCATTACTTCAACGATCAGGACTCTGACGCGTCAAACGGAAATAAGGCCTGGAACCGGGTTGGATGAAACCCTTCGCATTTTGAGACGAATGGTTGAAGAGGTTTTTGGAGATGATGAAAATCTTTACGTTCGGAGGGTCGGTGTTAGGTTTTCGGGGCTTCAGAAACTGTCGGGGCAGACCAAGCTGAACGTATTCACGGAGAGCTGACGGCTTGTTGAAGAAACTTTTGGAGAAGATTGAGGTCGTTCGGTTCATCAAATTCAGCGTAGTAGGAGCCGTTGGCGTCGTAGTCAACACCATCGCCCTCTATCTGTTGACCACGTTTGTGTTCGGCGAAAGACTTTACATGGCCGCGGCGGCGATAAGCCTCGAGCTATCCATCATCAACAACTTCTTCCTAAACGAATACTGGACATTCAAGGACAGGGCCGTTTCAGGCGAATTTTTCAAAAGGTTTTTCAAATTTCACGGCAGCAGGCTCGCCGGCTTCTTCACGACACTGGTCATCCTCTACATTTTAACGGACATCGCCGGAATCTACTACCTCATTTCAAACCTTATCGCCGTCCTCGTTGGCACGGCCGTCAACTATCTGACGAGTAATTACTGGGTTTGGCAATAACCCGCTAATTACCAAGCTTATATAAACGCGACGACAAAAAACCACGTGCCAAGCCAACCAGTCACAAAAAAAGTCGCGTTGGCATCAGCTTTGAGCGCTTTAGGCATCGTGATTTCTCCCCTCTTCTTCGAATGGCTTGGGACGAGGGCGTTTCCCGGCCAGCATTTCATCAACGTTTTGTCCGGAGTTCTCCTCGGGCCCGTTTGGGGCGCGGCCGTCGCAACCATCGTCGGCAGCGTAAGAATAGCTTTGGGAACTGGAACGATTTTCGCATATCCGGGCGGTATTCCCGGCGCCTTGGCGGTAGGACTCGTCTACATTCTGCTGATTCGCCTAAACTTGACGAAATTCAAATACTTGGCCGCTTTGGCCGAGCCTTTGGGTACGGTGTTCGTCGGCGGAACGATCGCCTTGACCGTCGTGGCTCCCTACGTCGGGCCGGCCATCGGCCCCGCGGCCACGATGCTGCGGAATGTTGCAGCTCTGGGCTACTTTCCGGCTCTGCTCCTTCTTTGGGGCGGGTGGGCCGTGAGCTCGGTTATAGGCGCTGTGGCCGGTTTTGGGTTCCTCGTCGCCGCAGAAAAATATGGAGTTATTACGAAGGCCGTGGCTGTTAGGAACCGCCAAAAACTTTGAACATACCGGAGCTGCTTGGGAAAAAGACCGTCATCGTGGGCGAAGCGGGAACGGGCAAAACCAAGCTACTCGCCGAAATCCTCGGAAAGCTGTATCGTTTGTTGGGGCCCTGCAAAATCACGGTCATCGACCTCGCCCCCGAAAAAATCAGCGGAATCGGCGGCCCTCTAACCCATCACATAGACACAACCGCCTTCCACTACTTACGGCCCGACGTTGTCTACGCTCCTCGGCTAATGGCCTGCAACGCCGAAGACGTAATCAAGTACGCCACACACAACGCCGAAAAATCCAAGGAGCTTTTCGAGCAATATCTCAAGAGGCCGACTGAAGTGCTTGCCGTCAACGACATGACCATCTACCTGCACGCCGGCGAAACAGACCAACTCATCAAAGTCTTTGAAAAAGCCGCGACGTTTCTCGCCACCGCATACTACGGCGAAAAACTCGCCCATGATTTCGGCACAGGCCTTTCCCGTCGCGAAAAAGAAAAGCTCGAAAAAATCCTCGAAAAAGTCGACAACGTCGTCAGACTTAATTCCAGCGATACCCCAAACCAGACGTGATAGCCTGCGTTTTCGAAGATGCAGCCGTCGAAAACCTGTGGCCCCTTACGGCCACAAGGCCTGTGTACGACATCTTTATCGGAACATCCACTTTGCTCGAGAAAATAACCTCAAAGTTGTCTGGAATCAGCGAGGTAGTCCTCTTCACGAGGCCCTATCTTCAGAAAATAGTTTCGGAGAAGTACGTTGGTTTTCCGGTAAACCGATTCATCGAAGACGACGAATTTTTGCTCATCAACGGGAGGGCTGTGGTCAATAAAGAGGCTGCACAGATTATTCAAGGAATCAGTCATGGTCATGTTTTGAAATCCCGAGAATCCGTTGTCGCAGTCCGAACTAAAGCCTCGAAGATTTCGGAACAGGTTTTGCAGTCTCTATCCGGCAGCATATCATCGGCCGAGCTTTTATCCCTCGGGGAGCATGTGGTTGAAGCTCCGGTGCCCGCTATCTCTTTTCCGTGGGACATCATCCAGCTAAACGCTCCCCTCCTCCATGAAGAAGCTCGTGGCGACCCGCTCAAGTCGAATGTCAAAGGTATTGTTTTCAAGGTCGGCGAATGCGAAATAGAGGAAAACGTCGTTCTCGACGGGCGGAAAGGCCCCGTGATGTTGGGAGAAGGGGTTATTGTGGAATCTTTTTCCAGAATCAGTGGCCCCTGTTTTTTGGGCGATGGGACGAAGGTTTTTTCGGGGTCGTCGGTTTCGGGGAGTAGCATCGGCCCGGTCTGTCGAGTAGGCGGAGAGGTGGAGGAATGTGTGTTTTTTGGATTTTCTAACAAACGGCATTACGGTTACGTGGGCCACAGCGTGGTGGGAGAATGGGTTAACATGGGCGCTGGAACAACGGTATCTAACCTCAAGAACACTTACGGCACAATCAAGGTCAACGCCGGAGGAAAAAAAATCGATACGAAACGTCAGTTCTTGGGCTGCTTCATCGCAGACCACGCCAAAACAAGCATCGGCTGCATGATTTCCGGCGGCGTCAAGGTCGGTGTTTCAAGCCACGTTTACCAAGAAGTCCTCGAAGACGTGCCCTCTTTCACGATAAACACTCCGACGAAAAAAGTTGAGCTCACCCTTGAATCAGCCATCAACACCGCATACAGGATGATGGAAAGAAGAGAAAAATGGCCATCGCAGGACTATTTGGAAATGCTGGCGAAACTCTACGAAATCACTTCAGCAGAAAGAAGATCAGCCGACGTCAAACCAGGGAAGTTCAGCTTTTATAACAGTAGAACATCTTCAACACATGGTTAAACGAGCTTTGACCGTGGCCGGCTCCGACTCCGGCGGCGGAGCCGGCATTCAGGCCGACCTCAAAACATTCGCCGCCCACGGCGTCCACGGCATGTCGGCCATCACCTGTATAACCGCTCAAAACACTTTCGAGGTAACGGCTATTCAGCAAATTCCCGCCGAAATAGTCCGGGAACAGATCAGGGTGGTTGTCGATGACATCGGAGTGGACGCGGTCAAAACCGGCATGCTTTACAGCGAAGAAATCATCGAGGCGGTGGCGGACGAGCTGGCGAAGCTCAAGGCTCCTCTGGTCGTCGACCCGGTTGCGGTCGCGAAAAGCGGAGCTCAGCTTCTGAAGCCCGAGGCCGTGGATGCTTTGGTGAAAAAGCTCCTTCCTCTGGCGACGGCCGTAACGCCTAACATCAACGAAGCCAAGCTCCTAACCGACATAGACATCCAAAACGTCGACGACATGGTATCTGCGGCCGAAAAAATCGCGGCGATGGGGCCGCAGGCGGTGGTCGTCAAAGGCGGTCACATGCAAGGCGCCAAAACAACCGATGTCCTTCTCTATTCGGGAAAAGTTTACGAATTCGTAACCGATAAAATTGAAACCAAAAACACCCACGGAACCGGCTGCGTTTTCGCGTCGGCCGTAGCAGCCAACCTCGCCAAAAACATCAAAATTCCGCAGGCAGTCGAAAAGGCCCAAAAGTTCGTCAACGAAGCGATAAGAAGAGGAATAAACGTCGGTCGGGGCTTCGGCCCAGTTCATCCAACCGGCCAGATTTTCGCGCTTGCTGAAAAAATGAAAGCACTCACTACTGTCAAAGAAGCTTTGAAGATGATACTGGAGTCGAGCGAAGTTTATCGGCTTTTGCCGGAAAGCGGCTCGAACTTGGTGATGGCCTGTGAAGACGCAATTTCGACCGATGACTTTGTTTCGGTTCCCGGAAGGATTGTGAAGGTGGGGACCGGCTTCACAAACGTTTCTGAACCTTGGTTCGGCTTTTCGACGCATGTCGCGAGGGCCGTCCTCGCCGCGATGAAACACGACCCAACGGTGAGAAGCGCCATGAACATCAAATTCAGCGAAGAACTCGTTCCAGTCTTCGAATCTGTCGGCCTGTCTGTCTCCTCCTACGACCGCTCAAAAGAACCTGAAGAAATCAAGCAGGTCGAAGGAAGAACCATTCCATGGGGCATCAGCCAAGCCGTCGAAGCCGCCGGCGGAGTAACCGACGTGATATACCATCGGGGAGACGTGGGAAAAGAACCCATGGCCGTCGTTTTCGGAACCGACGCCTACGACGTCGCCCGAAAAATAATCCGCATCTCCAAAAAAATCGGAGGCGGAAACGGTTGAAACCGATTTTCGGCGTCTGCGTTCCAAATTTCGGCAACAACCTATCGGTCGAATCTGTTTCGACGGTCGCGTCGGAGGCGGAGGAGATGGAATATGAATCGGTTTGGGTGACTGACCACCTACTTCTCCCCGTCTCGCAGAAATATCCGTACGGCAACATCTTTGAAATTCTTTCGACCATGTCCTTTATCGCAGGCATAACGGAACGTGTCAAAATAGGTTCGTCGGTCATCGTGCTGCCGATGAGGGAGACTGTGCAGGTTGCCAAATCCCTCGCGACGATAGACGTGTTGAGTGGAGGCCGTGTGGTTGCTGGTTTGGCGGCGGGATGGTGCGAAGAAGAGTTCGAAAACTTGGGAATGAATTTCCGCAACCGGGGAAAACGGTTCGACGAATCCCTAAAACTCGTAAACACCCTGTGGCGTGGCGGAGAAATCGTCTTCGAAGGCAAATACTACAACATTAAATCCGGCATCTTCGAACCAAAGCCTCTACAGCCCGGCGGGCCCCCGATTTGGGTGGGTGGCAATTCTGAAACGGCGTTGCAGCGGGCTTTGCGGCTTGGCGACGGTTGGCATTTTACGGGAATACCGCTGAACCAGCTCGCAGAGAGGCTTGAAGGAAAAACTTTGCCGGAGAAGTTCGTGATTTCGGGGCGGCTGACGGTTGATTTCACCGGAAAATCACCAAGGCTCGTCAAGGCACGGTCCGGCGAAGAGCGGGCGATAGTTTCCGGCGGAATCGACCAAGTCATCGAACAGCTGGGCCAATACATCGACCGGGGAGCTACGCATTTCGCTCTCTATTTCGGGGACAAGCCGGTCCAAAAATACGTGAAGGACATGGAGCTGTTTTCGAAAGAAGTGATTCCAGGCTACGTATAAATAAGACAGAGACAGCTTCATGATGGATGACGGTTCGTAGGCTTTTCAAATTCGCGTTGTCGACCACTGTTTTATCGGTTGTTACGATGACGATGGGCAGCTACGTCAGCAGAATAGGTGCTGGTATGGCTTGCCCCGACTGGCCGCTCTGCCCCTTCGACCCCGACCCTTTCATCGTCCTCGAATTCAGCCACAGAATAGTTGCTTTCGCCACGTTTATCGCGGGCCTTTTCACGTTCGTCACGGGATGGAAAACATCTTTGAGGCCTTTGTCGTTCTTAGCCTTCACAACCCTCGTCCTTCAAGTGTTTCTGGTCGGCGCCGTGGTCATCTACACAGCCATACCTCCGATAGTAGTCGCGGTACATCAGGCCTTCGCGGCTTCCGTCCTCGCCCTCCATTCTTCGCTGGCGACCGCGGCCTACATCGCGTCCAAGCCGGAAAAACCAAAAATAGGGCTAAAATTGGGGTAAACCATGTCCCAAATCACAAACACAGACTACCTGCTACTGACGTTGATAATTTTCGGAATCTTCGCAGCACTTCTGGTGATCGGTAACTTTGGCAACCTCTTTGAACCGCTTTCACCTCAGACGATACAGATAAATCGGCTTTACCAATTCGTGTACATCTCTGGGTCGGCGGTGGGCGCTATCTTTCTCGGCGCGTTGTTGTTCATGCTTTATAAGTTCCGGGAAACGAGTTGACTAAGCATGGAGCGGGCGAAAATTGTTGAAAATTTAACCATCATCGGCGCATTAGCCCTGTTTATCGTAATCGGCTGGTCTTCGTGGGCCGTTTTGAACGATTTAGAGGCGGAGAAGCCGGCCGACGTCACGATAAAAGTCATCGCACGCCAGTTTGCTTGGACGTTTGTCTATCCAGACGGAACGGTCAGCGGAGAACTCCGAGTAAAGGCCGGCCAAACCGTCCGCCTTGAACTCACCTCGGAAGACGTGATACACAGCATATACTTCAGAGATTTCGGACTCAAAAAGGACGTCGTCCCAGGGAAAACAAACGTCCTCTACATCACTCCTCTTGTTCCTGGACAATATTTAATACAGTGCACCGAATTTTGTGGAGAAGGACATTATTCCATGCTCGCTTGGCTGGTGGTTGAAGAATGACGAGCGCAGCGGTTGAAAGAACACCTCCCAAGCCTTGGTACAAAAGCGCTTACCAGATTCTTTCGACGACCAACCACGCCCACATCGGGCTGCTCTACATCGCCGCCTCATACATATTCCTCGTGATCGGCGGGCTCCTTGCGCTGCTGATGCGGTTCGAACTCGCGACACCACGGGGCAACCTCGTCGACTCCAACACCTATTCATCGCTTTTCACAATCCATGGCACCCTGATGATTTTCTTCTGGGCGATGCCCGTCTTCGCAGGGCTTGGAAACTATTTGATACCGAAAATGATAGGCGCGCCCGACATGTACTATCCGAAGCTCAACGCCTTGAGCTTCTGGCTTTTCCTGTCCGCGGGCGTGTTGCTACTCGCCAGCTGGACCAACATAGGATGGACGGGTTACACACCTCTGTCCGTGATAACTCCAGACGTCGGTGTTGACCTTTGGATCCTCAGCCTACACGTCGCGGGAACCTCTTCGATGGTCGGTTCGCTCAACTTCATCATAACCACGTGGAGGCTGCGGAGAAGCGACATAGGATGGTGGAGGCTGCCTTTGTTCGTCTGGTCTTGGGTCGTGACGGCTTTCATCGTGATTTTCGCCGTCCCCGTTCTCGCCTTCGGTTTGACGCTGCTGCTTCTGGACAGAAACCTCGGAACCGGCTTCTACCTACCTTCAGCGGGCGGAGACACCGTGTTATGGCAGCATCTCTTCTGGTTCTTCGGACATCCAGAAGTCTACATCTTGGTACTTCCTGCCATGGGCGTCATCTCTGAAATCTTGCCGAGGCTTGTCAAAAAACCCATAGTGGGATACCGGATGATTGCTCTTTCAACGGTTTTGATAGCGGTGTTGAGCTTCGGCGTCTGGGCCCATCACATGTTTACGACAGGGTTGTCACCCCTCACCCTCGCGCCTTTCATGATAATGACGATGCTCGTGGCCATCCCCTCCGGCGTCAAAGTCGTCAACTGGGAAGCCACGATGTGGGGAGGAAAAATCAAGTTCAACACGCCGACAATCTTCACCATCGCCTTCATCGGCACCTTCATCGTCGGCGGCATAACCGGTGTGTTTCACGCAGCCATCCCCGTCGACTGGCACATCCACGACACCTACTGGGTCGTCGGCCACATGCATTTCATCCTGTTCGGCGCCATCTCCCAAGCAGCATTCGCAGCGACCTACTACTACTTCCCATACCTGACCAAAAGAATGTACAGCGAATCGCTGGGAAAAATCCACGCCATAACCGCGAACGTGGGCCAGTACATGGTGTTTCTTTCGATGATGTTACTGGGTTTGATGGGCATGCCCCGGAGATACTACGGATACGTTGAGGAATACCAAGGGCTTCACGTGGTCGCGACCGTTGGGGCGTTCCTCATAGGCATCGGCACGGCCTTCTTCCTGCTCAACATGCTTCTCAGCTGGAAATTCGGCCCGAAAGCAGACTCAGACCCGTGGCAGAGCATCAAAAACAACATGCCCGACTTCCTCGGCGAATACCTGAACGAACTCGACAAAAAAGCTCTACAGCCGCAGGAGGGAAAACACGGTGAAACCCGTTAACCCAATAGATGAAGCAGTCAAACGATACCAGACGACGGCGGTGGTAGCCGCGATACTCGTCCACTTTTTCATCTTCATCACAGCCATAGTCGTCATGGTAGTCCTCAAACAACCTCTTCCAGTATTCATCGCAACACACGTCGGACTGCAACTCGCAACAATCTTAAACGCCCTCTTCGGTCACCGGCTGTACAGGAGATACCTTTCGGCGAAAATGACCAAGCAAATCGTGATAAACTGACACATCTATTTATTCAACGCTCAACCTTTGTCGGTGACGGCGGTTGGTCTTTGGAACGGTTGCAAGAATAGTCAAGCCGATGTTCGTCGCGGTGAAGCATATCTTCATGACGCCGGTGACCATAAAATATCCCTACGAAAAGATCGTCAACACAACGGGTGAAAACTACCGATACGACCCGAAAGCCGGTATCGCCTACCCGGGCTTCAAAGGCCGTCACGTCCTCTACCTCGATAAATGCACGGGCTGCAGCCTCTGCGACATCGCATGCCAAAACGTGGCGGAAGCCATCGTGATGGTTTACGGCTTCAACGTGACCGTGAAATTCGGCAAAAAACTCGTCGAAGACTATCGCAAGGGGGAGAAGGCCGCGGTCGAATTTATCCAAAACTTCGTCAGCAGAACGGTTGCAAACACGGAGCGATTGCACCAGAACTCGCATCCTGTGATGAATTTGGTCTGGACCGATTTCAAGTCCCTCCAACAATCGGGAGAATGGTTTGAATGGCGGATGAACGCCGAACCCGTCTTTTCCTACAGGTCTGAAGCCATCCTCGAACATCATTTTGACGATTTCTTCAAATGGCTGAAAAACAGCGGTTGGACCGACACGGTCATCGACGTTCAAGGTGCTGACAAGGAGGATGAATACCATCGGCTTTCGAACGGGGCTTATGAAGTAATGATAGCCGTAACGAAAATCGATGAAAAGCTTGCTCACAACAAGAAATCCTACTTCCCGGCGGTTGACTATGGCAGATGCGTTTTTTGCGGGCTGTGTGTCGACGCCTGTCCGTTCTACGCCCTCGAAATGATGCCGGCCTACGAAATTTCGGAAATGGACAGGAAATCGCTTTTCTACAGCCCCAAACAGCTGGCGAAGCCCAGTCACAGGGGCCCGCCCGCGGAGCTTGGCTGGACGGACAAGCTGCTGACCTTTTTGAGGGGTTGACGTTGGCGGTCGAGCTGACCCCAAAGGAAAGGCCCGAGGCCTTTGAGCTCCTCCAAAACCTTAGAGCGTTAGCGAAGTCTCTTCGGAAATTTCTTGATACGGAAGACTTTGGCCATTTTGAAGAAGCTTTGCGAACCCATCAGACGATAAAGGCATCAAAGGTGTACGAACATCTTTCGGGCCATCTCGACCTCGACAACAACATCAGCCAGCTCAAAATCATCTACGATTCAACCGGCGGCAAAATCGATGACATAGCCTTCGGAAGAATGCTCGACCAAGTCGTCTACACCATAGTGAGGGCGAACATCATGGCAACCGGCCTCGAGTTCAAACTCAAGAGGATGAGGAAAGGTTAGGCGAGCAGAGTCGGCAGGTATATTGTTAGGCTGACGATGAAGAGGTTTATGAAGCCGAGCGGTATGAGAAACCTCCATCCGAGGTCGAGTATCTTCCTCATCGTTATTCTTGTGTAAACTCCTCTGAAGAGAAACACGATGGTCAGTAGGACGAGGAATTTGATGAAAACCCACATCGGATGCAGGATGGTTTCGGGAATTCCGGGTATGGCGGGCCCGTGCCAGCCTCCCAGATAGAGGTTGACGGTCAAGAAAAGCAGGGCGTCGAGCTTAGTGTACATCGCGAGCTGGATGCCGAGGAATCCGACCCCGCCGTATTCTACAATCCATCCTTCGACGAGCTCCTGCTCTGCTGTGGGTAGGTCGAAGGGTATTCTTTCCGCTTCGCTTACGGCCGCGATGAAGAAGACGAGGAAGCCGATGAACTGGGTGATGATGAAGGGTAGGGCCGTCTGCGCGTTGACGATGTTGACGATGTCGAATGACCGGGCGGCGATGATGACGCCTGTCAAGGCGATGAACAACGGAATTTCGTAGGCGAAAATCTGGAAGGCGAACCTTATCATGCCTACGAAGCTGTATTTGCTTCCAGAAGCCCATCCCGCCAGTATGAGCGGAATCGGGCTGACCGCCAACAAGACGAAAACCAGAAGAACGCCGATGTCGCTCCTGAAGATCACCCAGTATTCGCTGAAGGGTATGAAAGCAAATAGCATGGCCGACAAAAACAAACCCGTAAGCGGCATGGTGACGAAAAGCTTTTTGCGGGCCCTCGCCGGAATGATGAACTCTTTGGACAGAAATTTGACGGCATCAGCTATTACCTGAAGCCATCCCCCGTATTTCCCAACATGAAAAGGCCCTATCCGGAGCATCACCCTCGCCAAAAGTTTTCGCTCATACCACACCGAGAGGATGCCCAAAACGGCGACGAACGCGGCACCGGGGAAGATGGCGGCTTTGACGAAGCTTTCGCTTGTCACGAATTTTATGATTTCAACGAGCGGCGGTGGAAGGGCGACGACCATTTCTCTACAACCTCTGAGGCAAATCCTTGAGGGTGAAAGCCGCGTAAACCGATGAAGCACTCAACACAGCCAACAATAGAACGACGTTCAACGCCGACGCGGGGTTGTCGATGACGGCCACCACCGAAAGGAAAACAGCTAACGCGATAACAGCATAAGCGACGTAAACTATCGCATACGGGAAATATTCCACCGGAAACGACGATTCAACCCATTCAAACGGCACCTGACCGCTTTCGAAGGAAAGCCGTTTTCTCCGGCTTGTCTTCTTGGGTGCGAGAAGTTTGCTACCAAGCACGAGCAGAACAGGCAGTAGCGCGCTCAAAACTGTGTAGTAGATGAGTGCTTGGACGTCAGCCATCAACACGTCAAACGTTGTCGATTATTTAAACATGCGTTGTCAAAACGATAGCCTTCCGTTGATGTATTCTTTCAGGTCGGTTATCCGGACTCGTTCCTGCTTCATCGAATCTCTGTCCCGCACGGTTACCGTCTGGTCTTCAAGCGTTTTGTAGTCGACTGTTACGCAGAACGGAGTTCCTATTTCGTCCTGTCTCCTATAACGGCGTCCGATGCTGCCGCTTTCGTCGTAAAAGGCGTCGAAATCAAGGGAAAGTTCTTCGTATATTTTTCGGGCCACGGCGGTTAATTCTTGTCTGTCGACGAGCGGGAAAACCGCGACGGTTATCGGCGCGAGAGAAGGATGAAGTTTCAAGACGGTTCTTTCGTTTTCGACTTTGTATCCCATTTCGAGAAGGGCGAGGACGCTCCGGTCAACGCCCATAGAAAGCTCAAACACATGCGGAATAAATCCCACGTCGTCCTCCACAATTTTCAAGTCGACACCGCTAACTTTTGCATGACCGCTCAAGTCGTAGTCGGTTCTGTTGTTGCAAGCCACCAGCTCAACCCATCCCGTCGAAGTCAAAACCTCCAAATCCCAGGCCTCCGCCGCGTAGAAAGCTCTTTCATCGTCGCCAAGCTTCCTAAACCTTATCCTTTCAGCGGGAATTCCCAGCCGAAGATAAAAGTCCTGCATAAGCCAGAGGTAGTAGGCGACGAGCCAGCTCGAAACCAAGCCCGAAGCAACGGCTTCGTCGCTGGTAATCGGCTTGACTGTGTCGTCCATCCACATGTTCAACTTTTGGCCCTTGACGGCAGAGGCTTTGTTGAAATCGTTGGCCTTTTCTGGGTTGAAGAATACTTCGACCTCTGCCTGCGTGAATTCGCGGAGTCTTATCAACGACTGGCGCGGCGAAATTTCATTCCGGAAGCTTTTGCCCACCTGAGCAAGGGCCAGCGGGAGACGTCGTCTCGAAATTTTGTAGATTCGGAGAAAGTCGACGAAAATATTCTGACACGTTTCAGGCCTTAGATACGCTTCTTCACCAGCCGCCCCAACCAACACCTTGAACATCATGTTAAAGAGCGAAACCTTATCAAACGTCCCCCCACAAACGGGGCATTTGAAGCCTCTGCTCGCGATTATCGAATCGATTTCTTCGGGCGGCGTCCTTTCGGGAACCTTGAGGCCCAGCTTTTCTTCGATGAGCCGGTCTATGCGAAAGACCGATTTGCATGATAGACAGCGTGTGACGGGGTCGGCGAAAGTCGACAGATGGCCCGATGCGACAAATACAGGTTTGGGCAGAATCAAAGAGCCGTCGACGAGTATCATTTCGTCGCGCCGCACCAAAAGCCGGTGCCACGCATCGACAAACTTTCGTTTGAGGAGAGTGCCGAGATGTCCGTATTCCCAGAAACCAGCCGGAGCACCCGCGTAAATTTCAGCCGACGGAAAGAAAAACCCTCTTTCAAGACCAAGTTTGACTACGTCGTCTAAGCTCATGTCTTTCACCTTCAGACAGCCGCTCTTCCGCAGTTTGGACATGTTCCGTTAATGTTTACGTAAGTGTCGAGACAACCCGAATGAAAAACCACTCCACAAGACGTGCACCGCACCGCGTTTTCCGCCGTAACAGTCGTGTAACAAATTGGACAAACGATTCCTTCATCGACCGCGTCCACGGCCTCGAACGAAGTCGTTTCAACTGGCTCCCCAGCCGTTTCCTGCTCGCCCATCCCGTAGTAACCCGGATAAGGAATATCCACCCTCTGCGGCCTCGTCACCAAAGCCAAAATTCCCAAAGCCACGATGACGACCGCGCTGAAAAAGGAAATAAAAAACCCGGGCTCAGGCTCGCCCACGACATTCAGGCTGGGGATCAAAACAAAGTTCAAGTAAACCGGGGAAAGAAGCCCGACAACTCCGCCGCCGATGGCCAAACTCGAAAGAATCAGCCGAACCACGGAAGGCTTCGACGAAAAAGAAGTCACCAAAAGAGCGATGCCTGCCAACACCCCTCCCACCGACGACAAAGCAAGGGTTTCGGGTAAGAGATATCCGCTTAACACGGTTGCCGAAACCGTGTCAGCCCGCACCACATACCAAGGCATCAACAAAGTGAGGATGTGGATGCTTCCAACCAAAGCCATGATCGAACCTATCTGAAAAAACCTGACCAGCAGACGCCGCTCGGATACCGTCATCTCCGCCATTTCGTCAACGCCCCACGATATAAAAACATGTTTTTCTACGAAAACCTCATCGGCTTCGACTGTTTTCCAACGATAGAGTTTATTATCATGTTTAAGGCCTGCATACCCATGGGCCTGCTTCCGCGGAAGACGGACAGCTTGGCTGACCTACGTAAAGAAGTCGCCGCGATACGGATTCAGCTCATCGAAAAGATGGAGGAAAGGATAAGCCTTTTGGAGGAGGCTTTGGCCAAGCTTAAGGAAGATGTGAGGCTCATCCTCGAACAGCTTTCCGCCCCCCAGAAAACCTTAACTTCCGTTCAGTCGATCCTTGAAAAATCATACGTTCTCGACCAGACCGTCGAATCGCTGAAGGCGGTTTCTGAGGAGGTGAAAACCATACGGGAAAGCCTGCAAGAAACCAGCGACCTCCTGTCAGCCCAAAGAACAGAGATACTGAAGGACTATCAGAGGCTTAAAGTCGAAAAGGAAAGTTTGGCAAAGTTGCGGGAAGAAGTCGTGAAATGGCGGGCTGAGCTCGAGCAGAAGGAAAGACAGATTGCTGAGGCTCAGGAGACCTTGAAAAACCTGATGCGGAAGAGAGAAGTTTTGGAGGAAGAGGTTCGAATATTGAACGACCGTTATCTCTCTACTTTCGAGGAGGCGAATAAGAAGCTGGAAAATTTCGGCAGGGAGATGGATAAGATGTTCAAGCTCCGCGAAATCCGGATGGAGAGGATGGTGAGGAGGGAGAAAGAGCTTGAGGAAAGGCTTGCGTTTCTCGAAAACAGCAAAGCAGAGGCGGAGAAGCTCATCGAAACAGCGAACTCCGTCAGGGAGGAAATTAGGAAACTTGAAGCCTACAAAGAATCTTTGTCACGGGAGATAGCGGATATGGAAAAACGTAGAGCTGAACTCAACGAGTTGATTACGGAAATGCGGAGAGCGTTCCTGACATCATAGCTTCAAGGCCTTTTTAATCTGGGCGACCGAAGCGGAAAGCTCGCCCAAAGCGTTTAGTATCTCTCTTACATCATCTGAAAGGACAACCAGCTGGTCTTCGATATATTTGAGCCTGCGTTCCAGATTTTCAGGTGTTTCGCCCCCTTGTTGGAAAGCTTTGATTTTGCTGTTGATGTTTTCAAATTCGTTGATGATTTCGGCCAGTAGTTCGGCGAGCTGTTTGACTCCTTCGAACCTTGCGACGGGGCCTTTCGGAGTTTCGAGGTAGTCGAGCTCGATGATTTTTTCGTTGTTTCCTTCGCTCATGTCAGGCCTCAACCAAATGTCTTCGGCAAAGCGGACACGTCTGCTTCACTACCAGCCAGTCGTCGAAACATGACATGTGACCGACGGCGCCGCAGTGTGGACATGAATAGGTTTTTTCGTTGACTATTTCGAGTCCGCAGATGACGCATGAATCAGGTTTTGGTTTGGGCTTTTCTTCCTCAAAAGGGTTCCAGAACCCAGCGTTAACGGTTTTAATGACCAGTTTCAACTATCTTCACCTTCACCATAACCGGCATGGCCCTTCTGCTCGAATGGATATAAAGTATGTCTCCATCTTTCAGCCCAGAAGTCTTTACATCCGCGTTTTCGTCTAGCAATCTCGCGCCGTGTTGTATTTTCGTGTCGGGAAACATAAACATGTCGGAAACCCGCTCCCTGATGTCGGCAATCGTCTCTTCCTTTGACACGGATAGCTCGACCGGCGATTCCGCCCCTTCACCACAGACGTGGCACGACGGATTTCGGTGCAGCCTAACATGAGACAGCTTCGCCTTCAAGCCGTCGAACATCATCAGACCGCTAACCGGCTTCCCCATGGAGCCGCCGTGAAGAATTCGTATCACCTCAAAGACACCGACTGCCGAAACGGCCGCCGACACAGTCTGCAAAGCTGGCATCTTGGGGTTCAGCAAATCTCTCACGCGGAAGACAACATCCCGCAACGAAGAATCCATGGTGTCGATGACCGTTTGCGGAGCGAATTTTATGTCATAAGTTGTTTTGACGTTATGTCGGAAAAGGGCTTCAGCTTCTTCGAATGTTATCTCAAGCCCTTTTTCACGTAGTTCCGTGACGAGGTCCGAAGGTGTTCTCCTTCGCAGGGAGCATTCCGAAGCTTGGACGTCGGCGGGTATGAGGGCTTCGGCGTGACATTCCAAACAACTTGTTTCGCCGGCGACGACGACCTGCACGTTTCCGTAAAAACCGTCGGTAGCCACGTCGACAAGCGGCTTTTTCGTCAACACAGCCATCGAATTAAGCCACCTTCTCGTAGGCCAGTTGTCGACAGCACTTACTATTACGTCAACCTCCGCGAACGCTTCTTCGGGGAGTTTCCTTACATCGGTTTGGATTCCGCGAACTTTAACAAGCGGGTTCATTTCGGCTATCTTCTTTTCGGCCACGAGGGCCTTCGGATGTGAAATGTCGTCGTCGCTGTAGAGCATTTGGCGGCTTAGGTTGGATAGCTCGACTACGTCGTTGTCAACCAATAGAAGCTCTCCGACACCCATCAACGCTAAATTTTTCGCCACTTCACAGCCCAAGGCACCGATGCCGGCGACCAGCACCTTCGCAACAGAAAGCTTTTGCTGATTCCATCCCTCCAGCCTCATCTGTCGGTCATAACGGGTCATCAACTCCGCCTTGTCCAAATCTACAAACCTTTCCAACGGCCTCTTCTAAAAGCTTGCTCCGGATGAGCATATTCCTCGACAAACTGCCTAACCCGAGCCATGAACAAATCCCGCCTGTTCTTGTATTCGAAGGCCGCGACTGGGTTTAACGGGTCTTCAGGATTTGGATTGGTCAAAAGATTTCGCAAAGACTCTATCACAGCCACGACCCGAAGAGTCGGCGACCAGTGGTCTTTGAAAATCGATTCACATACTCGCGCTGGCACGCTGTCCGAAAAGTTGGGATGCCAGATTCTTGTATACCATATCACGTCCGGCGGATAGAAGGGGTACGAGCGGGGAAGAATGATTTCGACCCGGAAATATCCTCCTTCGTAATCGCCCGAGCCGATGATTACTCCTTCATAATGTGTCAGCTCGTTTTCGACGGGTGTGAACGTGGGTTCGTTTTCCTGTAGGAGTGAATATTCAAGGGCGAGCCTCCTGTGCCATGCGTTTTCAGGAAGTTCGACAGATTGGCTTTCCAACCCCACCCACCGTCCTCGTAATTAGAACAAATTTGTCGCCGTCTTCGACGCCTATGCTCTGCAGAGTTTCGGTGTCTTTCAAAGCTCTTCCCTTGTAGGTGAGCCTTGTCGTGTCGGGTGGAAGTTTTTTCATCGCGCATACTTTTGTCCTGACCGCGCCGACGGTGGCGTTGGGTGAAACTTCGAGTTCGAGGGGTGAACCTCCGCCAACTGCTGGGACAATCTTAATTTTCATTCTGCTGTTTTTCTCACCCATGCGTATATAAGTTTTAGCCCCGAGTAAAACATCGAAACGCCCGAAACACGACGTCGATAATATTCAAAATACGTTTTTCCAACGTCATTCTTATTACTTTCCGTGAGCGAAAACAGTTGATGCGCGTACGAATTTATCCGCTCGCCCTCGGCAAAGTAGTCAAGCATGCGACGACGGTTTTGAACCGGGAAGTGGCTGGACTTTTGATCGGTAAGTCAGCGGGGAAAGTGTTGGAGATATGGGATGCCATGACCGGAGAGCAGTACGGGACACCCGCCTACGTTCAGCTGGATGAAATGGTGATGGCGAAGGTCGCGGAAGATTTGGCGAAAAACGACAAAGGCCTCTACATCGTCGGCTGGTATCATTCGCATCCCGGACTCGATGTTTTTCTTTCTCCCACGGACATCGACACCCAAAAACGCTACCAAATGATGTACAGTAAGGCTGTCGCTCTGGTCATCGACCCCGTCGAATTTACCAAGACGCATAAAATTTCTTCGCTGAAGTTCAAGGTTTTCCAGATTTCAAAGGAGGGGCGTGTGGTATCTCTTCCGGTTTCCATCGGAATTCACAGGGCAAAGCTTCTGGAAAGCACCCTTCACGCGTTAAGCACGTTTGATTTGAGGCATTTGACCGGAGAAGCCGAGGGTAAGACGGTGAGCAGTTCGAAATCAGAGATTCCCGAAGGGCTGCTGGGAAAAGCTAAAAAGCTGTTCGGAGCTTGATAGCTGCCGGTAAGTAGCGAGGGCTAACGAATTTGCCTAAGAAAATTGTCCTCCGCATCAAGCCGTCGTCTCAGCCTCAGCAGGAACAAGCCCCGGAAGTGGACGCGTTGCCCTCGCAGACAACCGCCGAAGAACCTGTGGTAGAAAGTGCTGGGCCCAAACAGGTGGTGGAGCAACAGCCTCAGCCAGCGGGAGAAAACCTCGAACAAGCCCTTCAGGCCTACGATGAGTTGATGAAAGACGTCGAAAGGATAAGAAATCTGGACAAAAATTTCATGGTTTATTGTATCAAGTCGGACGAGCTACGGCCTCAGCTAATTCGCAGCATTTTGACCCGGTTGTCTGAAAAAAGGAATGCTTTGCTCGAGAAGAGTGCGATGGTTTTGGATAATTTGAAGTCTGTGCGGGAAACGATTGGTTCGGAGTTTCACGAGGTTGAGGAGGAGTTGATTTGGTCGAGCATCGAGTTGAACACCATGCAGCTCGAAGGGGATAAAGGGGGTAAAAACGTGGGGTTGAAGGAGGAGCTTGAGGCGAGGATTCCAGAGCTTCGTAAAAAGCTGGCGAGCCTTCGAAACCGGTTGAAGATGGTTGAAGACATGATTAAACAGTTGTCGGACCTTCCACGCACCATAGTGGACATGACGACGAGCAAAGAGGAAGCTGGAAGGCTTCTCGAAGACGTCAAGAAGAAGCTTATGCTGACCCATGGGCCGCGGGCTGAAGCTGTCGCCCGAGCGGAAATAGAGAAGATTGCTCAGCAGGAGTCCATACCACGTGAGTACGCAACGGTTCTGCTGTGGAAACAGGTTGCCGGCCGCTAACCCAAAGGCCTGAATTTGACGCCGTATAGGATTAGGCGGGATTCTCCGTCAACCTTTATTTTCCTCAACACGGTTTCCACTTTCATACCGGGTTTTAGGTCCTCCGGCTCACAGTCGGTCATCTGAGCAACGGCTTTAGAGCCGTCATCCATTTCAACCCACGCCACTATGAATGGCGTGTTCTTCTCCAAACCCTGCTGGGCCTGCGAAACAACGGTGAAATGCCGTAAGCTACCTGTAGCGGGCAGCCGGTCTTTCTCAAGGTTTTTCGAACCACATCTCCGGCATACTTTTCTGACGAGCGGATGAAAATGGCCGCATCTCACGCATCTGCTTCCTTCGAACCTGTAGACAAAAGGCCTCAGACGCCAATAGGACGCAGGCTTCGACAAGCTAACCCACCTCCGTAACGACCACAGCCGCCGCATGTGAACCAAGGCCCGCGACGGCTTGAATGAGGCCTGCTTTCGCTCCGTCCACCTGGTTTTTTCCCGCGTTTCCCGTCACTTGCAGGTAGGCCTCGGCCAACGAGTAGATGTTTGACGCTCCGACTGGGTTCCCTCGTCCTTTCAAGCCTCCGAAGGTGTTGAGGGGAATTTCTCCTGAAAGCGACCAGCGGCCTTTGCGGGCCTCGTGGCAGGCGTAGCCCTTTTCGGCGAAACCCATGGCTTCGAGCGAAAGCGGAGCCATGAAGCTGTAGCTGTCGTGCACCTCCACGAAATCTATGGAGTTCCGGCT
Source organism: Candidatus Caldarchaeum sp. (assembly GCA_025058435.1). The sequence goes on from JANXEM010000060.1 coordinate 34,843, forward strand.
TAACCCAGCCATCTCCAACGCCCTCTGCGCCGCGAAGGTGATGCTCCGCATCTCTACCGGGTCTTCCCGGTCGAACGGAGAAAGGTAGTCAGAGGCCATCCCCAACCCCTTCAAAACGGCCTTACGTGAATCAAGTTTTTTCGCAACATCCTCCGAAAGAAGAAGGACGGCGGCGGCCCCGTCCGCCGGAGAAGTGGTTTCAAGCCGGCGAAGCGGCTCCGCCACGTACGGCGAATTCATCACGGTGTCGACGGAAATTTTGAACTGGTATTGGGCGTGCGGTGCCGTTTGAGCATGGTCGTGGCCTAACACCGAAAAATAGGCCACGTCTTCCTGTTCGAGGCCATATCGTTTCAGATATTCTTTGTAGATTAGGGCGGCTTCGGCCAGCTGTGAAACCCCGAGCGAAGCGATGTATTCAGCCGTTTCTTCCATCGAAGACAGCGCGACCGCTTCTTCGGCTGTTGCGTCGGACATCTTTTCAGCACCTACTACCAATACGGCTTTGTTGAGGCCTGAACCGATGGACGAGGCCGCTGAATAGACCGCGGCGAGGCCCGACGCCCCTCCCGCTTCAACCCTCAAACAGGCAATTCCACGAAGACCAAGAACTTCTGCGAAGTAAGCGCCGAGGTTCACCTGTTCCTGCAACGATTCGGCGAAAACATTCGAGACGACGACGGCGTCAACCGAATATAGGCCAGCCGACTCGACGGCTGCCAGCCCGGCCTCGGCCATCAGCTCCGTCAAAGACTTTTCCCAGTGTTCATCGACTTTCGTCAGCCCAACGCCGCTCACAAACACCTTCAAAGAACTACACCCTAATCTTCTCCCTAAACTTCAGGTAGGTGGAATAGTCGATTTCCTTCCGTCTGCTGACCATTTCGTCGAAGGTCGGAGCCAGATTTCTCCTCCGCTCCAGCCCTTCGCATGTTACAAGCAGAAACGAATCGCTCCCAGCTCCAGAGCCATAGGACGTGAACAGTATTCTTTGGCCCGGCTCGGCCCGGTCAAGAACTTTGACGAGGCCAATCATCGAGCAGGCCGCGTATGTGTTTCCGATTTGGTCGGCCACTATGCCGGGCTTCACCTTCTCAAGAGGAATCGAGAGAACTTTCGCAACGGCGAGGGGAAATTTTACGTTTGGCTGATGGAAGACAAAGTAGTCGACGTCGTTTACCGAAAACCCGTTTTCGCCCATGATGGTCGAAACCGCCGAAATGGTGTGATGGAAGTAGGCTGGTTCTCCGGTAAACCGAGAACCATGCATGGGATATCTTTCGTAGCTTCTTCTCCAAAAATCGGGAGTGTCGCTGACGTATGAAGTGGCGTATTCGAATTTGGCTATGCAGTCTCCGCTGTTTTTGCCGACGACGAACGCGGCGGCCCCGCTCGCGGCCGTAAATTCCAACGCGTCCCCGGGCCTTCCCTGAGCCGTGTCAGCCCCGATGGCCAACCCATATTCAATCCTTCCCGCCTCAACCAAGGCCGTAACCATCTGAACCGCCTCGGTTCCGGCCTTGCAGGCGAATTCGAAATCGGCTGACGTGATTTTCCGAGAAAGCCCGAGCACTTCGGCGACGATCGTTCCCGACGGCTTCACCGCGTAAGGCTTCGACTCTGTTCCCACGTGAACCGCGGCAATCTTCGAAGGGTCTACCCCAGCCCTGTTGATGGCGTGGCGGGCGGCTTCAACAGCCATCGTCACCGTGTCTTCGTCAAAACCCGCCACGGCCTTTTCTTTTACAGGTAGCTCGGATGCGCTTTTACCCCACAGCTTCGCCATCTCCAAACCTTTGATTCTATAACGGGGGACGTAGCAGCCGTAACCATGTATGGCTGCGTCGGATATTCGGGGCATCGTTTGTCCGAATTGGTTGCTTCTATTAAAAGGCTTTTGCAGATCGCCCGTTCGACATTTGCCGAACAGCTCCCCAAAAAGAGACATTAAAACAAACCATCAACCCAGTATTAACCGACGACCATGCAGGTCGAGCTCGACGAAAAAGACCACAAAATCATCCAAGAATTGATGGAAAACGCCGAACAATCAATATCTTCCCTCGCCGAGAAAATAAAAATGCCCCGAACAACCGTTCAAGAAAGAATAAAACGGCTTAAGCAAATCGGCGTCATCAAAAAATTCACAATTCAAGTCGACCACGCAAAGCTGGGGAGGCCTTCGACCGCTTTTGTTTTGATTTCTTTTGAACAGGGAGCCACGTCTCAGAAAAGGCTGGCGGAAGAAATAGCCAAACTTCCCGAAGTTATCGAAGCCCATGTAATAACCGGAGAATGGGACATCATCGTAAAGGTGCGGTCCGAGTCGATGCAGACCATCGGCTCCCTCGTCGTCGACAAGCTGAGGAACATGGCTGGGGTTGGAAAGACCATCACCTGCGTTTCGCTCGCCGCAGTCAAGGAAACGGTTTAACAGATGTCGCTCCAAAACGTCAAAGGCCTTGTGATTGACTTGGACGGATGCGTCTACGTCGGCGAAACACCCGTCCCCGGAGCCGTCGAAGCCATAAACAAAGTCAAAAAACACGTTAAGGTCGTCTTCATGACCAACAATTCTACGCTGACGAGAAAACAGTACGCCGACAAACTCCGTAGGATGGGAATTGAGACGACGGCCGACGAAATCGTTACATCGGGCTGGGTGGCGGCCCGCTACGTTAAGAAACTTAAGCAGGATGCAAGAATTCTCGCCGTCGGAGAAGACGGAATCACCGTCGAAGCAACCAACATCGGTCTCGAGGTCGTCGACCATCAAGAATGGCGGAAAGCCGACTTCGTCGTGGTCGGACTCGACCGAACCCTCACCTACGACAAACTCGCCCACGCATCTCTGGCTGTTCTATCCGGCGCCAAGTTCGTAGCCACCAACCTCGACCACGTCTACCCTTCCGAGAAGGGTTTTCTTCCGGGAGCGGGTTCCATCGCTGCCGTGATATCTACTGCTACCGGCGTCAGGCCCGTGGCTGTTGGTAAGCCGATGAAAGAGTCGTCCCTTCAGGCTTTGGAACTGCTTAAGCTGCCAGAGGAGCATGTGGTGTTTGTGGGGGATAGGGTGGACACGGACGTTGAGGCGGCCAAGGTAGTCGGTTGCAGAAGCGTATTGGTCAAGACAGGTGCTTTTAAGATGTTTGCTGAAAGGTCGTGGGAAGCCGATGTCGTGGTCGAGAGCGTTGCCTCGTTACCGGAGCTGCTTGACCTATAGTAATTGATTTATGGCCCCTTACTCCTACTATTCTGTTGCAGTCGATTAAAGTTTCGGAAGTTATGTCGAGGAGGCTTGTAACGGCCACCGAGGATGAGAAGCTTTCACGGATAGCGGAGAAAATGCTCGAAGCACGGGTGAGCAGCGTCGTCGTACTATCAGAAAAAAAGGTCGTCGGCATCGTTACGGAAAAGGATTTTGTGAAATTCTTTGCGCTCGGTGTTCAACCGGACGCGCCCGTCAATCACTTCATGACACGCAACGTAATCGTCGTCAGAGACGACCGGTCTGTAAATGACGCGAGAAACATCATGTTGTCGAACCAGATTAGACATCTTCCAGTCGTCAACGCCGAGGGAGAACTGGTTGGGATGCTAACCACCAGGGACATCATCGAATCTGTCGTTACTCTGATTTGACGGCTCAGATACCCCAGAGAACATCACCGCTCAAGCTCGAGGCGTCATCACAGCCATTTCAAAAACGTTCAAGATAGGGATTTAGGTTTTGCCTTCTATCCGGTAGATTCTATCCAAAATCTTCCGGTTTTCCTCCTTTATTCTTTCGACCTCCTCCCGGAAGGCCTTGTATTCGACGCCTTTTTCGAGGGTGTCCCTTATCCTTTTCGCGACTTCCCGCGCCGTTCTACGAACCCTTTCGTTCAAGTCCTTCTCAGCCATCTTGTCGAGAATTTCAAGGAGACGGGGGTCCAGCAGCTCCCTCGCCGCGGCCACGACGGCGTGACGGACGCGTTCGCTGCAGTCTTCCGACAGCCTCTTAAGCATCTCATAGACTTCTTTTCTGTCCGGAAACTTGGCCAGCGACACGGTCGCAGCAACTCTAACGGGCGTCGGATATTCCTCCTCAACCCGCTCCACAACAAATTTGTAGGCTTCGTCGAACCCGGTTTCCGCAAGGCCCTGAACAGCGCCCGAATGAATCACGTGTGCGTGCGAAGGCGTCTTCGACGCAGCCTCCAAGACGGGAATAGCTTCGACGAGCTTCAGCCTGCCCAAGCTGATGCAGGCCGACTGCCTCACGTAGTAAGATTCTGTCGTGTTTTCAACCACCTTCGCCAAAACATCGAAAACCTCCTTGTCCTTCTCAAAAACAGCCAACGCCTCGACGATTCCCCTCCTTATCTTCGGATGATGAACGGATTTTTCGAGGCTTATCAACGCCTTCTTCGCGTCTTCAGACCTTACCTCGCCAAGAGCTTTCGCAGCCCTATAAGAAACGCCCCAGAACCTGTCCTGTCTAACAACTCTTTCCAAAACCTCAACAGCCCTTCTTCCCCCCATTTTCGCCAACGATTCCACCATTTCCAACCGACAGACAACGTTTTCACATCGCTCAACGGCCTTCAAAAGCTCCTCCAAAGGCCTTTCCACATCAACCACCCTCAAAAGCTTCAACTCCGGGTCGATGCAGACATGGCCGGGCTTTTCCTTTAGCGGAAGATAAAACGTAACTTCACGCTCTTCCAGAGAAACTTTTCTCACCAACGTTTCATCCGAAGTCGAAACACGGACCTCCACATCCAACCCATAAGTTTCGGGGGAATCATCGCCCTGCACCTGCTTCAAGCTGATTTTCAACATCCTTGAGTCAGAGTCCCAGTTGTAAGTGGCCTTGATGGAAGGATGGCCCGAAGAATAGACCAGCTGTTCAAAGAGCTGTTCTAATGGAATGCCTGAAACTTCCTCCAACGCTTTTCGGAAGTCTTCGGTGTCTGCGTTGGAAAATTGATGCCTCGTCAAAAATAGGTTCAGGGCTTTTCGGAAGTTTTCCTCGCCAACGATGTTGGACAAGGTGTGTAAGACCAGTCCTCCCTTTGGGTATGCGTGTCTGTCGAAAAGCTCTTCGGGATATTTGTAGACTCTGAAGACCACGGGCCGTGAATATCTTCTTCTGTATTCGTCGAGGTAGGATTGGAGGTCGTTGTAAAGTTCGTAGAGAAATTCGTCGCGGCCTTTGTCATGCATTAGGTATAGGTTTTCGAGGTATGTCGCGAATGATTCGTTTAGCCAAATATGTGACCAGTCCCTGCATGTTACGAGGTCGCCGAACCACTGATGGACGAGTTCGTGGGCCACGAGTGGGTCGCTTGAAAAATCCATGTGGGCGATGTCGTCGTGGAGCGTTAGGTCGGTGAGCGTCGTTGCCGTGGTGTTCTCCATACCGCCTACGACGAACTCTGGGACGCATACTTGACGGTAGGATTTGAACGGATAAGGGAACATGAAATATTGGCTGAAAAACCGCATCATGTCTCCGGTTTTTGCGAAAGAATTTTTGATGAATTGATTCATTCCACGTGGCACATAATATTCAAGCTTGATACCGTTAAGCGTCTCCTCTTCTTTGTCAAAAACGCCTGCAACGAAGCTGATTAGATAAGCTGTATGTGGCTTTTCCATCAACCAGTGCCACGTGCTTTTCCCCTCGAGGGTTTCCTCTTTCCTGATTAGTTCACCGTTTGAGACCACTTCAAGAGGTTTGGGTACTGTGACAACGAGCTCGGAGGTGAATTTCATGTTAGGGTAGTCGTATATGGGCATCCAGTTTCTGTGGTATTCCGGTTCCCCATGACTCCAGATAGACGGAAATCCGTTACTTTTCGAGGACGGGATGAAATGGACGCCCGTGCGAGGCCAAACTCTGTACACTATCTTGACCGTGTTCTTGATTGCGGGGTTGAGTCGGAGGTAGATGCTTTTTCCGTCGTAGCTGCTTTCAACCGCTCCCGATATCTCCAGTATCTCGAAATCGACCGCGTCGAGAAACGCCGATTCACAGCCAATCGCAAAAGAGATGTGTGCTTCGCCGTCGAGACGTCTGTCATCTGGGTCTATGTTGATGAAAAGCTTGTAGTGGTCGATTTTGAACGATGGTTTTCGTGGGTAACGTGGTTTGTAGTCGGGAAAGACAAAGTCCCTACCGGTTTTTAGATGGGGCTGGTGAGACATTAGCTAAAAACTATTGTTTCGAGTTAAAAATTTTAACCAATAAGCAGTTTAACTCTCGGGTTGGCTGAAGAAGAAAAAGTCGCTGAAGTGGTGAAGAATTTCTTCGAAAAGCGGTACGGCCAGATTGAATACAAGATTTCACGCATCTACACAAGAGGGGGATTTATAGAGGTTTCGGGCGATTTTAGGTCATCTAAAGACAGTAGGATGAGACGGTTTACATTTTTAATCGACTCAAAAAGCTATGCGGTCGTAGGATTTGGGTTGAGGTAGGTTGAGTGGCGCTGAAGAAGAGGCCGCCGAATTGATGGACAAGGTCGAGAAGCTGTATTCGCTTATGAACCGTATCAGGTTTTATAGAGACGTGATGCTCGACGCAGAGGTTGAAAAGCTCGCTGAAGAAGCTGAACGGCTACGTCAAGAAATCAACCTCACTCCCGAGGAGGTGGAGAAGCTTGCAGATGAGCTCGATGAATACTACATTTCGGGGGCGTCGCCGCACGGTGATACCGACCCGCTTACCTATTGGACCTTCTGCGTAAAGGAAAGGTTGTCTAAAAGACGATTCTGATGATTCGGTCGTCGTCGGCGACTGGTGTTCCTCTGCCGTCCCTGTTGCTCGTCAATACATAGAGGGCTCCGTCTGGTCCTTCAACAACGTCTCTTAGCCTTCCGAACCTATCTTGGAAAAGCTTTTGCGCCGTCGCAACGCTTTCTCCATCGGGGCCAAACACAACACGATGGAGGTGGCTGCCCCTCAGACAGGCGAAGAAGAATGAATTCCTGTAGTCGTTGTTGCGCCTGCCTGAATAGAAACAACATCCTGATGGGGCCCAAGTTTCCGTGCCGCTGTGGTAGACGGGTTTTTTCATGCCCGGCCGTTCTTCATCGCCGATGACGAAAGGCCATCCATAGTTTTCACCCGGCCGAATCAGGTTCACCTCGTCGTGGGCCCTCCGCAGCCCTTCTCCCGTCGGGCCGTGGTCGGTCGAATAAAGGCGGCCGTTTTCCGGATGCCATGCGATGCCTTGGGGGTTACGCAGCCCGTAGGCGAAGACCGGGTTTTGGAATGGATTGTCGACGGGAATTTTTCCGTCTGTGGTGATGCGGAGGATTTTTCCTCCGAGTGAATCCGTCCGCTGGGAGAGGTTTGTGTCTCCCGCTTCGCCGGTTGTGATGTATAGGTGTTTGTCGGGCCCTATCTTTATCCTGCCTCCGTTGTGTATCCGTCCGCCCGGAATTCTGCTGATTATTTCGACGACGTCGTCGAGTCCTCCCGACAGCTTCGCCCTCACTACCTTGTTGTAAATCGTGCCTTGTTCGCTGTAGGTGTAGTATAGGAATAGCAGCGTATTTTTGCCCGACTGGAGAGTCTCGACACCGAGTAATCCGCCTTCACCAACTGCGGTGACGTCAAGCCGTGCCACTGTTTCGACGCGGCCGCTGCCCAAAGACAGGAGGTTGAGGGTTCCGTTTCTTTCCGTGAAAACGGCTTCGTCGTTGTTCAAGAAGGTAATCGACCATGGCACATTCAGCCTCTGCGCCACCACCTCTACTTCCGCCTCAGAAGACGATGTGGTGTCTCTTGGTTGAAGAAAGATGACAGAAGCGGCGACCGCCGTCGCGGCCGCACCCGCCAGACCCGTGAGAAAAACCCGACGTGAAACCATGCCTATATAATGTGGAATCGTCTGTTAAGGATATTCCAAATTCGTCGGGCCCGGCGGGATTTGAACCCGCGGCCCCCGGGTTAAAAGCTTCACCGGACGCCTTGAAAGACATCCCGCTTCGATTGTCTTTCATCTCGTCCTCCGGTGCTCTGTCCTGGCTGAGCTACGGGCCCGACTGCTCTACACTTGCTTCCTATTTAAATCCTCACCCACCGGTCGGTTCTGAAATCTTTTAACCCGCGCCGCTTCCGACGATTTCGTACATGGCAGCCCTGAGGAGTACTCTGGCAAATTTCGTGCCCTACTCTTGGGAGCCCTCCACCCAGGAGATTGCATCGCGATACGGCTTGAAAAAGGAGCAAATTGTACGCATGGACTTGAACACATCACCCTACATTCCCAGGGCTTGGCTGGGCAGGCTAGTCGCTAAATTACGCGACCTTCCGGTGAACCTGTACCCCGACACTTCCTACCGCAGTTTCCGCGAAGCCGTGAGCCACTACACTGGAAAAGACATCGATGAAATATTGGTTGGCAACGGTGCCGACGAATGTCTGATGATTGCTGCACAGGCTTTTCTGGAAAGAGGTCATAGGGCGGTAATCAGCTTCCCGACCTATTCCTACTTCCGCATATGCTCTGAAATCATGGGAGCAGAGGTCGTGAAAATCCCAAGAAAACAAGGTTTTCGCGACGACGTAGACGCCATCATTGAAGCGGCAACAAAAAATACTGGAATGATTTTTCTATGCAGCCCAAACAACCCAACGGGCAACCTCATAGACAGCCGAGACGTCGAAAGAATTCTCGACTCCGTCGAATGCCCCGTCGTCGTCGACGAAGCCTACTACGAATACAGCGGCCAAACGTGTGCAGGGCTTACATCGAGCTATTCCAACCTCATCGTCGTGAGAACGATGTCGAAGGCCTTTTCCCTGGCCGGCGCACGAGTTGGGTACGCTATCGCGGCAAAGGAAACCATCGACACATTGAACAAGGTCAGACCTCCTAACAGCCTAAGCGTCATATCACTCGAGCTTGCAGAGATGGCGCTCAAGCAAGAAGCTCTGGTGAGGAAATGGGCTGCAAAAGTAGTCTCTGAAAGGCGGAGGTTGGCGGGCACGTTGTCGAGGCTTGAAGGCATAGAAGTCGTCGAATCCAAGGCCAACTTCATCCTCCTGATTTTCAAGCAGAGAAAAGCCGAGGAGGTTCACGAAAAGCTAATGAGGCGTGGGCTTGTGGTCAGAGACCTTTCCACTGTGATTCCAAACGCTTTGCGAGTGACTGTCTCATCACCGCGAAACAACAACCGATTCGTAAGCGCACTCACAGAAATCCTGCATAGGGCGTAGCCCTGGGAGGGCTTTGAACCCTCGACCTGCCGCTTACAAGGCGGCCGCTCTAACCGGGCTGAGCTACCAGGGCCCTTTTGCTTTTTACGCTTTCTACAATTTTATGTTTTTCCGCTTCTAAAGATATTTGGCTTCTTCAAGAAATTCGAGAAATTTTCTGACGACAGGATTACCTACGTTAAGGGAATACTTGTTTGGTTTCAAAGTTGTTTTCATTGTCCAGTCGTGAGCTGACAGTTCGTTAAGTATTTTGGCGACTGTCGCAGCGTTTATTCCCGATTGTTTCGATATCTGGTATTTGGTGATCGGGTGGTCGGATGAGGCAAGTGTTTTGACCACTCGTAAATGATGGTAGGTTTTCAAAATCAGCTCAACGGCATGTTCTGGTCGGGCCAATCGGCTTCATCTCGTTCTCAGCATTGGCTCCAAGACTTCAACAAGCCTTCCTGCATCAACTCTTAAAATCTCAAGACGTCCATCTCCCACCGACCTAACATAACCCAGCAGGACCAGCTGTTTCAAAGCATTTTCAAAACCGGACGAAGACAAACCATACAGGTCGCAAATCATCTCGTAGGTTTTCTTCACCTTCTTTATGTCCGCCGAAGCTTCGTCAAAAGACAGCAAGGTTTTAGCGACAGCGAGGAAAGCAGCCCGCATCTCCTCCGACATCTCAGCAAGCTCCGACGAGGAGATACTAGGATATATTTCGGAGATGACGCGTCTTACATCGTCAATCCGGACCGAATCTAAGCCGCTTGACTCGGCAATATTTCCTGCGTGAAGAAGAAGATCCAACGCAAACCTTACGTCTCCGTTGTAGGGAGGCGCTGAAACTACACCTGCTACGTAGTCGACGACGCTGATCGGCACGGCGCCCATCTGAAAGGCCTCAGCTACTCTATCGTTAAGAATGTCGAACAACTGTTGTTTTGTGTAGTCGGGCAGCCTCACGATGCTCGCGCCGAGGGAGCTCAATTCCGACTTTTCCAAAAAACGGCCGTGGTCATCGTCTCTGAAGACAAAAATTACACCGACCACGTTCAGCGGTCTGATGCTCGAAATTTCGTGAAGGCGAACGAAGTCATAGAGGATGCTTTCACGGCCTTTGCGGGCTGAGACGTGGTAGTCTGCGTCATCGAAGGTTATCAGTAGTCTCTGTCCTGTGTTCTTGAGATGGAGCAAGAGGTTGTCGAGCAGTTCTTCGGCTGAGAGCGATGGACTATAGGCATCTGGCGCAATGCTCCTCACGATGTGTCTGTAAATGGTGACTTTGCTCGTTGAAAACCTGCGGAGGTTTAGATATAGATGCTTTACGGACTTGTTAGTCCGCTCGACTTCTTGGCCGACCATGATGCAGAGCGTCGTCTTCCCCACCCCAACACCTCCGACCACTCGAGCTTTTGCGACATAGAAGTCATTGGAGCGGTTTATTCCCGAAAGGAGAATGCTGGTGAGTAGTTGCTTCTCCCTGTCTCTGTGGAGCATCCTTTTCGGGAGGTAGGCCGAACTTAGCTTGGTCTTGTCAACAAATATCGGCATCCTTTCAACAATGTTTATGAAAAGTTAGCATATGGGTTTTTCCCAGCTACCTTAGGCCGGCGATTTTCAACGCCTCTTCCCTTGGGACTGCCACCAGTGTCTCAGTTGCAAGGTAGTCGGAAAATTGTAGGACGAATTTCATGTAGGTGTCCACGTCTGGCGCCTCTGCAATCAATAAACCATCGTACTGACCGAAGGTCCATAGAATTTCCCGAACCTTAACAGATGGGTTGTTTTTTATTATCTGGTCGGTCTTCGCCACGTCTTCTTTAGTCAACTTCCTCCTAAACCTGACAAGGGTAACGAAGTGCATAACACCCGATGTCTATGGAGATACTTATGCTTTCGCATGCTTATAACTCGCCCCAATTCAGAGAAACTATGCCCTACATCCCAAGGGAGGAAAGAAAAGAATTAGACCCGTTAATAGAAGAGCTGTCGGCGAAGCTCAAATCATCTCCCGTTGAGAAAATCGACGGTAAGCTAAACTACGTCATAACGCGTCTCATCGCCGAGCTCTATCCGCCGAGCTACTTCAACTACAACAGGGCTTTGGGTGTTTTGTCGGCGGTCGCTCAAGAGCTGTACCGACGTAAAATAGCAAGCTATGAGGATGCAAAAATCAAAGAACACGGGGACGTCTACTAGGTTTAA
>JANXEM010000009.1 GCA_025058435.1 Candidatus Caldarchaeum sp.
ATCCCAACCATTAGAAAAACAGTACATGGTTTCCGCCGACAAGATAGTCGAAGCAGTCGTCAAACTCGTAGCTTAATCATTTCTTCAGTATTTGCGCGATAACTTCGCCGACTTTAACATCCTCCCCCTCTCTCCTGATGATTTTGATTATTTTGCCGTCGATGTCCGATGGAATTTCCACCGATGCCTTCTCCGTTTCAACCACAACAACCACTTCTCCCCGTCTTACCTCGTCGCCTTCCTTTTTTCGCCACTCGAGGATCTTTCCCTCGTCCATCGCCACGTCTATCCTGGGAAAGATAAACTCGTAAATCTCTGACATCGCTGATTATTGCGCTCAGAGCGATTTAAATGTCATCTCAGTGGATGACGCATCTTTTTCCGTCGTATTCAATTTTTTCTGAAAAGGTAAGGATCCAGCCGCGGTCCACGAGGTCTCCATGCTCCGGCTTCTGGAAAGCTATGAAGCCGAAGGCTTCGCTTTTTATCACCAGCTCACGGGCTATGAATTCTTCTTCGAGGACGAACCTGTTGCCCTCTAGGAATCCTTTTCCAATAACCCATCCCGGAGGCTCCTCACCGAACATCTTCCAGTAACTGATGCGAACAGCCTTCCGCCGTTCCTTCGTTTTTTCAGCCGCCTCCGGAGGAATTGAAATGGTTTCGTATACGTAGGTCGGCATGTCTCAAAACACCATGAGGTTGCTGATTTTTAAGGTAATTAGACAGCCCACTCGATTGAATCCATGAGGTTTGACGTCGTTGTAGTCGGCGGAGGTTCGACCGGCTCCAGCATAGCCTTCTACCTAGCAGACGGCGGTGCGGGAAGAGTTGCTCTGTTGGAAAGGGAAAGGGTGGGTTGGGGCCAAACAGGGAGGTCGACAGCGGTAGTCCGTCTTCACTACAGCACACCCGAAGTAACGAAGATGGCCTTCGAAAGCTGGAAGATTCTAAAGGAGATGGAAAAAAGGGTCGGAGGGCCTTCCGGTTTTACATCTGTCGGGTTTCTGATGTTTGTGGGGCCCGAAGATGTCGATGGGCTGAGAAAGAATGTTGAAATGCAGCGGAAAGTGGGTGTTAACACAACCATTCTCACGCCCGATGAATTGAAACACATTTTCCCACAGGTCGACACGGGAGGAATTGCGGCGGCAGCGTACGAGCCGGATTCAGGATATGCGGACCCGGTGACGACGGCGCAATCTTACGCTTCAGCCGCAGTCAGACAAGGAGCTAGATTATTTGAAAATTGCGAGGTCAAATCTGTGAGGACCACGGGCACACATGTTGAAAGGCTTGAAACTTCGGCTGGTGTTTTTGAGGGTGATGTTGTTGTCAACGCTACTGGCGTTTGGTGCAATAGCTTCTTCGACATGGTGGCTGTCGATCTTCCGGTTTCGATCATGAAAGAGGAGATCGTTGTGTGGAAAAGGCCGCAGAGCTTTCGCGGTTTACATCCAGTCGTGGGCGATTTGCCGAATAACTACTACATGAGACCCTTCGGCGACTCGATGACATACATGGGAAGCATTAACCCCGACATGAGCCGGCCCGAAAAGTACGCAACAGCTTTCGACCTCAACGAGAAAGTAGGCATCGACACCGCTACCAAATACGGAGAATCGGTTTCGAAAAGGTTTCCCGTCTTCGCAGAAGCGGAATTCGCCGGTGGATGGGTAGGGTTGTACGACGTCACACCCGACTGGCTTCCGATAGTCGGGTTTTCGGAAAAGTTTGAAAACCTTTTCAACGCCGTGGGAATGAGCGGCCATGGGTTTAAGCTAGCTCCGGCGATAGGCATGCTCACCGCCGACATCATACTCCGTAAAAAACAGCCGTTGATCGACCCAGAATTTCTCCACGAAAAAAGGTTCCGAGAGAGGAGACATGCTGCAAAGACTTACCGCTACGGGGTCATTTCCTAGGAGAGATTTTTAAGAAACCACGGACAAGCTATGCTGAGCCCTGGTAGCTCAGCCTGGTGGAGCGACCGCTTGGTAAGCGGTAGAGCCTCACGTCTGCTCGGGGCGCCGAGGTCCGGGGTTCAAAGCCCCGCCAGGGCTAACCCAAATTGACCGGGATGAACCTTCGGGTCGCTGGCACCCGTCGTGAAGGAGGTTTTCCGATGATGTGAACCTTGTAGCTGCATTTTGGGCATCTGTTGTCTTTGACGAGTTTCCAGTCGACGATGTCGAAGCCGTGTCTTTGAACCACAATTTCTCCGCATTCAGGGCAGTAGGTGTTTTCCAGAGGATGTCCAGGCACGTTGCCGACGTAGACGTAGAGAAGTCCTGTTTCTCTCGCTATTTGGCAGTGTTTTTCGAGGGTTTCGACGGGTGTCCACGGTAGGTGGAGGAGCTTGTAGTCTGGATGGAACCTGAGGAAATGTATCGGGGTTTCGGGACCAAGGTTTTCATAAACCCATCGGCAAAGGTGTCGGGCTGCTTCGAGGCTGTCGCCTATCTGCGGAACGATCAGGTCTGTTATTTCGACGTGGATTTTCGTGCGATTTTTGATGTCGAGGAGAGTTTCGAACACGGGCTCGGCGCTCGGTATTCCGATGTATTTTTGAACAAATTCCTTTTGACCACTGCCTTTGAAGTCGACCGTTGCGCAGTCAAGAAATTCCGAGGCCATGGACACCGCGTCGGGCGTCCAGAAGCCGTTGGTTACGAAAATGTTGATCAAACCCTTTCTCCGGGCAAGAACTCCGATGTCGTGAGCGTATTCCATGAAAATAGATGGTTCGTTGTATGTGTAGGCGATGCCGTCGCTTCCGTATTTTAAAGCGAGGTCGACAACCTGCTGGGGAGATGCCTCAGTCCCCTCGACTTTCCGCCTCTGGCTTATGTCGAAGTTCTGACAGTAGGCGCAAAGCCAGTTGCACCCAGTCGTGGCTATGCTGAAGATTTTCGTCCCAGGCATGAAATGGGTTACTGGTTTCTTCTCTATGGGGTCGACGTGGCCAGTGATAACTCTGCCGTAAACGAGGAGCCGGAGGTTGTTGTTGAAGACTCCCCTGACGCCGCATAGACCTATTTGCCCTTCTCTCAACTTGCAGTATCGAGCGCATGCTGTGCACTCGATTCTTCCGTCTGATAGTTTTCTGGCGAGCACCGCCTCCTTCCCTAGGACCTTGGCTTCCACTCTAGATGTTGTTTG
>JANXEM010000053.1 GCA_025058435.1 Candidatus Caldarchaeum sp.
TTATTCGCTGCCGAGGGTTTGTTCCAACATAGATGTAGGCTTCGACCTGTGAGCCGCCGACATCGACCAGCACTTTCCTCCTATGGTAGAGGTGGGGAACGCCTTCGTATCTATCGAGTTTTTCCAGCTGGCTCTCTTCCAGAAGGTAGACTGCGCCGTAAACGGATGAGTCAGGGTCTTCGACTACGTTGGCGACGCCGCCGCGCCACGAACTTGAATAAACGTTGAACACCAGCCTATAGCCTCTCAGAACAGCCGGCCTTATCTCCCGCCAAGACCCCACTCTCTTCTTCATACCTTCTTGGTCAAGGTTTGAACCATACGCAAAATACCAGACAGGCAAACACGGCACCTACAGGATGAAATATTCTCTGTCAACTTTCCTTTCCTCTATTCCCAAAATCGAGACGTCGAACTTCACTCCTCCATGTAAAACTGCGTAGGGTTTGTCGAACAGAGCGGCTTCAGCAATCCTTCCGACAGCGTCCGACTTCATCACACCGCTTCCGCTGGCTCCCGTAACGACGAGGCAGTTGAGGAATTTAAACACCAGCGGGTTCCCGTCGAGATAGTTCATAGAATAGCTTCCAGCCCACATCGCGGAAGGCCTGGTGTTGGCGAACTGGGGGAAGTATTTGACGATTGGGGGATAGACGTTTTCGTAGAAGTATGATGGCTCGGGCTCGTTGTCGAGACTGAATTTTCTGCCAATTTCATCGGTCAAACTCACCCAAAAGGATTTCTCGCGATGACGGGGAACCACGTAGGCGCCGTTCGGAAAGAAAATCATAGGCAGCCTTCTGCCATCCGCCCACACCTTGTTCAACATATTTTCCAGCTCACCCGACGCGGTAATGACGAATAGCTGTCGTTTCTTCGGCTTTACGAAACAATCGACGCCGATGGGGTCGAGTAATTCCGGACACCATGACCCAGCTGCGACGACTGTAAATCGCGAAGTTATCTTTTCACCGTTGAGCAAAACTCCCGCGACTTTTGCTTTCTGCCACGCCCGAGGCTCGTTAGGGATGCCGAGAGGCTGGATGGGCTCCAAAAGAATTTTTTCAACCTGCTTCCCCAAAATCAATTCAACACCGTTGTCGACGCATCTTTTCTTGTACAGGCCTACGACTTTTTCCACATCGAGGTAACCGCACCTCGGAGCAAACAACCCATACACGATATTTTCAACACCGAGCATCTCAGCTTCTTCGTCGCCTTCAAAACTTGTGTTGAGTTCAAAATATTCAGATAGTTTGCGGGGCTCGATGAGCTCAGCTTTCCCTGTTTGAAGAAAATTTTTCACGACGTCAGCCACTTTCGTGTACCTGTCGCGGTCCATGACGATTAGGTATCCGACATCGTTCATCTCAAGCCGAGCTTCCCCCGATGCATCCGCTTCCCGAAGATGCTGCACGGATGTTTCGGCGAGCACTTGATTCACACGCGAAGTGAATATGCCCTGCCGATATCCGCCTACGCTACGCGCCGTGTTGCCTTGGCCAACATCCCTCTCTCTCTCGACTACTGCAACCGATAGCTGTCTGTTGTGGAGCTTGATGTAGTAGGCGGATGCGAGCCCGAGAATGCCGCCGCCGACCACCAGAACATCGTAATCAGACACGATACTCATATTGGAAGCGCTGGTCAAAAAACTTATCATCACACATATTAAGACCCATAAAGCCAATCACATCGGGTTGCCCATAATCGACAACTATGACGTCAAGCTCGAAGATGTTCTCGAAACTCTGAGAGAGAGAAAGGCCTCGAAAATACTTGTCCAGTCTCCTTTGGGTCTTAGGTCCGTCGCCTTGAAAGTAGGGGAAATTCTCGGAGAAGAAGGGTTTCAAGTGGTCTTTTCAAGCTCCAACTGCTGGGGTGGATGCGACGTCGCCTACACCGAAGCGAACAACGCAAACGTCGACTACATTTTGCACCTCGGCCACAGTCGCTTCCTGAAGAAGGACAAATTCCCCACAGCCTACATCGAATGCAGGTACGCAGACCCGGTCCCGGTCAAATCTTTATTTGACAAAGTTATCGACGCAATCGGTGGATTAAAGAGGGTTGGAATCGGAGCCAGCGTCCAGTGGCTTGACTTTATCCCAGAGGTTGCGGAGCTGCTCAAGTCACGGGGGGTTGAGCCGGTTACCGCGCAGCCCGACCTCTTCTCGGTCTACGATGCACAGGTTCTTGGATGTGACGTGTCTGCCCTGAAAAAAATTGAGGATTATGTGGACGGCTTCTTGGTTTTGGGTAGTGTGTTTCACGGGCTCGGTGTCGCTGTTTCAACGCGGAAAACCGTCGTTGCCGCAGACCCGCACAGCCAGCAAGTGAAAAACCTCGAAGAACATCGTGAGAAAATCTTCAGACAAAGGTTCATGCAGATAACGGCCTTCAAACAAAGCGCCAAAGTTGGCGTGCTGGTCAGCGTCAAGCCCGGTCAGATGAGGTTGGGAATTGCGAAGAGGTTGAACAAAGCTTTGAACGAAAGCGGCAAAAAGTCGTTCATCGTCACGGCCGACGAAATCACAGCTTCGACGGTCATGGAAAACAGGTTCGACGGATTCGTCAACACGGCTTGTCCAAGGCTAAGCCTCGAAGACCAAGCCATGTTCGGTAAGCCGGTTCTGTTGCCTGTGGAGGCCTTGGTTTCTCTCGGCCATGTGGATTGGGTTGATGTTGTTGAGGGAGGTTTTTTGATGTATCCTTGGGGTTGGAGCAGCAGAGAAATTGGTGAAAAGATATGGAGAAAATTGGTGCAGATACCTCTGTGAAGAGGAAGTTTGTCGTTCCCGGCGAAGTGCTGTGCGTTGCGGAGGAGTACCTGCCTTTGGAAGGTGTTTTCGCCGACGAAGGAGGATTTGTCAAAAGCCGTTTTCTCGGAGAAGCCCTGTACAATTTACGGATGAAGGAGGTGAAAGTTCTTCCTGTGAAGGAGATTGTTTCGCTCGGGGCCAGAGACAGGGTGATTGCTGAGGTTAGGGACGTGCAGGAAAGAATAGCTGTTGCTGAAGCGTTTGTCAAGCTTCCGGACAAGCCGATGAAATACAGGCGGATGGGCGTAATCCTTGGCCGGAGGAACGAAGCTTTGGAAAACATCGTCGGCATAGGGGACATCACGGTGCTCAACGTGGTCAACGTCTACCGAGGATTAGTGACCTTCGACATTTACTCGCCGGGCTGCGGCGTGATGCTGGCTATGTGTAGCGTCTGCGGCAACGTCCTCGACAAAAGAGATAGCGTGTTTGTTTGCGGTCGATGCGGCAGCCGCGAGCGAAGGAAAACAGTATTAAAATACGGCAATTTGCAGGTTTTAAAACAGCTCATGGGAGTGGAAAAATGAAGCTCGAAATCATCGAGGAAAAGGAGGATTTCATGGTTTTACAGGTTTCGGATGTTGAGCAGTCTATTGTGAATTTGGTGACGGAAACTCTTAACAGTTTGGAAGGTGTGCTGTATGCTGGGTACCGGGTTGAACATCCGTTGACTGGAAAGATTACGGTTTCGCTCAAAGTCGATTCGAAAAAAACATCGCCGAGGAAATCGCTTTTGCACGCCTTTGACAGGCTTGAGAAGATGTTTGAGTCTGTTGACAAGGAGCTTGAAGTTCTCAGGTGATGTGCGTTGGAGTTTTGTCCCGTTTGCGGTAAAGCTTTGGCGCCTGTTAAATCGAGTGGGAAAGTTGTTCTGACGTGCAGGAAATGCGGGTACAAAAAACCTCTGGTCGGAGAGAAAATAGTGGTCAAGCAGGAGAAGCCTAACGTAAGCGGTAGGAACGTGGCCGCGATAGTCGAATCAGAGGAATCGCCGTTGCCCAAGACCTCTGACGTGATATGCCCCGCCTGCGGACACAACGAAGCGAAGTGGTGGACAGTCCAGACGAGGTCTGCCGACGAGCCCATGACGCAGTTCTTCCGATGCGTAAAATGCGGCCACACTTGGCGCGAATACGCCTAAAAAGACCCGAAACTAACGATTTTCCCAAATTGGTAGGGTTTCACGGATTTCAAAAATTCTTTCGAAACAGCCACGGCGGCCATCCCGACCAACTCGCCTTTGCTTTCGGAAATTTTTCCGAGAATCTCTTTGAGGGGAACGAACCCGTCCAGTATGCCGGCTGTCAATAGGACATGGCTTTTGAGGGCGTCCGCTGGAACGTAAATCCGCGACAGAGCTCGTGATTCACGGCTTCGGTATTTTATCTCTTTCCATCGCTCCGTCATCGACGTTTCAGAGTTCAGGATGTAGTAGACTTTCTTCATGGTCGAAAGTCCGAAGCCTGTCGCGACCACCAAGCCCGCTCTGTCGACGGCAAGCAGACAGTCTATCCGGTTTCCAGCGAATTCCCGAAGCATTTGGGCCACCATTAACTCGACGAGATGGCTTTCCGAAACGACCGCGGAAACGTCTATTTCTTCGCCTTCTGTTGTAAGACGTTGCTGAACGAGCAGGTTCAAGTTCACGACTTTGAGGAGCTTGTCGATGAGTTCAAGTGTTCTTTTTCCCCGCGGCAGAGTTTTGTTTGTTACGTATCTGGTGAGTGTGGAGACCGGAAGGCCTGTATGTCTCGATAATGCGTTGTAGTCCATGGTTTGTTTAAGTGTTTTGAGGAGCTGTACGGCGAGGTAAGATGAGTAAGCGTCAATTTTTCTGCTCAACGGTTGACGATGTTTTCCGTGGGATTTAGCATTTTCAGCCTTCGATTTCGAAAGTATTACTACGTGAGTTTTCGAGTATGAAATTCTTAAATAAACTAATCATATGGTAAAAGCGTTGAAAACTTTGAAAAAAGTTTATGATGCTTTCGACGCGGTCAGGGGTAAGCCGATTTACACCGCGGACGTCGTTGATGAGGACGCTTTACGGGTCAAGGCTCTCAGGGCTGAACATCCTCATGCGTTGATAAAAAGTGTCGACGTGTCATCCGCCTTAAACTCACCCGGCGTAGTGACAATCATAACAGGCCGCGATGTTCCCGGCGTCAATATGACGGGGGCCGTTGTTCCGGACAGGCCTTTCCTCGCTGTCGATAAAGTGAGAAACCTCGCTGACCCGATAGCGTTGGTGGTGGCGGAGAATGAAGAGGCGGCTGACCGTGCCATCGAAAAAATCGTCGTCGACTATCAAGTGCTTGAACCCGTCTACGACCCGGTGAAGGCCCTCGAGCCCTCCGCTCCCAAAATCCATGAATCGGGCAACCTTCTCCGCCACTACCGTTTGAGAAAAGGCGACGTCGTCCGCGGATTCGAAGATTCCGACGTCATCGTGGAAGAGGAGTTTAGAACTCAGATGCAGGAGCCGGCTCCGCTGGAGCCGGAAGCGGCCTACGCCGTTCCGCAAAAAGACGGCAGTCTGACGATTTACGGAAGCATCCAGAACCCATTCTACGTCCTGCAGGGAGTGGCCAAAATTCTCGGCCTTCCCAAGGAGAAAATCAACCTCGTGGCGATGGCCATCGGAGGAACTTTTGGAGGCAAGTCGGATGAGGCGCCGTGGGATGTCTGCGCGATGGCGGGTCTCGCTGCCTTGAAGACCGGAAGGCCCGCGGCCTGCATGTATGGCCGTGACGAGTCGATGATAGCGCATTCGCACCGTCATCCAGCGGTGATGCGTTATAGAATAGGTGCGACATCGGACGGTCTGCTGAAATCTCTGGACGCAGACCTGTACCTCGACACCGGAGCTTACGCATCCGTCGGGCCTCTGGTCATGATGAGGGCCATCACCCACGCCTCCGGGCCCTACGTGTTTGAAAACGTTAGGGTTGACAGCTACCTCGTCTACACAAACAACTTGACGGCGGGTTCGATGAGAGGCTTTGGATGTCCACAAACACATTTCGCGTTCGAGTCGATAATGGATATTCTCGCGCACAAGCTGGGCATGGACCCGATTGAGCTGAGGATGAAGAACGTCTGGAGGAGAGGCGTGGTTACGGCGAGTGACGTGGTACTCTACGACAACCCTGTCTACGATGTTTTGGTGGAGAAGGTGAAGAAAAAGGTCGGATGGGATACTCGTCGTAGCAAACGGAGCGGAGAAGGGGTCGGGATAGCGTTTGTATTCCATGGAAACAGTTTAGGGCCCGAAGGAGAGGACAAATCATCCGCCGTGGTGAAAATTACCGCCGACGGCTTCGTGCACGTCGCCACTTCCTTGACGGAATACGGAACGGGTTCGTCGCGTGGTTTAGCAAAGATAGCGGCGAAAGCTCTTGGCGTTGACGAAAGACGCGTGGTGGTCAACATGGTGGAAACTCAGAAAGTTCCCGATTCTGGAGGAACGTTTGCTTCCCGCTCGACTTTGATGGGCGGCAACGCTGTGTTGCTGGCCGCAAGCAGGCTTCGTAAGAAACTGGAAGAGCTGGCGCGGGAATACGGCGTCGATGCCGAAGAACATGACGTGGTTGATTTTGTTTCGCGAATTCTCAAACGGGATGTTGTCGAACAGGCTGAATTCAAGCTTCCCGACTGCGACTACAACCACGAAACGGGGAAAGGCACTCCATACCTCCAGTATACCTACGGTGTGGTCGGGGTTAGGGTTTCTGTCGACCGTGAGCTGGGGATCGTTAGGCTGAAGCAGTTGGCGGCGGCCTTCGACGTCGGACGAGTCGTAAACAGAGGTTACCTGCTTGCACAGCTGGAGGGCGGTTTAACTCAAGGCGTTGCCTACGGGCTGCTCGAGGAGCTGGTCATCGGAAAAAAACACAAAGTCCTAAACCCCAACCTCGCCGACTACCTCGTCCCCACAGCCGCGGACATGCCTCCAGTAGACATCGAAATAGTCGAAAACCCCAGCGAGCTCACACCCCTCGGAACACGAACCGCGGGCGAGCCCGGAATCAACGGCCCCGCCCCAGCGATAGCGAACGCCGTCTTCGACGCAGTAGGAGTGAGAATAACCTCCCTCCCCATAAGCCCCGAAAAGATAGTGGCGGCGTTGCAGAAAAAAGAATCTATCGTCGTGAAGACGCAATAACAGAGTTTATGGCATCGACTATCCGGGTGTAGCCACCGCATCTGCAGATGGTCGCTATCAATATTTGTCTGACTGTGTTTTCATCGGCCTGCGGATATTTCTCCAAAATGTATTTGGCGGTTACGACGATGCCGGGGATGCAGTAGCCGCACTGCGACGCCGTGTATTCGATGAGGGCCTCTTGAATCGGATGTAGCTCCTCGTTTTGCGAAATTCCTTCGACGGTGACGACGGATTTGTTGCGGGCTTGGACCGCGAGCATCATGCAGGAGTTGACAAGCCTGCCGTCGACCAGCACGTTGCAGGTGCCGCAGTCGCCCGTACTACACCCCTCCTTCACACTCCGAATTCCAAGCTTCCACAGCAAATCCATCAGCCTTTCATTTCCCTTCAATTCAGCTGAAACAGCCCGGCCGTTGAGGACAAACTCCACCTTCACTTCGCACCTGCCCCCGACAAAT
The DNA here is from genome assembly GCA_025058435.1 of Candidatus Caldarchaeum sp. The sequence goes on from JANXEM010000053.1 coordinate 7,449, forward strand.
AATTCCAGCAAAACTCCAGCCCCCGGACTATCAAAACCTTAGAGACGTGTTTGCGGAATTCGCTGGATGCTCGGAAATCGCCGGCCGGCTTGATAGAAGCAACGTGCTTCTCAACCGTGTCTCTCAGATAAATGGGGTTGAGCCGCCGGTCAACCAGTTCCTCTTCAAGGCTGGGAATACGGCCCATGGTTTTGCCTTGAACCCTGTTCAAAACTATCCTCGCCTTCTCCACCCGGTCATCCACACACTTAAGGGCAATCGCCGCGGTGACGACGCCGATACCGTTCGAAGCCCGCTTTTCAAATTTGCTGAACCATGAAACGCTCCGGGGCCCCCAGTCCCGGAACACAAGCTCGGTAACGATTTCGCCGTGCCCAAGGTTGATATCCAGAGGTTCATTAAGCCTCTCCCCTTGCGGGCCCACGATTTTCACGCGGCCGTCAAGTGAAGTCAATATCGCGGGAACATCTCTTTCCCCGCCGGACACGACGTTGCCGCCCACGGTCGCCATGTTCCGAGTGGTTTCAGCCCCGAAATATTTTGTCAGCCACTTTATGGAAAAAAATTTTTCCGGAATCAAGGGTGAGGTGGCGAAATCTTGGATGGTGGTCAGTCCACCAACACGGTAGGCGCCGTCCTCATGCCTGATGTAGTTCAGCTCCGTTAAGCCAGATATGTCGACGACCGCCTCCGGCCTTATTTTGCCGCGCTTCATCATCGGCATCAAATCCGTACCACCCGCGTAGATGACCGCTTTCGGAGATTTTTCCCGGAGAATTTCCAACAACTCGTGAACAGTTGACGGAACGTAAACGTCGAGAGAAGGCACGGCCTTCAAATCATACATCGTTATATTCACGTGTTTTTATGTTTGTACGTTGAGCGATACGCTCGATTTAGTCGTCAAAAACGCCAAAATCGTCACGTCGGACGGCGTTTATGCCGCGGAAATAGGTGTCGCCGACGGAAAAATCGTCAAAATCGCAAAATCCATCCAAGATTCTGCAGAGCGGACCTACGACGCGGAAGGCAGGTATGTGTTTCCCGGGGCCATCGACGGCCACGTACATTTCAGGCTCAAGTATTTCGGCGACGTCTACACGGCCGACGATTTCTACACCGGCACCGTGGCCGCGGCCTGCGGAGGAGTGACCACCATCATCGATTTCGTGACTCCTGAAACTGTAAGCTATGTCGAAGATTTCAGGAGACGCAGGGCGGAGGCGGACCCCAACGTTGTCATCGACTACGGGCTACACATGAGCGTGACAAACTATAACGAAGAGGTTTTGAAAAACCTCGAAACATTATTCCGTTCTGAAGGAGTCGCCAGCGTAAAAATTTTCACGGCCTACAGCAAGAGGGGGCTGATGCTCGACGACGGAAAAATCTTCAAGCTGATGCAGCTCTGTAAGAAATGGAATGTTTTGGTTTTGGTTCACGCGGAGAACGAATACCTGATAAACAGCTTGGTCGATTCCTTCGTTGAAGAAGGGAAGATTGAGCCGATTTATCATTCATGGAGCCGGCCCGATTTTGTGGAAGCGGAAGCGATTCAACGAGTCGGTCTTCTCGCGTCCGTGACGGGGACCGAAATACTCATCGTCCACGTATCTTCCGCGGCGGGCCTCGAGAAAATCGTCGACCACCGGTCGAGGGGAGTCAGAATACATGGGGAGACGTGTCCACATTATCTAATTTTCAACGAAGATGTTTACAGAAGGATTGACGGCGCAAAATTCATCATGTCGCCTCCTTTGAAGAAAGAATCTGACAGGCAGGGATTGTGGAAAGGCCTTTTGGATGGATGGTTCTCCGTGGTGGGAAGCGACCACGCCTGCTTCGACTCGGTTCGGAAGCTTTCGCCGAAAAAGTTTACGGATGTTCCCGGCGGAGTCGCGGGAACGGAAGTGATTCCGATGATATTGTTTTCGGAAGGCGTTTTGAAGAGGGGAATGACGTTACGCAGGTTCGTGGAAGTGACTTCGCTCAACCCAGCCCGGATCTACGGCCTCTATCCCGCGAAAGGACAAATAGCCGTCGGAAACGACGCCGACTTTTACATCCTCGACCCATCGCAGAAGACCCGGTTGACGAAGGAAAACCTCCACAGCAACATCGACCATTCAATCTACGAAGACTTGGAAGTCAACTGCAGAATAGTCGCCACTTTTTCAAGAGGTGAGCTGATTGCGGAAAAAGGCGTGTTCATAGGCGAAAGAGGCCGTGGCCGGTATCTTTTCCGCGGCCGGGGTGTTGGGTGATGCAGAGAAGAAAGCCGGCTGTCGCCGGGCTTTTCTACGAAGCTTCGAAAAAGGAGCTTTTGAAACAGGTCGAAGAATGCTTCCTTTCGCCGGTCGGTCCAGGCAAGCTTCCGCAGAGAAGATGGGGAGGAAAGAGGCCTCCGGCCCTCATCTGTCCGCACGCCGGGTTGATGTATTCGGGCCCCGTCGCAGCCCACGCCTACCTACAACTGGACAACTATTCTTTCCCGGAATCCGTGGTTGTCCTTGGCCCAAACCACTACGGAATAGGTACGATCGTATCGGTTTATCCAAGCGGCTACTGGTCGACCCCGCTCGGCGACGTCAAAATCGACGAAAAACTCGCAGGAGAAATCGCTCAAAAAAGAGAATTTTTCTTCCTCGACGAAGGAAGCCACAGTCGTGAACATTCCATCGAAGTGCAGCTTCCCTTTCTGCAATACGTTTACGGTGACTTTCATTTTGTTCCGGTATGCATCAACGACCAAAGCCTCGAAACATGCGTCGAAATAGGCGAAGCGGTGGCAGAAGCAATCAAAGGACGAAACATACTGTTGGTGGCTTCGACTGATTTCACGCATTACGAGCCTCATGCAAAAGTAATCGCGAAAGACCGGCTCGCCCTTCAAAGGATAGCCGATATGGACGTCGAAGGAATGTACAGGATGTTGGAGGAACACGGCATCACGATGTGTGGGTACGGAGCGGTCGCGGCCGTCCTGACCGCCGCCAAGAAACTGGGTGCGGAAAAAGCATCCGTTTTGAAGCAGTCGACAAGCGGTGAAACCGGCGGAGACTATGAATCAGTAGTTGGATACGCTTCATGCCTGATCGAGATTGAGAAGAGATGAAGGAATCGGCGACCGCTTCTGCCCCCGGAAAAATCATACTTTTTGGAGAACATTTCGTCGTCTCCGGGTTTCCGGCCATAGTCACCGCCATAGACAAACGTGTTAATATCAGGCTTACGAACTCGGTCGAAAACAGGTTTGTCATCGTTTCCGGTCAAGCTTGTTCGGCTTGGAGCTTGAACGGGCAGCCCGTGGGTGGAAAACATTCGCCGTTTCAGCCTCTTTACGATATGGTGAACAGCATCTGCAGAGAATATGGAATCAGATGCGTGGGGAGGGCTGAAATAGATTCGGAGATAATGGGGGCGGCGGGCCTTGGTTCTTCTGCGGCCGTCGCCGTAGCCCTTGTCAAAGCTTTTTCAGACCTTCACGGACTCGAGCTGACGAAAGACAAAATAATCCAGTACGCTATGAAAGCCGAAACAGAGTTTCACGGAAGGCCTTCGGGAATAGACCCGACCATCGCCGCCGTCGGCGGAACAATAATCTACCACGGGCCCGGCAAATATTCGCAACTTGCGACACCTGCAAACCCCAAAGTGCTCATAGTTTTCACGGGAAAGAAAAGAAAGACCTCGAAAATGGTGAACCATGTGCAGCAGCTGGCCCGGGATAAACCGCGTCTCTTCGGCGAGCTGACGAAAATCTATTCCATCATCTATGGGGAAGCCGTTTCAGCCCTGCAGGAATACGACGTCGAGAAAATCGGAAGGCTTTTCACCATGAACCATTTCCTGTTGAGGGCGCTCGGTCTGTCGAACGAAACGGTTGAAAAGATAATGGATGTCTTGGCTGGGTTTGGGGTTTTTGGCTCGAAGCTGACCGGCGCCGGCGGAGGAGGATGTGTGATAGCGGTCGCGGGCGAAAACATCGAACGGGTCGCGGAAGGGATGTCGAAGATATATCCTCATGTTTGGCTGAGTCAAACCGGATGCAGGGGGGTTGGTGAATAGGTTGACGGGACTCGTGGTTCTCAAGATAGGTGGGTCGGTGATAACTGAAAAAAAGAAGGACAAAACTTTCAGGGCCGAAGTCATGGAAAGGATTGCACGCGAAGTGGCGCGATGCTGGCCAACGCCGTTGATTATCATCCACGGAGCAGGCTCCTACGGACATCCGCTCGCCAAACTATACCGTATCGACCAAGGATTCAAGGAGCAGAGACAGCTCGAAGGGTTCGTCAAAACACTTCAACAGGTAAAGGAGCTCAACAGACTGGTGGTCGACTCTCTCATCGAAACTGGAATCGGCTCCGTCGGCATACCGGCTTCAACCCTATTCATAACAAAAAAAGGCGCAATCGAGACAGCACATCTTAACATGCTTTTCTCAGCCCTCGACCTCGGCATCATCCCCGTAACATGCGGCGACGCCGTTTTCGACAGAGAACTCAAATTCACCATCTTGTCAGGCGACCAAATAGCCATCCACCTCGCTAAATCCCTCAAAGCAACCAGAATAGTTTACGCCACAGACGTCGACGGCGTCTACGAAATCGACCGCTCCACAAAGGAGAAACGTCTTATTGAAAAACTCGAATACCGCAAACACAGCACTCTCTACTACGGCGAAGTTGAAGGCGACGACGTCACGGGAGGAATGTTCAACAAGGTGGAAACGGCCTTCGAAGCCGTCAGAGCTGGGGTGAAGGTTTCGATTGTCAACGGCCTGGTTGAAGGGCGTATAGAATCGGCCATTAAGGGCAGGCCGACGACGGGAACGATTTTGGTGGCCTGATATGGGGATAGAAGCCCGCAAAACGGACCACATCAAGATAAGCCTCGAAAGAGACGTTTCCTACAAGAAAACGACTTGGCTGGAATATGTTGAGTTGGTTCACGTCGCCGCACCGGAAGTCGACCCGGAAGACATCAACACGGAGGCAGAATTTCTGGGAAGAAGATTCAGCCATCCATTTGTCATAGAGTCTATGACGGGAGGAACGTCTCTTGCTGAGAAAATCAACGCATCGCTCGGAGAGGCCGCCGCCCGTTATAAAATCCCGATGGGAGTGGGCAGTCAAAGAGCTGGAATCGTCAAGCCCGAAACAGCTCAAACGTTTCGGACGGCGAGAGACCACGGCCCAGACGCCTTCCTCATCGGCAACATCGGAGCGGCGCAGTTAATAGAAAACGGAGTTGATTTCGCCTACAAAGCCGTCAAGATGATAGAGGCGGACGCGTTAGCGATACATCTAAACCCGCTCCAAGAAATCGTCCAACCCGACGGAAAGGCCCGGTTCCGCAATTTCTACGCAACAGTTAGAAGACTTAAGGAGGAAATAGCCGTTCCAATTATTTTGAAGGAAATTGGCTGCGGCCTTTCGAGGGAGGTGGTTGAAGCGGCTTCCGAAGCAGGCGTCGACGCCTTCGACGTAGCCGGTTCGGGCGGAACCAACTGGACTCTCATCGAAATGATTAGGGCGGATGAAATAGGAGCGGGCGAAAAGAAGGCCTTAGCGGAAGTTTTTCTTGAATGGGGAATTCCGACGGCGGCCGCCGTCGTCGAGGCCGTGGACGCCACATCAAAGCCCGTGATCGCGTCCGGTGGGTTGAGGACAGGCCTTGATTCGGCCAAAGCTCTGGCCCTCGGTGCTTCGATGACTGGGTTGGCGAGGCCTTTCCTCGAGCCGGCGACGAGGTCAGCCGACGACGTGCTCAAAGTTTTGGACAGGCTTTCGGCACAGTTGCGGACGGCTATGTTTTTGACAGGGTCGAAAACCGTAGGAGATTTGCGGCACGTTCCCAAAGTTTTGTTAGGCCCTCTTAAAGAGTGGATAGACCAGAGAATTATTCGTGGCAGTAAACGAAGATGAAGCTGTCAGGGCTGTCGCGCCGCACAAACCCATACCTTTCGAACTGCACCACTTCATCGTAGCCTACCTGCTCGACCGCTTTTTCGCAGAAACCCTCCTCCGTCCATAGACTATCTTCGTTGATTGACCCGTCTTCGTTGAACAACTGGCCGTAGCGCAATACCCTGCATGCGACGACATCATCCCCAACCCACTGGACAATCAACCCATCCTTCGGAGGAGGCCCCGGAACAACTTCACCCACAAACCCTTCCGCAGTTCTTTCAACGATTTTTATGTTGGCGAAAAGCTTGCACCTGAACTGTGTTCCGGGAAGAAGTCGTTCCGCGTCCTGACGAGAAATGTAAACCTTGTCGCGCACAGTCAACGTTCTTTTCCCCAAATCGGCGGAAGGATGGAAGGGAATTTCCACCTGCGAGCCGCCGAAATTCCGGAGCTCTATCTTCACCGGGTATGGCACGAAGAACAACCTCTTCGCAACGGGGTCGAGAATTTTCCGGTTGATGCTGTAGAGCAGGCTCCAGTCGTATTCTTTTTTCGCGTAGCTGACTCCCGCATACACCATCATGAATTCTCGGAACGTCAGAGGCCGAAGCCCTCTTCTTTTCAGGGCCTCCATCGTCGTGAGTCTCGGGTCGTCCCAGCCAGACACATGCCCCTCCTCAATCAAACTTCGTATCTCCCTCTTTGACGTGGTCACGCCCTTGAATTCAAACCGGGCGAATTCCACGTAGACGGGATTTGGAAAACCGAGGAAGTTCCTTATCATGTTTTGAAGCTCGTCCCTAAAAGCGAATTCGCTGCTGCGTAGGACGTGTGTGATGCCGCATAAGGCGTCTTGAACCGCGGCCGCGAAATCATACGTGGGCCATAGCTTGTAGCGACTGCCTTTCAGAGGATGGGGGTGGTCGACGATTCGGAACATCACGGGGTCTCTGAGGGCGGTGTTGGGGCTGTCGGAAATTCCTTTCAGTCGGAATACGACTTCGCCTTCTCGGTAGGCACCGTCCAAGGCCCTGCCCCAAATTTTTGACGCGGCATCAGGGTCAAGCTCACCGTGTGCACACCGAATTCCGTCCGCCCTCTGCCGCCTAATTTCTTCGACGCCGCAGAAACATGGATAAAGCCAGCCGTCGCGAATCATCTTTTCGGCCAACTCATAATACCGATCCATGTCGTCGGAATTGTTCTTCTCAAAATCCCATTCAATCCCAAGCCATCGATAACCCCTTCGAAAGCTTTCGTAGTAGATGGGATGAGCTTTCCGTGGGTTTGTGTCCTCAAACCTCAGCCAAAGTTTGCCGTCGTAAAAGCGTGCGTAATATTCGTTGATTAGCCCGGCGATTGCGTGGCCGACGTGCATGTATCCGCTTGGCTCCGGAGGAAGTCGTGTCACGACCTTTCCCTTTTCGGCTTGTGGAAGCGGCGGCAGATGCCGCTCCTCCACCGCCGGCGGCTTCGCCTCAAAAGGGTGGCCAAACTTTTCGGTCAACAGTCTTTTCTGTTCCTCCAACTCGATCTTGTTGATTTCATCGACGACTGTCGCGACCATTTCCTTTATTTCGCGGGCCTTCGGCCTCAAAGCAGGCTCTTCGCCGAGAATTTTGGACAAAACGGCGTTGACCACCGCTTTCCCACCGTGTTCGACGGCGTTCTGCAAAGCAATCCGTAGAACTTTCTCGCGGAGTTCGTTCATCCGAGGAATAGGCGGTCTGGAAGGATTTAGGTAATGCGGAAAGCTTCCATTTAATAAATCTGCGGGATAAGATTTAAGTTGTCGGCCTGAAGCTCGGAAAAGGAGATGAAGGCCCATGCCCAATCCTTACTTCCAGACTTTCGCACCTCCTGAAGAGCTGATGACTGCGTCGCTCGAAGCCGTAAGGCTTGCAAGAACATCGGGAAAAATACGGAAAGGCGTAAATGAGGTAATCAAGGCGATCGAAAGAGGACAGGCTAAATTCGTGGTGATAGCCACCGACGTCGACCCGCCCGAAATCGTCGCCTTCCTACCCACTCTATGCGAAGAAAGGAAAATCAACTACATCTTCGTCAACTCCAAAACGCAGCTCGGCGAAGTCGCTGGCTTGTCTGTGCCGGCAAGCTCCGTAGCAATAGTTGAACCCGGCGAAGCCAAGGGATATTTGGAGGAGATCGCTAAGAAAATCAGCGAAATACGTTCGAAGAAGTAGAGGGTGATGGTTGATGAGTGCGAAGCCGGCGCCGAAAACCGAGGAACCTGTGCCAGCGGTTGTCGAACAGGTTGTGGGAAGGACTGGTGTAACCGGTGAAGTGACTCAGGTTCGCGTAAGGATTCTCAAGGGAAAAGACGAAGGGCGGGTGATTTCGAGGAACGTCAAAGGCCCGGTGAGGGTCGGCGATGTTTTGATGCTTCTCGACGTCGAAAGGGAGGCTGAAAAGATAAAGTGATTGTGAAGATGGTCACCGTTCATAGATGTTCTTTCTGTGGGAGGGAATTCATCCACGGTCGTGGAATGCTTTTCGTCAGGAACGACGGAACTCTTCTTTGGTTCTGTTCGAGGAAGTGCAGAATCTACATGGTCGAGCAGAAGAAGGACGCCCGTAAAGTGAAGTGGACGAAAGCCGCTGAATAGGGTGTCTGCGATGGACAGGACGTTCGTTATTTTAAAGCCGAACGCCGTCAAGCGTGGACTCGTCGGAGAGCTGGTTTCCCGGTTTGAAAGGAAAGGCCTCAAACTGGTCGAACTCCGTTTGAAGGAATTGACCCGTGATGAAGCCGCCCGGCTTTACGAAGTGCACCGGGGAAAAGCCTTCTACGAAGGCCTGCTGGATGCGATAACGGCTGGGCCTGTTGTTTTGATGGTTTTGGAGGGAAGACAGGCGGTTGAAGTCGTCCGGAAGCTTATAGGTGCGACAGACCCAACCAAGGCGGAGCCGGGAACCATAAGAGGAGACTACGGTCTCGACATCACCGACAACCTCGTCCACGCATCCGACAGCCCAGAATCATTTGAGAAAGAATCAGCGATATTTTTCAGCGTCTCGGGGAAAACACATTAATCACTTGTCTCCACTGATGACGGAATGCCCCTACCACGACAGCCAGAAGTAAACATCGGCACGCTCGGACACGTCGACAACGGCAAAAGCACGATAGTCCAGAGCATAACAGGTGTGTGGACGGCAAAACACAGCGAAGAGCTCAAACGAGGAATCACCATCCGGATAGGATACGCCGACGCCGCCGTCTACCGATGCCAAAAATGCACCCCACCCTACGACCACTACCCAACCCAAACATGCCCCATCCACAGAACGCCAAACACATTCCAGAGGGTAATATCTTTCATCGACTGCCCCGGCCATCATTCGCTCATGGTGACTATGCTATCCGGCGCTGCTCTTTTCGACGGAGCGATCTTCGTCGCCGACGTCCGGCAAAGGTTTCCACAGCCGCAAGACGGAGAACACCTCCAAGCCGCAAAAATCCTCGGAATCAAAAACCTTGTAATCGCCCAGAACAAGGTCGACCTCGTCGACAAAACCAGAGCCGTGGAAAATTACGAGGAGATAACACGATACTTGGGCGAAAACGGCTTCACGGCCGTCCCCGTAATACCCGTGTCGGGACAGCATGGTATAGGAATCGAACCGCTTCTATTTGCTGTTCAGAAAATCATCAGAACACCGGAAAGAGACCCTTCGAAGCCGTCGAGGATGCCCATCCTACGGTCGTTCGACGTCAACGTCCCCGGCACACCGGCGAAAAACATCAAGGGAGCAGTCATCGGCGGCTCAATCGTTCAAGGAGTCATCCGCAGAGGTGATGAGCTGGAGATCGTGCCCGGGTTAGCGAAGCAGAAAACGGGAAAAACAACCTACGAACCGCTCTACACGGAGGTGACAAATTTGATGGCGGGCGGAAAATCAGTGGATGAAGCCTTCCCGGGCGGTCTCACCGGAATTGAAACAACCCTCGACCCCTCTATCGGCAAGGGAGACGGTTTGGTCGGCAACGTTGCGGGCAAGCCCGGAACTCTGCCACCCATCTGGAATACACTGACTTTGGATTATTCGTTGTTTGAAAAGGTGTTGGGTGTGGAGGGAAACGTCGCCGTCAAGCAGGTGGCTGAAAAAGAGGTTTTGGTGATAAATGTTTCGTCGGCTGTTTCAAGCGGGGTCGTGTCGAAACGGACATCATCCAAGCTGGAAATAACTTTGACGAGGCCCGTCGTGGCCGAGCCGGGGAGTAAAGTAGCCCTTTCGAGGAAGATAGGAACGGGTTGGAGGCTTATAGGATACGGAAACGTTGTGGGAAGTTGAATGAAAATTCTGGTCGACACAAGTTTTCTCCTTTTCTGCGCCCAAAGAGGCCGCAACTATTTGGCCTTGCTGGAGGATAAGGTTCAGGACAAACTGCAGCCAGTTGTCATCAAAGGCGTCGTCGAAGAGCTCCGACGTCTTGCTTTTCGCAAAGGCAGGATGGGGAAGATGGCGGAAACAGCCCTTCGGCTCGTCCAGTCCATGGAAGTTTTGGAAGCATCCGAACTTGGACGAGTTGATGACTTGATTATCCGGTACGCCGGCGAGCTGGCAGTTCCCGTGCTGACGGTCGACGCGGCGTTGATGAAAAAACTCGCTGCGAAAGATTTGGAATACATTAGCGTATCGGACGCCGGGAAACCTATCGTTAGGCTTAAATTCCGTTAGTGGCGTTGATATGCAGTCGCCTATGGCCAAGAGGTGTCTGTAGCTTGTTCATGATTGTGGAGGTTTCGGAAATTGTGGGCATTTCACCCGCGGACTTTGATAAGCCGCTCGACAAAGTCGTTCTCAACGAGCTCAAAAAAAGGTATGAAGGAGCTGTCGACGAAGAACTCGGGTACGTGATCATGGTTTTCGACGCGCACGTGGGTAAAGTAGGTCGTCTTCTTCCACGTGACGGCTCCACATACCATAGAAGCACCTTCAAGCTGTTGACTTTCGTGCCGCTTCTCAACGAAGTTGCTTTGGGCGAGGTTGTGGAAATAACTGATTTCGGATGTTTCGTGAGAATCGGCCCGCTCGACGGCCTCGTCCACATATCTCAGATTATGGATGATTTCATCACCTACGACGAAAAGAACAACATGCTCGTTGGGAAGAAGACGGGCCGTAAGCTTGTGGTCGGAGACGATGTGAGAGGAAGGGTCAACGCCGTGTCGTTCGCCAGCGGCGCCGGAGGCAAAGTATCGCTCGTAACTCGTCAACCCATGATGGGAGCGCTTAAATGGATAGAAGAGGACATCGCGAAGACGGTGCAGTCGAGTGTCGGGTAAACCAAGGGCTTGCAGAAACTGCAAACGCATAGTCGTCGGCAAATCATGCGACGTCTGCGGCTCCACAAACCTCAGCTCAAGCTTCTCCGGCCTTCTGCTCATTTTGGACGTCGAAAAATCTCAGATAGCAAGGGAGCTTGGCATCAGAAAATCCGGCAGGTACGCGGTCAAAGTTGACTGAGCTGTGGAATAAACCGATAGTTTTTTCGGAGCGAATGAAGGAATATGTTCGGAGGCCCTTCGGCGAGTTGCGTAAAGGCGACGTCACCTACGATGAAACCTTGGCAAAGGCCCTACCTCTCGTAGTTGTCGGCGACTATTCTTTTCGCAAACTTTTGGCCTCAAGAGTTAGGCCTCATGTGGTGGTGGTCGACGCGAAGATTGAGCGGCGGGAAGCAGATGAACCTGACCTCAGCGGCTACAGGGTCTCGAAGGTAGCTAACATGCCCGGGACGATTCAGCCGGACGCGGCTAAAGCAGTGGTTGAGGCCGTTGTTAGAGGTGATGGGGCGGTGTTGGTTGACGGAGAAGAAGATTTGTTGGCGCTTCCGGCGATGTATGTTCTTCCTCCTCGTGGAGTGCTAATATATGGGCAGCCGAAAGTGGGGTACGTGGTTGTGAGACCCTCGGATGAAACGAGGAGAAGGGTGGTTGAAGTTCTGAATATGGCTACTGTTTGAACTTTGTGTATCCGCATTTTCCGCAGGTGTATCGGTTGCCGTGGTCGGCCATGAAAAACCCGGGCCCGCACCTCGGACACGAAACGAGGTTTCGGACCAGCTTGCCGCCTTGAACAACGTATCTCCTCCAAAGCCCCTGTTCGGTCATTTCTTCGGCCTCTCCGCCAGCTTGTTCCTAACGAGGATGTAGAAGGGTTCGTAGGCCTTGATTTTTTCATCCGAGTCGTAGATGTGCGCGAACGTTTCTACGATTCTGGTTCCCGTCAAATATTTCATCTCCCTGACCACGACTTTTTTCGGGTCAACTTTGAAATGACCGGCAAGTATTTGCTTCACATCATCCCTTTTCAAAGGTGTTGTGTAAGATAATTTTGCGAAAACTTCTCGACGGCCCACAAGCCTGTTTTCAACCATTCTGACATCCATCAACGACATGTCATCCCTCCTTCTTGACCAGCACGGCGTTGACCTGCGCGACTGCTTCGCCTATCATGTTCCCCCTGACGGTAACACGTTTCCTCATACCCTTTACCAGCCTTTTCTTCCGCCGTTTCTTACGTTTTGACGGCGGCTTCCGTCGTGGATGGAAGCCAACACCACCCGACAGTAGAATCTGGACTTTACGAGGGCCCGAAACGTCGGGCCTCATCGGAAAACCATCTTTGTCCGTACCGCCGGTGATTTTCACCACAAACCCTTTGTACCCGAACGCGGAACCGTCTACGGACTCGCCTATCTTCTTGCCCTTGAGCAGCCCAAACTGCTGAGGCGTCAGCTGGATTGTCGACGCCTTTTTCTGGTAGGGGTCCGAAAGGACCATTCTCGGGCCAGCTGCTTGCTGCGACATCTAACTGTTGAGCGTGGTGGTCAGCAATTTAAATTTGTGCTAACGGGCCCACAAAGGGTTTTTCCGCCGCATTATCTCCGTCAACTCTTCCAAAGCCTTGAATGAGCCGGCGTCCAGCATCGTCGCGTAGTTTGTGAGGAGCTGGCGGGCGTCTCTTTCGGAAACGGCCACGTAAAGCACTTCGTCGCCGTGGATGTTCCTGCCGACGACACCATCCTTGATCGATACGGCGACCTTCGCCCCTTCTTTGGCGTTGGAAACCGGTTGGCCCCTGTCCTGAATTTGAGAAAGAACACCCACCGCCTTACCCATGGAATTCACCAGCTGCACGCCTGGCTTGACCTCGCCTCCAAGAACTTCGACCCCGACAATCGCGGGTTCGCTCCGTCGAAAGATAAAATCTTTCAAAACCTTGATTTTGCCGGGCTTGGTCAAAGATTCGAATTCAGCCATCTGTTTGGCCCGGGTTGTTTCTTCGACCCAGTTTTGGTAGTCTTCGACGAGGCGAAAAAGCACATCGTTTTCGAAGATCCGAACTCCTTTCGACGCCGCTTCACGTTCTATTTCCGGGTCTGCCTTCACGCCGTAAGCTAAGATCACGCCGAGGAGTTCGTCCTTCTGTCTAACGACATGTGCCTCCACCACGTCCTTTTTCGATACGTCGCCGACGTCGGCCAGCCTAATCAAAACCCCCTTCTCCCGCAGATACTGCACAGCCGCTTCAAGCGTGCCAAGGGCGTCCGCCTTGATGACGACGCCAGTCTTGTCGGTCGATATCATGAACTCCGTAGTCTCTTCAGCCACTTTCCGGAGGTCTTCATACTCTTTTGCGACTTGGAGAACTGGGGAGCCGGCCACGGCTTCTTCCATCCCTTCGGCGACGAGCTTGACGCCCGCCGCGGCCTTGATTTCTTCGACGCTTTTTAAGCGGTCGCGGGGGTCTCGGATTTCCTCGAGGGGTTTCGGCATTAGCAGGGCCTTGACCTTGGATGTTGTGGGGCCGCTGCGTTTGAGAAAGGCGATTCGGTCGCCGACTCTTAGTTTTCCGCTGTGGAGAAGGATGTTGGCGGTTGCTCCGAGGCCTTCCTCCTCGACCACTTCGAGAATCACCGCTTCGCCTCTTTCGTCTTTTTTCGTCAGCTGTTTTTTCATGAACTGTTGGGCGAGGCCGAGGAGTATGAGTAGGAGGTCGGGTATGCCTTCTCCGGTTTTGGCGCTTACGGGAACGATGGCCACGGTGTCTGTGAATGATTTTATCCGTGTGTAGAGGTCGGATTTGAAGCCGAGGAAGCTGAGGTCTCCCATCAGGTTGTATATGCGGTTGTCGAGGTCTTCGGCGACAAGTTTTTGCTGGCTTTGGTATGTTTTGGCGAATGGAGCGTTGGCCAAGGTTTTCCAGCCGGTTATCATGTCGATTTTGTTGGCGGCCACTACGAACGGTGTTTTTCGAGTTCGAAGGAGTTGGATGCTTTCTTTGGTTTGTTCCTGCACTCCTTTCATCACGTCGACGACGAGTATCGCCATGTCGGCGACGGAGCCACCTCTTTTCCTCAGGTTGGAGAAGGCGGCGTGGCCTGGTGTGTCGATGAAGAGAAGGCCCGGGATTTCGAGTTTGATTTTCAGTTCGCCGAGAAGGAGTCGGCAGGTTTCTTCGACTGCTTTGATGGGGAAGACCGTTGCGCCGATGTGCTGCGTGATTCCGCCTGCTTCCCGTGATGCGACGAGGGTTCCCCGCATTTTGTCGAGGAGGGATGTGTTGTGGAGGAAGGCTTCTTGTGCGGCGTAGAAGTGGGTCGGCGGCACCGTAAAGTCGTAAACCCATTCGTATCTTGGAGAAACAGTCGATGCTTCTTCGACGACGAGATGTTTCAGCTTCCCCTTCCTGTGGCCAAGTATCTTGTCACCTGTTTTAAGCCCGTCGGCCCTTTTGAGCAGATGAACCGATTCGGTGACCGACGCCAAGAAAGGATGTTCGGGTGTTGTTTCAATTTTCTCGCCGTTGGACAGCAGGAGCCGCACCATCCGGGGTGGCGCAACCCGTTTCCACAGATGCGTGGCCGGTGCGTTATTTGTGGCGGGGATGGTTCGGAAAATCGGTGGGTTGGTTGGCGTGATTAACAGTCCGTCGGCGAGGCTTTTTTTGAAGCCGTTGTGGATGTGCTTTTGGAAAATTTCTTCAGCCGAGTAGACGCGGCCTTCAAATGTTTCAATCACGGTGGAAGGAGCGACGCATTTGCCGTGGTCGACGTGGCCCAGCACGACTACGATGGGCTCTCGGTAGCTCATCCCGGCCCATCAGGTCTACACGCAAAACTAATAGTTATCCGCCGGATGGACAATATCGGGTTGGTCACGTTATTAGGCATCGAATCGACGGCCCACACCTTCGGGGTCGGAATCGTTAACTCCCAAGGAAAAATTCTTGCAAACGTCATGAAAATCTACAAGCCTTCTGTCGGCGGCATCCATCCCCGCGAAGCGTCCCAGCATCATGCGGCGAAGGCCGCGGAAGCGGTTGCGGAGGCCTTTCAGACAGCTGGAATCAAGCCTTCAGAAATCGACGCTGTAGCTTTTTCACAGGGCCCGGGCATGGGGCCTTGTCTGCGGACGGGTGCGACGGTCGCGCGAACCCTTTCGCTGGCGCTTGGCAAGCCTTTGATAGGGGTTAACCACGGGGTCGCACACATCGAAATCGGTAAGCTGGTTACCAACTGTGGAGACCCGGTCGTCCTCTATGTCGCGGGCGGCAACACCATGGTCGTGGCCCTCGTCGAGAAAAAATATCGAATCCTCGGCGAAACACTCGACATCGCGGCGGGCAACTGTCTGGACGCTTTCGGAATATCCGCTGGCATCGGGCCCATGCCGGCCGCCGAAATCCACGCCAAACAGGGAACGAAAATCTACGACATCCCATACCGGGTCAAAGGCATGGACGTATCGTTTTCCGGCCTGCTCACCGCGTCAGAAAAACTGCTTAAATCAGGAGTGCCGCTGGGAGACGTTTGCCTTTCGTTGACCGAAACCGTCTACAGCATGCTGACCGAAGTAACCGAAAGGGCTTTGGCGATGACGGCGAAATCGTCCCTCCTATTGGTTGGCGGGCTGGCGAGAAGCAAAAGACTCTACGAAATGCTCAACACCATGTGCGTCGACAGGGGGGCGTCCCTTCACGTCGTTCCCGACGAATACGCAGGCGACAACGGAGCGATGATCGCGTGGACAGGGTTGCTGATGTATGGATGCAAACATTTCATCAACGTCGACGAAAGCTTCGTCAAGCCGAGGATGAGGGTCGACGAGGTGGAAGTTTGTTGGAGTCCCTGAAATTCGTCGAGAGAAAAATCGTCCGGGTCGGCGCCGAAGCCGTCATCAAAGAAGCCTTTTGGAAAAACTATCGAATAATCGTCAAACACCGTGTTCCAAAACGCTACCGGGAAGAATCGATCGATTTGCGGGTGCGGAAAAGCAGGACTATACACGAGGCCAAGATGTTGATTCATCTGTCGGAGAACGGCGTCCCCGTCCCACTCGTCTACTTCGTAGACCCCGTGGAATGCGTCATCTACATGCAGTTCATCGAAGGACTGGAATTGAGGAATCATCCGGAAGCCGTGGAACGCGCCAAACGGCTGGGAAAAATCGTTGGAGAAATGCACGGCCTTGACGTCTGCCACGGAGACCTCACCCTCGCCAACATCATCGCCGACGAAAATCAAGGCGTCTGGGTCGTCGACTTTGGCTTGAGCGGGTTCAACGCAGACCTCGAAGAAAAGGCGATAGACGTTCATCTTCTCGAAAGGTCGGCCGCCAGCACGTTCCCCGCCCAGACAAAGAAGTTTTTCGAAAACTTCCTAAAATCTTACAGCGAAACAACGGGAAGAGACGCCGCCAAAGAAGTGTTGGAGAAAGTGAAGGAAATCAGAAGCAGAGGAAGATATGTCGCCCGATGAAAAACTCACTTTCGTCACATCCAACCGACACAAAGCCCGAGAAATCAAAGCACTTTTTCAATCACAAAACGCAAAACTAAACATCCATTTCGCGAAAACTATCGAAATCCAGTCGGAAAACCTCGCCGAAATCGCCCTGTTCAGCTCAATTCAAGCATACAACCATCTGCGCCGGCCTGTCTTCGTCGAAGACGCCGGCCTTTTCGTCGAAGAGCTGAAAGGCTTTCCCGGGCCCTATTCCTCCTACGTCTACTCAACGTTGGGGCTCGCCGGGTTTCTCAAGCTCGTCGGCACAAACCGGAAAGCAGTTTTCAAGTCTGTGGTCTGTGTTTACGGCCTTGCAGACACTCCGTTGCTTTTCACGGGCAACATAAGCGGAGTAATCGCTTCCAAACCCCGGGGAAAACATGGGTTCGGCTACGACCCGGTTTTCATTCCGTCCGGCTCGAGGAAGACGTTGGCGGAGATGTCCCTTGCGGAGAAAAACAGGTTCAGCCATAGGGGCCGGGCGGTGCGGAAGCTTCTGCGTTGGCTTTATAAAGACCGGCGGAAGACTGGACGGAGGTAAAGTAGATGGCGCGGATGCATGCTTCCAAAAGGGGCAAATCCGGCTCAACAAGGCCGCTCAGCAAAATCACTCCTCCATGGGTTAAGCTGATGCCGGAAGAAGTCGAAGCACTCGTCGTCAAATACGCCAAAGAAGGCCATCCACCCAGCGAAATAGGAGTCATTCTACGCGACCAACACGGCGTCCCCCTCGTAAAAACCGTCACAGGGAAAACCGTTCTACAAATTCTCGCCGAAAACAACCTGAGACCCCCCGTTCCAGAAGACCTTTCGCATCTTCTGGAAAAAATCCGAAGAATGCGTCTCCATTTGGAAAGAAACAAATCAGACGGACACAACATCCACCGTCTCCAGCTCGTCGAATCAAAGGTGCGGCGGCTCGTCAAATACTACAAATCAAAAGGCCTTCTTCCTCTCGAATACGACCCGCTCAAGGCCTGACCGGTAGAAAAAGATGCACGGAAACCTTCAAAGCTTTTTGAAGAGAGCGGAAAAGGCGGCGGAAAAAATTAGAACGTGGGTCGGCGAAGGAGAGTTCATCGACGTCTTCACCCACAACGACGCCGACGCCCTTTCGTCCGCGGGCATCATCGGTGCCTCTTTACGGCGTGAAGACGCGAGGTTCCGCATCCGCTCCCTCAACAGAATCGACGACTTCATCGAGCTATACAACCAAGGAATGGTGGAAGCAAAATGCATCGTCTTCACCGATACCGGCAGCGGAACACTACCGGAACTGACATCTCTCCTTAAAGACAAATCCGTGGTCATCCTCGACCATCACCAGCCGACGGAAGCTTCAGTCCCGGCGGAATGGGTTCACGTCAACCCACATATCGACGGCTTCGACGGAGCACGCGAAATTAGCGCATCCGGCGTCACCTACCTTACATGCAGGGCGTTGAACAGAGCCAACGTCGAGCTGTCAGGAGTCGCCGTTGTCGGAGCTCTGGGAGACCTGCAGGACAAGAACTCCCAGCGAAGGCTTCACGGCTTAAATGAATTGATCGTTTCGGATGCAGTAGAAAATAACGTCCTCGAAGTGAAGGACGACATCATCCTCTACGGCCGAACCTTCAGGCCACTTCACGTCGCGCTTTCGTCAACGACCAGTCCATACATCCCGGGCCTCAGCGGAAACGAGCAAGCGTCCTTCCAGTTCCTCCGCGAAATGCAAATTCCCCTCAAAGACGGCGAAACATGGCGGACTCTCTCTGACCTGTCGGAAGAAGAAAAGAAGAAACTTTACAACGGACTTATCGAATATTTGGTTTCTAAAGGCCTTCCTTCGGGGATAGCCGACGAGCTGGTTGGGAAGACCTATGATTTGACGAGGGAGGCTGTTTGGACTTATCTCCGGGATGCGAGGGAATATGCTACGTTGTTGAATGCGTGCGGCAAATCGGGTAAAGGATGGCTCGGTGTGTTGGTGGCGATGGGGGCGAGGTCTGAGGTTTTGGACGAGGCGCAACGCGTTCTGGAAGAATATCGTTTGAGCATCGCGAGGGCCATGGACTACGTGGCCCAGCCCGGCGTGCTCGAGGAGCTGAACCACATCGTCGTCCTCAAGGGCGGAGAGGTGATCGACTTTAGGCAGGTCAGCTCCATCGCCTCCGTTCTTTCGTCGTCGGGTCTGCTCAAGCGCGATAAACCGCTCGTCGCTTTGGCAAATGCAGGAAAGGTCGTCAAGGTTTCCGCAAGAGCTTCGAAATATCTCGTAGACCGGGGCCTAAACCTTGGAGCTATCGCGTCAAAGCTTGGGGCGGTTCACGGTGGAAAAGGAGGCGGTCACGACATCGCGGCCGGAGCGGAAATTCCAGCCGACCGTATGATCAAGTTTCTCGCCGACTTTGACCGTGCGGTGGGAGAATCGCTTGCTGAACCCAGTCATAAAGTCGCTGGTCAGGATTAGGTTCAGAGACCCCGAGGAAGCGGCCATCGTGGCCCGCGCGTTAAGGCCAGACGACAAGCCTTTGCCCGAAGGACTGCACGTGGAGACGAAAAACGACGGCAACGAAGTCTTAGTGGAAATAGTTTGTCACCGAGGGTTTGCCTCATTTTTGGCCACGGTCGACGATGTCTTGAAGATGGCGTCGGTTTCGGAAAAAATCATCCAAAACAACCGTCCCAAACATACAGATATATAGAGAGCGAAACAACGATCAAACGGGTTGTCGAAAAAAGCTTCCGAACAGAAGAAGCCGAAGAAGACCTACGAAACCTATTCGCCGGTGTATTTTGGCGGCAGATGGCTGGGTTCGACGATGGCCGACGACCCGTCCAAGCTCATCGGACGTGTTTTGAGGACGAGCCTTTACGCCCTCACAGATGATTTTTCCAAACAGTACATGCAGCTCAAATTCCGGATAGTTGAGGTAAAAGACAGCGTCTGCAACACCATCTTCTACGGCCACGAATATGGACGAGAATACCTCCGGAGCCTCGTCAAAAGAGGGACGAACAAAATCGAATACATCTTCGACGTAAAGACGAAAGACGGGTTCGTCATCCGCGTTTATCCAGTAGTCTTTACCGTGTCGAGGATTTCAACAGCTAAGCGCAAGGCGATAAGGAAAATCATGAAGCAGGTGTTGGATGAGGCGGCTTCGAACCTAACACACGACCAGCTTGCCCAAGAACTGGTCATCGGAAAAACGGCTTCCGACATCTACAACCTCGTCAAGAAAATAGTTCTGCCGAGACATGTCGGCGTCTACAAAAGTAAAATAATCAAGTTGGGAACTTTTCAGACTGTTTCCGCTGTTCAACCGCAGGGATGAATCAGGCGTGGAGATGACCGTGGAAGAGTTTCGGAAAAAATTTCCGGCCCTCTACCGCGAACTTCTGGAAAAAAGGATGTCTTTGAAGATTTCCGGTGTTCGGTCTGAGGAAAATTTCGGCGAAAAGGAGGCGGATGACAAAACTGCTACGGTGATGGATTTCCTGCGGAGATGCGACACAGATGAACAGGGACGTGAAGTGATAAACTACCTTTTGAGCCGTGGAGAAATCAGCGAACAAACAGCCCGTTCGCTGTTGAAACAACTGGAGGAAAGAGGCATCCGAAGCTTCGGCTCGAGGAAACAGCCCGGCCACTATCTCAAACACGGAATTTAGCCGCGTTTCTTGGCAGAGACAATCGATATTACATCGTTGGGTTTTAGGGGCTGGTTGTCGGCGAGCCTCATCCCCGTCAAGGCGTTCACGGCGTAGAGAAACCCTTCGCCCAACTCCGTATGTATTTTGTAGGCAAGGTCGCGGGCCGTCGAATTCTTCGGCATCAAGTAGACGTCGGGCAAAACGTTACCGTCGTGGTCTGAAAAAGAATGCGGGTTTTCGACCGGATACACCGGTATGTATCCGAGCTTCTCGAGATACGCTTTATTGATTAGTTGCTGAACGCCGGTTCCTCCCCATTTTGTAAACACTTTTTCACGGATGTATGCGAGCGCTTTTTTTTGGGGTTGTGTCAGCTTTGATTCGTCTGCGATGGTGAAGTCGGGGTCTCCGGGGATGTAGTTGACGAGGCCTTTTGCGGCGGCGAGTCGGAGGGTGCGTTCGGCTTCGGCGGACACCGGGATAACTTCGTAGTTGGCCCGGCGTAGTTTTTCAACGTTTTTCTCCGAGCCGTCGATGTCGGCCTTGTTCGCCGCAACCATAACAGGTTTTGTCATGCGCCTTATTTCCGTCGCGAGTTTGAAGAGGTTTTCGGATGTCCACGTCGTCGGCTTGCTTCGGTCGAGGCCCGTGTTCGACACCGCCTCCGCCACGTGATATTCGGCGACGCCGAGCCCCGAAAGCTTCTTCGCCAACTCCTCCGTCAAAGACAACTGCTTAGCTTCGGCGGCTCTCGAAATCCTCGGCCAATCACGGCCGATAATTTCAGCTAACCAAGCGTCGAATTCGTCCAGAACCATTTCAACGTCTTCAACCGGGTCGTGAGAAAAAGGTTCTGCAGGAGTTCCGTCCGCCAAGGTTCCGCCCGATGCGTCGGCGACAACGATAAGCAGAGAGGCCTGCCGTATTTCGTCGAGAAACTTCAGCCCGAGGCCTTTACCTTTGTGAGCTTCTCGGATGATTCCC
>JANXEM010000055.1 GCA_025058435.1 Candidatus Caldarchaeum sp.
GTATTCGCCGATGACGAAGGTCTTGTTCAAAGCCTTTCCGTTGATTACGATACGGCCTTGTTTGTCGAAGACTATTCCGTTGTCCCGGAGGAACTCTATGAACGCCATGTCAAACCATCTCACGTAGGTTGGGAAATAGACGCGTCCCGTCGAGTCGGTGTCTTGGAACCCCACGCGGAAAGGATAGCTGTTTTTCAAAGGGGTACGAACTTGTAGAGGCTTATTTCTGGAGTGGCCTCCGTAAAAGCCGCTTTGACCTTCATTCCCGGCTTGACCTGCTCCGGCGCTATTCCTTCGATTCTGGCGTAAACTCTCACTCCTTCGTCAAGGTCGACTTCAGCGACGACGAAGGGGATGTCTCTTTGAAAGTCGGGGGAGTTGGCCACGACCCGCCGGATGACCGTGAATGAATAGACCGTCCCAGCGCCTTTGGAATTCACCCATTCAAGCTCAAGCGACCCGCATCTGATGCACGAAGGCCTTGGATACCACTGAAGACCACCGCATCGTTTGCATCGCTGGACTTTCAAAACGTTCTGTTTACAGCCCTGCCAAAACTCTTGACTGTATTCGTTAACCTGCGGTAACGGCCGTTTGTATTCGCTCATCTCTAATCACCTCCAAAGACGACGGCGTAGTTGTTGATGAATGTTCCGCCGTGCTCAAGCGCTCCCAGCGCGGTTACGAGGGCGTATCGAAGGTCTTTGACCTGTCTATCTCCCGCCTCTCCCCGCATTTGCCGGACGGCTTCGACGAGATGATGAAGTCCGCCCGCCATACCTGCTTGGCCGTATGAAAGGAGGCCGCCGCCCGTGTTGATGGGCATGTTACCCTGGTAGGTTATGTCGGTTTCGTCAAGAAACTTTCCGGCTTCGCCTTTTCCGCAAACCCCAGCGTCTTCCAGCTGCATCAAAACCACGGGCGTGTAATCGTCGTAGACGTTGATGAGGTCGATTTGTGATATCTTTGTTCCGCTGGATTCGAAGGCCTGCCTTACCGCCACCTTCAACCCCGTCGTCGTAACGTCTTTGATGGTTTTGGATGCGTCGAGGTTGTGCCACGAACCGATTCCCGCGACCCTTACTGGTTTGTCGGTAATCTTTTCCGCCGTCTTTTTCCGTGAAAGAAGGAGGGCAAACCCGCCGTTGACGAAAGGACAGATGTCAAGCATTTTCAAAGGGTCGGAAATCAAAGGCGATGCGAGATATTCCTCCATCTTCAAAGGTGTTTTGAAGTATGCGTTGGGGTTCTTCGAAGCGTTTTCCCGCTGTGAAACCGAAACCTTCCCGTAGTGTTCGGGCTTGTACCCGTATTCATGCATCTGCCGCCTCATCATCATAGCGGCCATGCTGTTCGGCCCCATCATCCCCACCGGCATCAAGTAATCCAGCTCGTAACGCCAAGTCAACGCTCCCTCTCCGACGATGTTCATCGGCGTGTCCGCGCCTATAATGAGGAAATGGTCAACGTATCCCGCATGGATTGCAAGCGCTCCGGAGACGAGTAGCGATGCCCCGTTGGCTCCTCCGTGGTCGGCCCTGACGAGCAGCTTCGGCTCGAGTCCAAGATTTTGAATTACTTCGGCGGACCAGATTTCCGCTCTCGGATAAGCCGACCCAGTCACCCCAACCCCTTGACCACGCAAATCCTCAAGCCTTAACCCGGTCTGCTCTAACAGCAGGTTGAGCGCCCATGCATAGTAGTATTCGATCGAAAACTTCTTTTCACCCTTGTCGACGCGTCCACGGCTGAGAGGAGTTTCGGCATAGCCTGAGACTGAAACATCAAAGTTTGACATAGCAGTCCGTTGTATCGCGTGTATTTATTGTTACACAGCGTCTGTCAGTTTTCCGTCAACACCTGAAGGCCCGGCAGCGTTTCCCCCGACAGATAGAGTATGAAAGCTCCTCCGCCGAGGCTTACGAAGGAGAAATCGCTGGCATGGAACCCGAGCAAATCTATCGCTGTCACCGAATCGCCTCCGCCTATCAAGGTCGTGGCTTTTGAGCTACGGAGCGAAGAATAAAGGGCCTCCGTACCCTTCCTGAAAGCCGGCTTCTCATATACTCCGACCGGGCCCTTAACAATCACGCATGTATCTGAACTCATGGCTTCGATCATCCGACGGTAGTGTCTGATTGTGTTGGTGCCGATGTCCTGTATCTGTCCCGGACATGGCAGGCCTTGGATCGGTGTTTCAACCCTCGACCCATCAACCGCCAAATAGGCGAAATCAAGCGGCGTTTCAAGCCGTTTTCCAGCACGTTCGAGGATGGAGTAGAGTTTTGGCTGAAGGTCGAGATGCTTCTTCTTCACCAGTATTTCCTCGCTGGCCGGGCCGAGGTCGTAGCCCTGAATTTTAGTCAACAGCTGGCCCAAGATGCCGCCCGTCAGTATCTGTTCCACAGCCTCGGGCTTGTCTCTGAAAAACTTCTCCAACATCTTCGCACATTCTTGAGGCTTGTTGCCGCCCAGAATCAAGACTATTTTTTCCGCAACACCTATCCTGTTCAACGCAGAAACCTCCCTCTCCATGACTCTTCCAGCATACGTGGGAAGCAGCTTGGCGAAGCCCACTATCGATGAATGGGAGCGATGAGCCACGGAAAATGCGTCGAGGACGAAAGCGTCAAGATGCGGCGAAAGGGTTTTAGGAATGGTGCTGGTCGCGTGTTTTTCCGGAGGTTTGTCAACGTCTTCGTCTTCGATTTTTCTGACGTTGTCGAGGAGTATCGCTTGGCCGTTGGAAAGGCCTTTGATGGCTTCGACGGCTTCAAGTCCGACTACGTCGGGAACAAACCTGACCTCCCGGCCTACGAAGCTTGAGAAAATCTTTGCATGCTGACTCAGGTCGGTAAAGTCTGGGTCGCCTCGCCTGCCTTGATGGGCGAGAACGACGATTTTCCCTCCCCTGTTCAGAAGTTCACGGACAGTGACTGCGTGAGCCCGAAACCTCTCGTTCACAAACACGCTACCCGTCGCAGGGTCTATCGACGAATTCAGGTCAACTCTTACAGCGACACGTTTGCCGGCCGCATCCAGCTCATCGACCGTTCTAAAACTTATCTCATCTCTTCCTCGCATGTCCGGATACCAGCAAAACGAGGTCGACAAGCCTGTTGCTGTATCCCCATTCGTTATCATACCATCCGAAAACTTTGACGAATTCGTTTTTATCCCCTAACACGAGGGTTTGGGTTGCGTCGAATATGCATGAATGCGGGTTGCCGATGATGTCGGCCGAAACTATCGGGTCTTCGTTGTATTCGACTATTCCTTTCAGGCGGCCGGAAGCTTCCTCTCGGAAAGCTTCGTTTACCTGTTCCAGCGATGCGGGAGTTTCCAGAATTGCTGAAAGGTCTGTCAGGGAGCCGTTCGGCACCGGAACCCGTAGGGCGATGCCGTGCAGCTTTCCCTTAACTTGAGGAATGACTTGGTGAAGGGCAGTGGCGGCGCCGGTTGTGGTCGGAATGACAGAAAGTGACGCGGCCCTTGCCCTCCTCAAGTCTTTGTGGTAAAGGTCGAGGAGGCGTTGGTCGTTGGTGTATGCGTGGACTGTGGTCATGTATCCCTTAACGAGGCCGAAGTTGTCGAGGAGGATTTTGACCATCGGTGCCAAGCAGTTTGTGGTGCAGGATGCTCCGGAGATGACCGTGTGCTTGGAAGGGTCGTACATCGTTTCGTTGACTCCGGGAACTATGGTTACGTCGGCGTCTTTGGATGGCGCGGAAATGATAACTCGTTCGACTCCATGGCTTAGGTGGCCCGCGGCGTTTTTCCTGTCCGTGAACAACCCCGTCGATTCAACCACCACATCCACATCCGCCGAATCCCATGGGATGTCAGACGGCTTCGACACCATGAAATATTGAAACTCCTTATCACCTATCTTGACCGCCCCGGATTCCGACACCTTGACGTCTTGAGCCAGTTTGCCGTGAACCGAATCGTACTTAATCAGGTGAGTTGTTGTCTTAGCGTCAGAGACGTCGTTGAAGGCAGCTATTTCGAAGGCGTCCCCGTATAGAGGATGTTCGAGGCAGGCCCGTAGGAATAGGCGTCCGATGCGGCCCATGCCGTTAATTCCCACTCGCGACCGTCGCACGTTAACAACAGTCGAATTTCCGTTATATAACCCTGGTCTTCGCGGTTATTTGTTGCGGGATGATTTTGATATGATGCGGTAGACGGTTTCGGGTTTGATGTGGGAAAGGTTGATTTCCCCGTCGAGATGTTTGACGGCGTCTTCGACGGCGGCGACTATGGCGGGAATGGGTGCGCCGCATCCTTCTCCGACTCCTTTGGCTCCCAGAGGCGTAAAAGGCGATGGAATGCTGATCCTTTCGCATTTGAAGCCGGGCGTGTCCAAAGCGGTCGGCGTCAAATAATCCATGAACGAAGAAGTGAGCAACCTTCCGTCTTCGTCGTATTCGAAGTTTTCATAAAGGACGGCTCCGACGCCATGATACGCCGCTCCGTGAACCTGCCCATCCACGATAGCGGGGTTTATGACACGGCCGCAGTCGTCGACGATGGCGTAGTCTATGATTTTGACCGCGCCGCTTTCGGGGTCGACTTCCACGACCACGGCGTGGGCTTGGTAGGAGTAGGTGAGGGTTAGGTTGCCGACTTTGTTTTGGTCGGGCGGCTCAAATTTCGGGCTGAAGACCGCATGAGCCGTTAGCCCCGGTTCCATCCCTTCGGGTAGCTCGAAGGGGTTCGCGTAGGCTGTTCTCGCTATTCTTTTGAAGGAGACCTTTCTTTCGGGTGCGTCTCGGACGTAGGCGGCGCCTCCTTCCACCACTATGTCCTCTTTGCGGGCTTCGAGAATTTTCGCCGCGATGGAAGCGACCATGTCTTTGAGGCGGAATGCTGCGTTTTGGATTGCCACCATCCCCGTTCCCGCAAAACGGCTTGCGTATGTCCCTGAATGGAGGGTGTAGGGATGGGAGCTCGAGTCAAACCCTGTCGCGACCAATACGTCCTCGTAGTCTATTCCAAGGACGTCGGCGACTATCTGTGATGCTATTGTTTCGTGTGACTGGCCTTGCGGTATCGTGCCGAGCTTGACCACTATGTTTCCGTCCGGTGTCATCTGCACGGACGCCGCCTCGCTTGTCCCAACGTTGGGCAAAGCGGGGTTGAGCATCCTCACCTGACCAAAGTTGGCCGCGCCTGAGTCGATAGTGACCCCGACACCCACGCCGACCAACCTTCCACGCTCCCGAAGCTCGGGCTGCTTCTGTCTCCAGCCCCAATAATCAACCAAAGAGGCGGCCTTCTCCAAAGCCCCATAATAATCGCCGCCGTCGTAAACGCAGCCGTTCAAAGTCGTGTAAGGCTGTTCATCGCGGGAAACATAGTTGATTTTGCGGATTTCCACGGGGTCTTTACCCAGCTGCTTCGCAATCCTGTCCAGCATTCGTTCTATCATAAACTGGTGGGGCGCCCGTGAAAATCCCCTGTTTGGCCCAGCTGGACATTTGTTGGTGAACACTGCGTACATTTTCTGGCGTAGATGTTTGAATTTGCAACACCCGGAAGCGACCTGGGCCCAGACAGTCAGCCCCGCAGGCTCGTGGCGGGCGTAGGCCCCTATGTCGTCGACAGACACTACGTTTAGACCGAGTAGGGTTCCGTCGTTTTTAACAGCTGCTTCGACGGAGAAATGCCTGTCTGCGCCGTGAGAGCTGGCGATCATGTGTTCGGTTCTGGTTTCAATCCATTTGACGGGCCTTCTGGCGAGTTTCGAAAGGGCGGCGACCAAAACCATGTAGGTGTAGTTGAGTATTTTGACGCCGAAGCCTCCGCCTATGTCCTGTGTAACGAATCTCACGCGGCTCATTTCGGTGTCGAGGGCCCGGATTATCGACGGCGAAAGGAACATGGGCATCTGGTTGTTGCAGAAAATGGTGTATCCCGTGCTTTCGTCGTAGGATGCGAGGACTGCGTTTGGTTCGAGCGGTGTCGAGCTGAACCTGTGAAAAGTCAGTTTAGCCCGAATTATTCGGTCTGCTTTCGCCGCGGCACTGTCGTAATCGCCGTAATTATAGTCCACTGTTGCAGCTATATTGGTTCCCGCCTCTTCATGGATGAGTGGAGTATTTCCTTCCAGAACTTCCAGAGGGTTGGTGACAGGTTTGAGGGGTTCGTAGTCGGCTTCGATAAGTTCCACGGCGTCTCTTGCGTGGTAGAAGCTGTCGGCGACGACCGCCGCAACTGGCTCGCCGACGAACCGGACTTTTCTGACGGCCATAGAATAATCCACTACACGGGATGCGGGAGGAACCGTCAGCTGTGGAAAGGGCTTTGTTACCGCCGCGACGTCGGCGCCGGTGTACACTCCGTGAACTCCAGCCGCCTGCTGGGCCCGAGAAACGTCGATTGACTTGATGATGGCGTGTGGATACGGCGACCGGAGAAAAACAACATAGGAAGTTTTGGGAAGCGAGATATCGTCAACGAACCTGCCGCGGCCTCTGACATGACGAAAACCTTCTTTGGTTTTGACCGGCAACCCGACCAGACGTTGGGTCATTAACAATTTCCCCTCATAATCACCATATAAAGATACGAAAAAGGTCAGAAGCTCCGCGGCATGTTGAGGATCCGGGTTCCTATGTAGTTGAGGACCATTTCTTCGGGAACGGGCGCGGTTTTGAAAAGCCGTGTGTCGCGGAAAAATCGTTCGATGTCGTTGTCTTCAGCGAACCCGTTGCCTCCAAAGGTTTGAACCGCTCGGTCTGCGGCCTTGAAGGCAGCCCTCGCGGCCGTCAAAGCGGCCACGTTGGCTTCGAAAGCACAGTCCTTGCCCGTGTCGAACAGCCACGCCGCCTTCTGCGTCATCAGCTTAGCTGTCTCCAGCTCAGCTTTGACTTCGGCGAGAGGAAACTGAATCGCTTGATTGCTTCCTATCGGCCTTCCGAAAACCCTTCTGTTGGATGCATAGTCCACAGCTCTTTCGAGGAGAAATTCACCACATCCAAGCGAAATGGACGCCGTACAAACCCTTTCGGCGTTGAGAAGAGCCGACAAAGCTTCCCAACCCCGATCAACGACTCCGAGAACATGCGATTCTGGAACCCACACATCCTCGAAATAGACTAAGTTGCTTGAAAGAGGCCTTAACGCCATTCCATATATCTTGGAGGTTTTAACTCCATTTTGCTTTGCATCAACCAAAAGGAGAGTAAGGCCTTCGGATTTCTTCCTTATTTTTTCCCGCGGCGTTGTCCTCGCCACGACCACGATGATGTCAGCCATGTGGGCAAGGGTTATCCATATCTTTTGCCCGTTAATTCTGTATCCATCTCCTTCCTTTTGAGCGTATGTTTGGATGTCGAAGGTGTTGACGCCGGCGTTGGGCTCCGTGTGGGCGAAGGAACAAATCAGCTTTCCTTCCACCAGCTTCGGCAGGTATGCATTTTTCACCTCTTCTGAGCCGAACTTCTCGATAGGCAGCCCGGCAAACACCATCGTTCTCATCAGCAAATCGCCGGCGGGCAGCCCACCTCCGGACGCAGCTACG
>JANXEM010000046.1 GCA_025058435.1 Candidatus Caldarchaeum sp.
CATCCCCGACTCGGCGAGCATACAAGCGGACACCGCGTTCCGGCAGGCGTTGGCCGCGGCGGCTCCCTTCCACATCGAAAGCTCGCCGGCACGGGTCTGCCTCATGGCCGCGTGCGGCACGACAGCGAGCGAAACCGCGTTCGCGGTCTTCTCGTAATCGAGGTTCATCAACCTGCTTATTCCCGCGACGGCACCTATCATCGTGAAGTTGACGTGGTCCCAGCCGCGTTTCCTTAAGGTCGCGGCGTCGCAGAGCCTGCAACCCACTTCGTATCCTACGGCGATGGCTTCGGCGACCTCTTTCCCATCGGCCCCGTAGGCCTCTCCGACGGCGATGATGGCTGGTATCATGTCGCTGGGATGAAGCGGCTCCTTCGAAAGATAGGTGTCGTTGAAGTCGAGAGCTCTTACTCCGACGCCGTTGACGAATCCAGCCCAGTCGGGAGACGTCTTCAGATTCGTCCCCCAGAGAGAAGACCCATCAGATTTGGCGACATGTTTCGAAACAGCTTTTCTCGCCGCAACAACAGCCTCCTCATCCCACGCACCGAAAAAACATCCAACACTATCCAGCACACGCCTCCGAACTTCGTGCAAAACATCTTCGTCCAACACTATGCGGCCCGATGCAAATTCTGCTATTTCCCGGGTTACGCCGTCAAATGACGTCAACGAACGGTGGAAGGCCCGGACCGGATTTAAATTTTATTGGGGTGGCTTCGCCAAAGTTTTCAGCAGAAGAACCATCAGCAAAATTCCGACGAAGACGATGAAACTGCCCATCAAAGTCATGAAGCTGAGGTCGGGATATCTTGTTTCGGTGACGGCGGCGACGTAGGTGACTACGTAGAACTCTGGCCTTTGGGTTGTCTGGGTCGATGTGTAGGTTGTTTCTGAGGTGATGTAGGATGTTGTGGTGTAGGTTGTGGTTTTGACAGCTGTTGAGGTCAACGTTCTTGTGGTGGTAATTGTTTCGAGACCGGTTTTTGCGGCGGTCAGCGAAAAGTTGGCTGGCGATGGCCCCGCCATGACTATAACGTAGACGGTTGAATCCCTGCCGAAAGGCATCACGGCCGAGCCGGTCACCCCCCTACCCAGAAGCATCCAAGAGCTGACGTTGCCGTAGTCGTCGAAGGCCAGAAAGATGTTCACCGCCGAATTCGACCGCCAAACAACTTCCAGACTGGAAGTTCCTTCGACGTCGAAGGGCCCCGCGGCGAGGGCGGTTCCACCGTTCAGAGACCTGTTTACGAATTCTGCTAAGGTTCGTCGTCCCGTCGCCGTCGACTGCGTTGTTTCGGTGATGTAGAAAGTGGTTGCGACGGTTGTTTGAACGGGTGCGGGCCTTTCCAGCGTGGAGGTCTTGACGACGACCTCCAGCTCTTCAACGGTTCTCATCCGCGAAGTCTGAACCGCGACCGTCTCGTCGTAGCTCAAAACGTACGGCAGCCGCGTAAACCCCAGCCCAATCAAAATCAGCCCAAAGACGATGAGGCTGGAGACCGCCAGCTGCGCCCGCATGCATCCGCAACCCCCTCAGCGGTATAAAGACATATTGAAAGACACGCGCCGTCCAAACCGTGAACCAAAAATTCGGATTATCCCGAAACCTTTTTCACCGCCGGCTTCTAATCTGCTCCACCGAATCAAAACCCCGCTTCAACATGATTTCCTTCAACTCGCGGAGAATTTCTTCAACAACGGACGGGCCTCGGTAGACCAAGGCCGTGTAGATTTGGACGGTTTTGGCCCCGTTACGGAACGCTTCAAAGACATCGGAGCCGGTCGAAATACCTCCGACTGCGTGAACCTCAAACCCTTCGTCGACCAGTTCCCGCACATCCCCAACACATTTCAGCATGTACGGGAAAAGCGGCCGACCGCTCAACCCACCCCTGCCGACCGCCACTTTCGGCTCGTCGACGAGTAACGCGTTGACCGCAGTCACTCCGTCAAACCCGTTTTCGTACCAAATCTTCACAACCCTGTTTACCGCTTCTCTGTCATCCTGCGTCGCGTATGGTGGAGTTTTGAGGTAGGTTGGCTTGGTTTTGACGGCCGCGAGCGATGCCGCCGTGTTCCGGAATACGGATGGCTCGAAGTAGTGGCGTAGCTGGGGCGTGTTGGGTGAGCTGATGTTGATTTCGACGGCGGCCGCGTTTTTCTGGACCGCCGCGTAGCATTCAACAAGGTTTTCGGGTTTTTCATCCGCGACGCTGACGACGACCGGCGTCTCCGAAGGCCTGTTTTCCTCGATGTTTTTGAGGAACTGTTCGAGGCCGGGGTTCGGAAACCCCATCGCGTTGACCAGAGCAGCTTCCCGCTCCCGGCGAACAATCCGCGGCTTCGGAGAACCTTTCCTGAAATTCCGCGTCACAGACCCGGCCACGATGTATCCGAAACCCAGCTTCGTCAAATCCTTGACATGTGTGCCGTGTTTGTCGAAGCCGGCGGCGAGTCCGACGGGGTTTTTGAGACGGCCGAACTTGGTGTCGACGGTGAAACATTCTTCGGCGTAGTTCATCCGGTAGGGAGAAATGGGGAGAAGCTTGAGGCCCAAGTCGTGGGCGGTTTCGGGTGGAAGTTTCCGTAGCAACCCATAACCCAGACGCAAAAACAATTCGTCTCCCTTCTCCGTCTCTCCTCACAAAATAAACCTTGCCGTCGGTAAAAACTGGATGCAGAAAAAAGGGAAAAATTATTCGAGAGGCACCTTCACGGCCGCCGACAAAACCGCTTTCCCGGCTTTTTCCACGAAAGGCTTGAGATATTCGGCGTCAACCATCGGAGTCATTTCCGCCAAGTTGTCGCTGATAAGCAACGCCGAGCCTGTTTTCAGGTTCCGCAGCATCCCCAGCCCGAAAAGCGTCGCGCATTCCATTTCGACGGCGATGTACCCCCGCCTGCTCCATTTTGCGGCAAATTCCGGGTCTTCGGCGTAGAAGGCGTCGCTCGAGAAAACGGGGCCCAGATAGGTTTTCAACCCGTTGTTCTTGAACTCTTCTACGAGTGTTGAAACAACTTCGTAGCTCGGCGCGGGCGTAAGATGGGTGTCGGGAACATATTGCTGAAGCGTTCCACCGATGTACGCCGCGGCCGTCGGAATCACGATTTCACCGTTCTTCATCCCCTTCACGAAAGCACCGCATGTACCCAACCGGATAATCAGCTTAGCTCCCAGCATGGCCACCTCCTCAAACACGATGGCCGACGAAGGCCCGCCGACGCCGTGGCAGATGACGGTGACGGGTTCTCCGCGGAAACTTCCGGTATACGCTATGAACCCACGGTTTTCGTTGACCAGACGCGGGCTGTCAAGCATCTTCGAAAGCTGGACAACACGGGCCGGGTCGCCGGCCGCAACCACGCGCTTCGCAATATCACGGGTTTTCAAATGCTGTGGCTGAAGCATGCAAAAACGTGCAACCAGCGGCTCAAAAACATTTCTAAAACAGCGAAATCGATTCGACGTCAGCCGGAGCCAACGGAATCCTCTCCTGCTCAACCCGTAGAACCATGCGGCCCAGCTCGTCAAAGCCTTCGAGAAAACCAATCAACTGCGTTCCATGCGACAGGTTGACGGAGACAACCGTTCTGACGTATTCCAGCACATCGCGTATCCTGTCGAGAAGCTCCGCACGCCATCCCTCCTTGTAGAGCTGGTAATTTTTCGCAAAAGATTGGATAATGTTTTCCAGTAGAACTGACTCGTCCACCGGATCCCCGGTCTCCAAAGCCAGCGAAGAACCGCCGTGTCCCGTTTCACCGAACTCCTCCCGACCAACGTTCACGTATATCCCCGAACCGGCGAAGGCGCGGGCGACGACATCGTTCACAACCTCCATCTCAACCGAAACCGAAGCCACAACGTTGCCGTGAAGAGAGATTTCGCCGGGCCAACGCAGCAGCGGCTGAAGGCCCGTGGTCTTTGCGATGCCTTCCACAACAGACAACCCCGTCGTAAGAATCAGCAACGGCGAAGTCGTCGCGCTCTGACGGGGATACACGATGACCACAAACCAGAGACCACCCGATTTGACGGGCTTCAGACGACCGACAGCCGCCCGATGATTCCGCGTAAAGACCGTAAACCCTTCATCCAAAGCACCCAAAGCCCGGGCCTCGTCAAAAATCGATACAGCTTCCCCCACCTCCTTCAAATTCTTCGCAGCAGCCTTCAAACGCTTCTACGGACACCAAGCAACCACGCCGGAAATTAACCATTTCCACCCCAACATCCGACAAACTTAAGTTAGGAAAAAACTATTAAGCAGCAGACCGAGGCGTCTCAACATGGCCGGACGACGGAGAACACTTCTCAAAGCAGTTCTCGGCACATCCCTTCTCGCGACACTCGCCCCATTCCTTTCATGGGGAGGATATCTATTCAGGCCCGAAGCAGCCGCCGGCCAGATCAGGCAGAGGATAATCAACTTGAAAGATTTCCCCGTCAACTCGAAGCTGACGTTTCCGTTTCCAGCCACCGGCGACCCGACCGTCGACTCCGACCCCTTCAGACAATACATCCTCGTCCATCTTCCGTCCGGCGACCTCAAAGCCTTCAGCAAAGTCTGCGTCCACCTCTGGTGCCTCTACGACTACATCCCCGAAAAACGCGAATTCCAGTGCCCATGCCATGGAAGCATCTACAACGCCGACACCGGCGTGTCCGTGAGAGGCCCCGCCGCGCTACAGCCCTACCCAACCAACACATTACCGGAACTCGCCATCGAAGTCGACCCCGACGGAACCGTGTACGCAACAGGCCTCAAAGGCAGAATCGGCTACGGCAGAGAATACAGAGCAGAAGCCGCTTGGATACAGCAGAGACAAAGCACTTCCCCCAACACGCCGGCCGTAGCCTACGCGGCTTTGAAAGACCCGCTACCGCCCGAAGAACTCATCACAGCCCTGAGAACATACGACGTCCAGCTCGTCAAATGGTACGGCTACTTCGACAAATCAAGAACCGAAAGAGAATGGCTGATGAACGAAGGCGAAAAAAACATCACACAAGCAACCGCGGTATACGGCGCCGACATATCGGCCACACCAGCCAAGCTACAACGCCTCCTCGAAGACCAGCGGATAATCACGCTGCTTCCCCGATAAAACTAAAAAGCAACAACTCATCTTTCCCAACTGCGGGGGTCGCCAAGCCTGGTCAAATCCCGCGGCGGAAGCCGTGGAAAACAACCGGCGCAGGACTGAGAACGCGCAGCCCTCGCGTCAGCAAGCTCCTGTCCCGAAGGGGTTCGTGGGTTCAAATCCCACCCCCCGCAGACAATTTTTGGGTTTTCTCCCATTCTTCGAGCAGGTGTATGTAAAGTT
>JANXEM010000021.1 GCA_025058435.1 Candidatus Caldarchaeum sp.
ATGTCTTCGCGTGCACCCACGTCTATTCCTATGGTGGGGTCTTCGAGAATCAGAAGTTTCGGACTTCTTTCAAGCCATTTGCCGACGGAAACTTTTTGCTTGTTTCCGCCGCTCAGGGAATAGCATTCGGTTTCCACGTTCGGGGCCCTGATGTTAAGTGTTTTGACGATTTTTTCGGCGAGGTTTTTTTCCGCCTTGAGGTTGATGATGCGGAAGAGCTTCAACGGTTTACTGCTTACCTTCTCGAAATTGATTATCGACACGTTTTTGCGTATGGGCCAGTAGAGGAATAATTCTTTTCCCGTTTCACCGGAAAAGTATCCGATATGTAGTTTGAGACGCTTGTGCGGGCCGCTTTTCAGCTTCACGGGCTTCTTTTCAGCGGTTATCTGTCCACCGTCTGGAACAACTTCGCCGTAAAGAGTTTTGGCGATTTCACTTTTTCCGCACCCAGTCGGCCCGAACAAACCAACACATTCACCTTCATGAACATCAAAGGAAACATCTTTGTAGAAACCTTTTTTCGCCAAATTTCTAACCGACAGAACGACCTTCCTTTTCTCCGGTTCCACGAGACGATGCTCCACACGTGTCAATAGTTCGTAGTAGGATTCCCGGCCAACTATTTCTTTGAACAAAAGTTCCTCCGTTATTTCCTGCTTCTTCAAATCATGGAACGCCGCAACCTTCCCATCCCTCAGAACGTAGACACGGTCGCTGAACCTCATCACCTCCGGAATAATGTGGGAAACAAAGATAAACGAATTATGTTTTTTCAGTTCGAGGAGGTATTTGAAAAGCTCGTCCCTCTCCTCTATCGACAACGGCGCCGTGGGCTCGTCCAAAATGATTATCGGAGTGACCTTTGACGATTCTCCGTCTCCAACCGATAGACGGATGCTGAGAATTGCTCTGGCGATTTCCACCATTTTCTGAGTTGGAAGAGGCAGTTCGTTCATGTAGCTACCCAGGTCGCATTTTATTCCCAGTTCGTCGAAGACCGATTTTGCAAGGCCGATGATTTTGTTGAGCTGGAGCCTTCCCAGCCTCGTGAACCTGTCTTCGAGTCCGAGGAAGATGAAGCGATAAACTTTGAGATGCGGTATGACGCCTCTTTCCTGATAAACTATAGATATGCCGCGTTTCAGGGCTTCTAACGGGTTTCTCGGGAACGGAATTTTTTGTCCCATGTGATAAAGCTCGCCTTCGTCGGGCTGATGTATGCCGACGAGGATTTTCATCAGCGTTGACTTGCCGGCACCGTTTTCACCCACGACGGCTAAAATTTCATCTTCGCGAACTTCCACGGTAACGCGGTCGAGAGCTTTAACGGTTGAATCAAAAATCTTTGAAATGTTACGCGCCTCTAATAAAACTTCGCCGCCTACCGACAAGCTTGAAACCCAAAAAATAAGGAGGGGATGTTGTATAAATAGCCGTTGTCAGTCGACTGCGCCCCAGATTGGGTCGAGCTTGAGGCCTTCGGCTTCCGCGGCTTTGAGCTTGGCTTCGTTGTCGGCCCACGTGTCCCAGTTGAGTTCCAAGAAGTATTTCATCGTCAGGCCGAACTGTTTCCGGAAGGATTCGAGGTTCTGGCCTTTGGTCCGGTCGTCGGCGACTTTCATCCTGCGCATCATCGGGACGTAGTAGAAGTCGTTGGCGGTGAGGTAGTTTTTCGCGCGTCTGTCGTAGGTGAGGTTCAGCTCCCTTGACTTGCTTACCGAAAGTGTTCTGAAGTCGTAGGGATAGGTGCGTGTTGGGTAGACTTCGCTGATTTTGAGGAAGTCAAGGAGCTTGCCTGCGTCGACTGCCACGAAGTTGGGGTGCCAGACGAGGCCTGAGTTCTTGATGAGCTCCTCGTTCTCCTCCTTGATTTTTGGAGTCGAAAGGTTCAGCACGGTGGTTACCCACGGAGATTGAACCATTTCGTCCCGGAGCGGGTAGGAAGTTCCCGTTACGGCGTCGTAGATTTCAGCAACTCGCTTTCCGCCGAAATACTGGAACTCCGTCAACGATGTGATGAACCATTCGCCCCTGATGACCTGCTCGACGCATGCTACGATGGCGTCTCGAGCGGCGGCGAAAGGCCCGATGTTGATGCCGCGTTCCTTGAAGACGGATACTGTTCCCATGGCTTGGTCGTCGTTGTGGCCCCAGACCGCTTCATAGTCTCTGCGCACCGCTAAGGCATCTTCACCAGCTTTCCTACCGCCGGGATAAGCCCATTCACCCCAGTAATGTCCGAGATGCAGCATCCCCGGATATCGTCTCCAAGCAATCGCAATCCCTTGGTTAATTAGAGCCGTCGAGTCAGGGGCGATGGTCTTCGACGACTGCGTGTGAAGAACCTTAGTTCTTCCGTGTTTTCTCATCTTTTCGTAGAGGAGGGTCATGCAGTGGAAGCTCATTTCGTCGGACATGGTGCTGAATTCGAGGAACCAGTAAGGCCCTCGGTCGCCCGGCAGCAGTGCCGGGTCTCTGCACCAAGCGGTGGCCGCAAACACTTTGCTGGC